>CAZWQN010000008.1:0-30402 GCA_964635895.1 uncultured Thermotogae bacterium | reverse complement strand
ACTCCCCACCCCAACGGGGATCCCGCTGTTTCCGGCTCAGGAACTTCGGCCTAGCGCGTCGAGCAGCTTGGGAGAAGCCAGGTCTGGCCCATGGCTTCTCCTGGCCGGTTCGGTTGCTGCGCCCGACGGCCAAGGAGTTCGGCCGGTCGTCGAACCCCAGCCGACTTGAACGGCGAGCCTGTCCTACGGGATCAGGAGGAATGCGTGCGGCCATCGGCTAGAGGTCTACATCGGCCGCTCTGTGATGTACGTTACGCTAGACGGGTATTGACTTTCCGCGATTCGGAGTGTAGCCTCCTAGAGCGGACGAAGAAGGTTGGGGGGAAGGACTGCGACTGGGAGGTGCACGTGGACACGGACACGTTGGTTGTGGTGTTGATCGGGGCGTTCGTCGCGGGCCTTGCCCTTCTCCTGCTTGTTGGAGCCCCCGCGGATGAGGCGACGAACGAACCCCTCGTGCTTTCCGAGACGGCGGCCGAAACGCCGGCGACCGGCACGTACTGGCAGCCTGTGTCCGGCGTGACGACGGCGTCCGCTCCTGTGACGACGCCAGCGGCTCTCGCTCCTTCGTCGCTCACGACCTCCTACCCCTACGCCGTGGGGTACGAGCCGACGGGCGGTTGTTCGGTGTGCGGCTCTTCGGCCCCGAGGCCGACGGCTCCGACTCCCATCGTCGTTCCCTCTGCGGTTGTCGCAATGGCCGGGGGTTGCGGAGTGCCCATCGAGCCGTGCGGCCAACCATCGTGCGAGATTCCGTACTGCTCTTCGGTGACGCCGATGTACTGCGGTGGATGCCCCTCGATGGCTTGCCCGTACCCTGTCTGCGGCGGAGTACGACCGCAGATCAACCGAAACGCGCCTCTGTGCGTCGACGAGTGCTCGTTCATCCAGCTCCACGCGTCGGTGCCTCAACCTGTCTGTCTCGGCGTCCGCTTCGAGTGGTCGGCGACCAAGGGGCACTTCCTCGATCCGACGGCCGCGGATCCGATCTACTTCGCCCCCGCGACGTTCTTCCCGGGCGGCGAAGATGTCTGGATCACGTTGGCCGTGACCGACGCGCAGGGGATCCGCTACACAGACCAGGTGAAGCTCCACGTGGGCAACATCCGCTGAGTCGGTCGCCTGGAGCTGCGGATGCCTCTTCGAGCCGTCCTGTTCGACATGGACGGCACGCTCTTCGACTCACACCTGGATTGGATCGAACTCCGCCGCTCGATGGGGCTGCGACCGGACGGCCGGCCGATCCTGGCTCAGCTTGAGGATGCGCCCGAGGCCGAGCGGTCCCGCTGCCTTGGCATCCTCCACGCCGCGGAGAGGCAGGGGGCGGAGCGGGGCGAGCTGATCCCCGGGGCACGCGAGCTTCTTGTCACGCTCCGCAGGCGCGGGGTGCTATGCGTGCTCGTTACGAATAACTCCCGGGAGAGCACCGAGACCGTCCTCGCTCGGCACCCGCTCCCGTTCGACCTTGTGATGACGCGGGACGACGGTGCGATGAAGCCCGACCCGGAGGCGTTCCGCCTTCCGCTCGCCCGCCTCGGCGTGCCCCCCGAAGACGCGCTCGCCATCGGCGATGCGCATCTTGACGCCGTCGCCGCCCACCGGGCCGGGATCGCCGAGATCCTGCTCGTCGGCCTCCCGGAATGGATGCGGCCGCACATCCCCGCTGACGTGGCGTACCGCGAGGCGGGCGATCTGGCTCAGGCGCGCGAGATCATCGAGTCTCTGCTCCCGTCGGAAACGACGGAAGGCTGCTAGGGAGTCTCCTTCGTCCAGATCGTTCCCTGCGACGTGTCCTTGAGCGTGATCCCGATCTCCGACAGGCGGTCGCGGATCCGATCGCCGAGCGCGAACTCCTTCCGGCCCCGAAGCTCGGCGCGCAGCTCGAGCAACAGGGCGATTAGCTCCGACTCGCAGCCGCGGTCGTCGCGCGCGGCGCGGTGCTGGAAGACCCCGAGCGGGTAGCCCAGCTCGCGGACGAGGGCCGCAGCCACCCGAAGAGCGAGACGGTCATCGCCCGACGCCTCGGCACGGAAGCGGTTGATCTCGTTCGCCAGCTCCTGGATGACGCCCAATCCCCCCACCGTGTTGAAGTCGTCGTCCATCGCCTCGATGTACCGATCGCGGAACGCGCCGAGGCGGCCGAGGAACTCGCGTCCACCCGGGCCGGGCTCGCCGTGGGCGTCGCGCAGTTCCGAGTCCACATCGTCGAGCAGGCGGCGCACCCGAGCCACGGCCGCCGCTGCCCCCTCCAGCCCCTCTTCGGAGAACTCGAGGGGCTTGCGGTAGTGGCGCGAGAGGTAGAAGTACCACACGGTCTCCGCCGCGTACTTCTCCAGGATCTCGTAGGCGTAGCGGAAGTTGCCGAGCGACTTGTGCATTTCCTGCTCGCCCATATGGAGCATGCCGTTGTGCATCCAGAAGCGGAAGAACGGCTTGTCGCTCGTCGCGCGGGCCTGTGCGATCTCGTTCTCGTGGTGCGGAAAGACGAGATCGTTCCCGCCGGCGTGGATGTCGAGCCGTTCCCCCAGGTGCTTGCGCGACATGACGACGCACTCGGTGTGCCATCCGGGGCGCCCGTTGCCCCACGGTGAAGGCCACTCGGGCTCACCGGGCTTCGCCGCCTTCCACAGCGTGAAGTCGAGGGCGTCTTCCTTCCGATCGGAGACTTCGACCCGGGACCCTGCCTCCTGATCCTCGAGGCTCCGGCCGGAGAGGCAGCCGTAGTCGTCGATCGCCGAGACGCGGAAGTACACGTCGCCGTCACGAACGTAGGCGGTTCCGTTGGCCACCATCCGGCTGATGAGTTCGACCATTTCCGCGATGTGCTCCGTCGCCCGTGGGCTCGCCGAGGGGCGGTCGGCGCCGAGATCGTCGAGCAGAGCGAAGTACGCGTCCGTGTACTTCTTGGCGATCGCCTCGACTGGCTCGCCCGTCTCGGCCGCCCTGCGGATGAGCTTGTCGTCCACGTCTGTCACGTTCTGGACATACACAACGCGCCAGCCGTGGAACCGCTCGCAGTACCGCCGAAGCGCGTTGAATACCAACACGGGACGAACGTTGCCGATGTGCAGGTGGTCGTAGACCGTGGGGCCACAGACGTACATCCCCACGGTTTCGCCGTCCTGCGGAACGAACGCATCGGTGCTTCTTGTCAGGGTGTTGTACAGCCGCATGCCCCACCTCCTTGCCGCCGATTATAGGAGCCCCGTCGGGCAGCTACCACGCTTCCGGCCCGGGCACTACAATTCCGCCATGCACGCCGTTGACTGGATCGTGTGTGTCCTGCTTTCGGCCGCACCGATCTCCGAGCTGCGGGGCGGTCTTCCGTACGCGATCGCGCGCGGCGCCGATCCCTTTCTTGCCGCCGCGGTCGCAACGCTCTCGAACCTCGTCGTCATTCCCCTCGTTCTTCTCGCGCTTCACTTCGCTGAGCCGGTCCTGCGCCGGGTCGGCTGGATCCGCCGGCTTCTCGACGGGCTCTTCGCGCGGACGCGCCGGCACGGGAAGCTGGTGGAGAGACTCGGCGCGGCGGGTCTCGTGCTCTTCGTCGGCGTGCCGCTTCCTGGAACCGGAGCGTGGACGGGGGCTGTGCTGGCGCACCTCCTTGGGATCCCCCTGCGGCGTGCGACGTGGCTCCTCGCGCTCGGCGTCGTCATCGCGGGCGTCCTCGTTCTCTTGGCGAGTCTCGGCGTGGTGAGCCTGCTTGGGCTCGGATGAGATCAGCCCGGCACTAGCGACGATCGGCGCGGACGATGTAGCGCGCGAGCAGCGGGAGGAGCACCAGGCCGCCCGCGAGGAGCGATCCGCAGATGGCCCAGAACCGCGCCTCGCTCATGTCCATGACGCCCACGGCGTAGCGCGCGGCGTCCGCCATGTGCCGGAGAGGCATCGCGTGGCTGGCTGCTTGGAGGAAGCGTGGCATGACCTCCACGGGGAAGTAGATACCCGACCCGAACATCATGAGCATCGATAGCACGTTCGCCAGGCTCGAGGCGCTCGACGGCTGTCGTACGACGAGCGCGATGATCGCACCGAGGCCGATCGAGCCGAGCGTCGCGGTGATAACGAACGCCACGTAGTGGGGCCAGCTCACGTCGTAGGCGATCCCGAACACGAGCGTCGCGATCCCCAGCGTGAGGAAGGTCGAGACCACGACGACAACCAACCGCACGCCGACGATGGCCCCCAGCAGGGCGCAAGGCCGCATCGGGGTGACGATCAACCGATCGAGGAGCTTTCGCTGCTTCATCGACGTGAGGTGCCCGGCCACGGCGAAGAGCCCGGCGGAGAGCACGGAAAACGCGACGATGCCGGGAATGACGAGCGTCAACCAGTCGGCCTCCGGCTCTCCGCCCTCGGTCTCGACCTCCACGCCGAGGAGCGATGTCCTCCCCTGAATCGCGAGGTCGAGTCGCGAGGCGAGGCCGCGCGCCAGCTCTTCGAAGGTGAAGTTGTCCTGCGTCCGCCGCACGTCGTAGGCGAAGACGAGCGCCGTCCCGTCCCAGATCGCGCCGAAGTCGACGTCGTTCGCCGTCACGGCTGCCTCCAGCTCGTCCGGGTTCGCCATCTCGCGCACGGTGAGGGCAGACTCTGCGAGGATCGCGTCCAGTGCGGCCCGCTCGGCCCCCGACAGGACGACCAACCCGAGCCGCGAGCCCTCGCCGGTGCCGGTGTTCCCCATGATCGCGCCGAATATAAGGATGAACAGGATGGGGAACAGGAACGTGAACGTCATCGACATGGCGTCCCGTCGGAAGACCGTAGCTTCGGTTCGCAGGAGAGTCCCGAGCGCCTTCATCGTCCCACGTCCCACGTCAACCGCCACGACGCGACGAGGGCGCAGACGACGATCCAGGCCGCCGCCACGCCGAGCGACACGCCGAGAGGAAACGAGGCCGCCGCCGTGCCCGTGACGCCCCGCAACGCGTCCCCGAGGTACGTAACGGGATTGACCATCATGATCGCCCGCAACGCGGACGGCAGTTGCCCGAGCGGGTAGAACAACCCTCCGAGGAACATCATCGGCATGTTCACGATGTTGGCGAGCGCCATGCCGCCGTTCGCGGTGCGCGCGACCGACGCGACGAGAAAGCCGAACGCCAGGAACGTCACCGAAGCGAGGAGGAGCACGAGGAGCGGAAGCGGGCGGAACAGCGCGACGTGCGCCCCGAACGCGAATCGGCCGAGGGCCCACACGCAGACGAGCTGGATTGTGCAGATCGCGAGATGGCCGAGCGCGAAGCCGGCGAAGTAGTGGGGAACGTCGAGCGGCGTCACCCAGTAGGCGCGGAGAACCTTCCGTTCGCGGCCGAACAGGATCGTCCCCGGCACGCCGAACAGGCCGCTGACGAAGAGGCCCATGATGGCGATCCCGGGCACGACGAAGTCGACGTACGAGAACGTCTCCGCGTTCGCCCCGAGGTCGAGACGCTCGACGCGCAGCGCGCGGGCTTCGTCGTAGAGCCCCATCCGGACGAGAAGGGAGTGGTCGACCTGCGCGACGATGTCCTCGACGATCGACGCGGCCATGTCGGAACTCGTGCGGCCTCCGCTCTTGTGCACGCGGACAGCGAGCTCTGCCGCGACGCTGCCGTGCGCCGCGGCGGCGATCGACGCGCTCAAGCCTTGCGGAATCTCGACGACCGCCGCTCGCCTTCCGATGCGCAGGGCGTCCAGTTCGGCGGCGAGGAACGTCCCCGGGTCGCTGTCCGCAGCGGCGGTGTGCAATCGGAACAGCGGCCGGCTCTCCCCCTCCGCCACGCTCAGTTGGCCGAGCGCCGCGACGACTCCCGCGGCGGCCGCGGCGCCGGGGGCAGTGTCGAGGTTCACGACCGCGATGTCGTACGTCATCGCCCCCGACTCCCCGATGTTCCCGAAGATGAGCGCCAGGAGGGTCAGCAAGAGGAGAGGAAACACGAGGAACCAGAACAGCGTCTCCCGCTCGCGACAAGCGGTCACGACGTACGTCCGCGCCACGGCGAGGATGGCGGTCACTCGCGCAGCCTCCTTCCCGTGAGCGACAGGAACACGTCCTCCAGGTTCGGCTGGCGCACGACCATGTCAGCGACCGCAACCCCCGCTTCGCGCGACCAGTCGAGCAAGCGACGCAAGGTTGCCACGAGGTCGTCCGTCTCGACCGACACGAGTCCGGCCTCGTTGCGTACGCTGCGGCAGGAGGCAGCAAGCGCTTCCGAGGCACCCGCGGCGCGCTCGCCCGCGACGAACTCGACGATCGTCTCTTGTCCGAGACTCGACGTGAGCTCGCGCGGCGTCCCGCAAGCGATCAGTCGTCCGTGATCCATGATCGACACGGTCTGGGACAGCGTCTCGGCCTCGTCCATGTAGTGGGTCGTCAGAATGATCGTCTTCCCCGCCGCCGTCAGGCCGGAGACGATCGACCAGATGTTCCGGCGCGCCTGCGGGTCGAGACCCGTCGTAGGCTCGTCGAGAAAGACGAGCTCCGGGTCGTTGATCAGCGCGACGCCGATCGCCAGGCGCTGCTTCTGTCCGCCCGACAGCGTCTTGACGAGGCTCGCCGCCTTCTCCTCAAGGGCGATCTCCCGTAGAACCTCGTTCGGCGAGCGCGCCGACCGAAAGAACGACGCAAACAGGCGAAGCACCTCGCGCACCTTGAGATACGGCTCGAAGTTGCCCTCCTGGAGGAGGACCCCCATGCGCTCCTTGGTCGCGCGATCCACGCGTCGGAGCTTGCGTCCGAAGACCTCGATCTCCCCGGAATCGGCCTCCCGGATGCCCTCGAGAATCTCGAGCGTCGTCGTCTTGCCGGCGCCGTTCGGCCCGAGCAGCGTGAACACCTCGGCCCGCGGCACCGAAAACGACACCCCGTCCACCGCGCGGACTTCGCCGTACGTCTTGACGAGGTTCGCCACGCTCATGAGCGCTGCCGATTCCATGCCCATCACCTCACGACATGTCACAGCGCAGTGGGCGGCCGGGATCTTCTGTCGCGCACCGTTCGACGCGCCCCGCGCAGAGATCGGCGAAACTGGCTGCAACCCACGTCGGCCGAATCGCAGCGCGAGCGAGGTCGGACGCCGAGCTCACTCCCGACAAGACGAGGACGGTGTCCATCCCCGCGGCATGTCCCCCGGCGATGTCCGTCTCGAGGCGGTCGCCGACGACGAGCACCTTCTCTTTCGGCTCGCCGACCTCCCGCAGGGCGATCTCGAACGCGAGGGAGCTTGGCTTTCCGATCACCGCGACTGGCGCGTACCCCATCCCGCGCAGAGCGCCGACGATGGCCCCCGCGCCGGGGGCAAGTCCCTGCGCGGTCGGGTAGGTTGCGTCTTCGTTCGTGACGAGGAGACGCGCGCCGGCCAGGAGAGCCTGCAGCGTCTGGTTCAGAGTCGCGTAGCTCAGGTTTCGGTCCGTCCCGACCACCACCCAGGCGGCGTCGGTAGGCCTCGCCGTGAGGTGGTGCCCGGCCTGCGCCAGCTCCGACCGCAGTCCCTCCTCGCCAACGACCCAGATGCGCGCGGCGCCGGCAAGGTCTCGGAGGTAGTGTGCCGCGAGGTAGGACGAAGCGACGACGTTGTCCGCGGCGACCGCGAACCCGAGTGCGGAGAGGTGCGATGCAAGCTCTGTCCTCGATCGGGTCGAGTTGTTGCTGAGCAAGACCACGCGCGCCCGAGCCTGAAGGGTCCGCAGCGCGTCGATCGCGCCCGGCAGAGCCGACGAGCCGCGGGTCAACACCCCATCGATGTCAACAAGAAACGCCGTGTACCTGGATGTGCTCCAATTCCCGCTCACACCGCGACACGGTATCCGAGAGACGGGAGGTTGTCACGAGCCGCGGAGGAGCGCGTAGACAAGAAGGAATCCGGCGAGCACGACAAGAACGCCCTCCTCAAGCCGGAACAGCCGCTCAGGGAGCCGCGGACCCCTCCGCCGGCTCCACGCGTACGCGGCCGCCCCCACGGCGATCGCGGCCAGCGCTTCGACGTAGGCCGAGCCGCGAAGCGTCGCCGCCCAGACGGCGGCCGGTCCCATCGCGCGCGATATCGGGAGGAATAGGACGACCGCTGTTCCCAGCAGCCCGTAGGCGGCGGCACGAGGCGGCGCCGTACGCACCGACGACCGCGCGAAGACGACCGGCCACAGCTTGGCGAACGATGCGACGGTCCCGGCGGAGACGACGAACACGAAGATGCGGATGACGACCGACGAAATGCCGGACTCCACCACCGCCTTCGCCGCGAAACCGGCGAAGGGGGGAACTCCGATGATCCCCAGGATCGCTACAGCAAGGGCAACACGCGTCCCGCGCGGCACGAGTCTTCGCTCGGCAACCAGGCGCTCGACGCGCGATGAGCCGACCACGGCCGCGGCCTCGCCGACGGCAAGGAAGAGGAGCGCCTTGAACAGGCCGTGTGCGACGGCATAGTCGATGACCCCGAAGCGCGCCGCCTCGCTGCCCGCCCCGAAGCCGACGAGAAGGTACCCGATCTGTGACAGCGTGTGGAAAGCAAGCATGCGCTTCGCATCGTGAGCCCACAAGGCGTAGACGATGCCGAGGAGCGCGGTCAGGATGCCCAGGACGGTCAACGGAACGCCGAGAGGAAAGGCCAGCGAGAGGCGGAACAGCTGCACGACCCCCATCTTGACCACGAGCCCCGAAAGAAGGGCGGACACAGCGGGGGGGGCCTGTGAGTGCGCCAGGGGAAGCCAGAGCGCGAACAGGAACACGCCCGCCTTGACGGCAACCCCAGTTACAAGAAGCGCCGCCGCCACGTGCACCCAAGAGGCGCCCGGCGACCGGGCGACCGCGGCGGCGACGGCATCCAGATCGAGCGCGTTCCCATGTGTGTACACGACGGCGACCCCGAAGAGGAACACGCTCAACGCAAACGAGGAGAAGATAAGGTAGCGCAAACTCGCCCAGACCTGCCGGGGGCGGCGGTCGGCTCCCACGAGGAGGAAACTCGCCAGCGTCACCAGCTCGAACAGGACGTACACGTTGAACAGGTCCTTGGTGAAGGCCAACGCGTAGCAGGCGCCGAGCAACAGGTGAAGGAGGGCGGCAATCGACGGGCGCATCCTGTCGCGCCATGTGTAGAGGGTAACGGCGACAGAGAGGGTCAGCGCCAGCGCCGCCATGGCTGCGCTGATGATGTCGATCGAGAAGGCGATCCCCAGTCCCTTCCAGCCTCCAAACGTCACGGTGCACGCTCCGCCGCGGAGCACGGTACACATCCCGGCGATCAGCACGGCATCGACGACTGCGGACAACACAAGGAAGACCCTCGTTCCGTGCCCGACGGCGACGGTCAAGGCCCCGAAGAGGAAGCGGGCCAGGGGCAGGACAAGCGCCGTCATTCCGCGTCCTCGTCCCGCGTTCGGCGGTCGATCCTGTGCGAGTCCGTCGTGTGGTACTGCTCGACCAGCCGCATGACGAACACGAGGGCGAGCGCGAGCACGGCGAAGTTGATGACGATCGCGGAGAGGACAAGCGCCTGGGGGAGCGGATCAGCCATCACCGGCGTCGCCCCGGCGCCGAGAAGCGGGGGGCCCGCCGCCGGTCGCGCGCGGAGCGAGACCAGGCAGAGAATGGCGCTCGAGTTCACCACGGCGAGCGCCAGAAGCTTGACGACCAGGTCGCGCCGAAGCACCACCCCGAGGGTCCCGATGCCGAAGAGGACCACGGCTGCAGCAACGCCCTGCCATCCGAACATCAGATCTCTCCTCTGTGGCGCAGGAAGTGGTGGATGATCACCCACGTGCCGAGGAGAACCTTCGTGCCAATGAGGAGGTTGTACGGCAGAATCGTCCCGCCGCTGAGGAGCCTCCCCGCGGCCCCCGCGGGAAGGAGGTCGGTGAAGGGAGCCTTCCCGAAGGGGACCGGAAGCAACGCCAGGACGAGAAGCGCCGCCAGCGCCCCCCACTCCACGCGCTCGAACGCGCCCTCGTGGAAGCGGGCGCCGACCCGCTCCGCGC
Source organism: uncultured Thermotogae bacterium (assembly GCA_964635895.1). Lineage (GTDB taxonomy): Bacteria > Bipolaricaulota > Bipolaricaulia > UBA7950 > UBA9294 > JAPLGD01. Next base: position 20,448 of record CAZWQN010000008.1, on the reverse strand, counting down.
CCACGGCGGCCGCCACCAGGAGAAGCCCCGTGGCGGTGATCGCGCCCCCGCTGAAGCCGCCGCCGGGCGAGAGGTGCCCGTAGATCGTCACGTACGTGCCGATCACGACGATGAGCGGAAGCAGGATCGCGGCGGACACCCCCACGAGGCGGGATTCCGGGATCTCCTCCGCTGCGGCGCGCCCGTGGGGCAGCTCGAGGAAGTAGCGAACGCCAAGGACGGCGACGGTGAAGACCAGAATCTCGACCAGCGTGTCGAGGATCCGCACCCCGAGGATGATCGACGAGACAACATTCCGTGCCCCCAGCGCCTCGGCCGACTCGATCCACGGCGACACGTCGGCGGCGTTCGGACCCGCGCCATCGAGCCCGTGCCAGGCGATCGCGCAGAACGCGCCGACGAGGGCGCACGCGGCTGCGGGGACCACGATGCGGGTCGTCTTCATCCGAGATGCCTCCCAGCCCAGCCTTCGACCGAGCCGTCGCGGAGGAGGAGGTTGACCTCCGCCGTCAGGCGCCGAAGGAGATCCCGCTGCCGCTCCGCGACAACGAACGCGTACCCGAACTCACCCGGCTTCCGGGTCACGTCGAGGTTCGCCGCACTGGAGCGGACCAGGGCGAGAAGACGCGCCAGATCCAACTCCACGGCAAGGGGCTCGCCGCGGCGCGCTGACCCGATCAAGTCGGACATCTCGCCTCGGAATGGGTGGGGAGCGCCCGCGTCGTCGCGCGCGCCGCGTCGCCGCACGGCAAACTGTGCCGTGCGAAGGTGTACGGGCGCAGTGCACAACCCAGCCGCCTCGTCCCCGGCAAGCAGCCCCCCCGCGCCGACATCCGCGTCGCCGCGGCGCACAGCCGCCAGCACCTCATCGGGCGGCATGAGTTGAACGACCAGTTCGAGACCGGCCGACCTGGCTACGCGCTCGAGCAGATCCACTTCCAGGCCGGCCACCGTCCCGCGCTCCTCGTGGACGAGCCCCGGAACGTCGCACGCCGCGACCACAAGACGCCCGGACCTGCGGATCGCGAGGACATACACGAACGTGCTCAGCGCGGCTCCGATCGCGGCCTCGGTGATTGCGACGTCCGGAGCGCCGGCAAAGAGGAAGACTGCGGCAAGAAGCAGACTGAACACGGACATCCCAAGAACAGCCAGGATTCGTCGGTGCTGGAAGAGCGCGAGGACCGCGATCGGCGGAAGGAGCGCGAGAAGCACGGCCACTCCATTCATTCGTCCTCCCGGGGGCCGTGACGTTGTGTGAATGCGCTCTTGGCGATGCTGTGCGTCGCGATGGGGCTGGTGACCAACAACAGGAGGAGGAGAAGCGCCAGCGTCGCGTCCCGGGGTTCCAGGCCGCGGTGCACGATCAGGCCGAGAAGGATGAACGCGGCGCCGGTCGTGTCCGACACGCCGCTCGCCTGTAGCCGGGAGTAGACGTCGCGGAATCGCAGGACTCCGATCGTTCCCACGACGACCAGAAAGGCGCCGATTCCCATCAAGACCCATGCCGTCATCGGCGACCACCCGACCGCTCGAGGGTGCGCGCGAAGATCACGGTCCCCAGAAAGCTCAGAGCCGCGTAGACGACGGCGATGTCGAGCAGCGCCGCCGAGTCGGACGCGACGGCCGCGAGACTGATGAGGAGAACGACTCGAGCGGAGGCCGAGTTCGCGGCCACGAGTCGATCCCACGCCGTTGGGCCGACGAACAGCCGGACAAGAACGAGGGCGAGCGCGCCGAGGAGCACCCCCTCAAGGACACCCACTGCGTCCCGCCTCCCAGAGCTTCAGCAGCTGCCGTTCGAGGGAATCCTTGATTCCCCGCCAATCGCTCGATCCTCCCCTCACCCCGAGCCAGTGGACGTACAGCACATCCTCTTCCAGCAGCAGGCTGATGGTCGACGGCGTTAGCGTGACCGAGCTCGACAGAATGGATTGCGCGATGGGGTCACGCAAGGCGGTCGGCAGAGCGAAGATGCGGCCTTCCTCACGACGAAACAGGACCACCCAACAGGTGTACGCCGTGGACTGGAGAAGGCGAAGCGCCAGCGTCGCCGCGTAAAGCGCCGCGCGATGAGGGCGGCGCAACAACACGCGTCCGATTCTCCCGGGGCTCGGCAGAATCCACCGCCGGATCCCGAGGGCGAGCGCTGCGGCGCCAACCGCTGCAGCCAGGGAAAGAGGCTCCGCGCTGCGGGTCAGCGCGGCCCAGACCAGTACCAGGAGTACCACCGCGACCATCGACCCTGCCTCCCTTGCCCACATCCGGCTGCAGACGGGGACGCTGACGTCTCGTGCGATGCGCGGCTTCGGAGGCCCGCTGTGCCATCGCTCACTCCTCCACCATGACGCTCACCGCGTCGTAGTAGGTCTTGCACGCCTCGGTTTCGCTCTCGTCCCCGAGAACAATCCACCACGTTCCGCCCGTCGACAGATCGGCCTCGACGGACCCCGCGAACACGACCGTCCCATCCACGCTCAGGGCGCAGCCGTCGGCCGAATAGGCGAGGTCGTACCTGTGCCATAGGTAGAGCGAGGGTTTGAACGCCACGGGGCGGGCGATCTCGTCGCCGCTGGCCACAGGCTCACGCATCGCGGAGGTTCCCGCCGTGCCCGAGTAGACGTAGTACGGCAGCCCCGTCACCGGGAGACTGAATCTGCTCCGTCCCGGCGCGATGACGAATCCATACCCGGCGTGGCTCTGCGCCGCCATCACGCGTACCGAGAACGTCAATCTCTGCCCCACGCGAAGAGGGGGGACCTCGACGGCGGCGCCGCGGCGGTGGAGGCGCTCGGCGCTGCTGTGGACATACAGGCAGTAGCCCACGTTCTCCGACGACAGGTGGGCGATGCTGCTCTCGTCCTCCGCGACCAACGTAGGATCGGTCGCCCATCGGCCGAGCGCCGCGTCGCCGTCCGAGAAGTCCTCGGAGAACAGCCTCGTGCCGCTGCGCACGTAGACGGTCAGCTCCTGCACGTCCGTGTCGGTGCGCCCCTCTCGGTCTCGGACGGTCAACTCCACCACGTACACGCCCGGAGCGGCAAACGCCGTGACGACCTCCCGCCCGGACTCGGTGACCCCGCTTCCGAGCGACCACTCGTAGTCGACGATGTCGCCGGACGCCACCGACGCGTCCAGCGTCACCGCCTCACCCGCGTACAGCACGACGGGCATCACGTCGAAGTCCGCCACGGGTCCAGGCGAGACGAGGGTGCACCCCGCGGCGGCGACCAGACTCACGAGAATGGCGAGCGTTCGACCGGCGCGCGAAGTCATCGCGTTCACACCCGGATCAGCCGGTCCTTGGGAAAGCTGGTGATCACGTCACACCCTCCCTCAGTGATCACGACGTCGTCCTCGATCCGAACGCCGCCGATCCCCGGGAGGTAGATGCCCGGCTCGATGGTGGTGATCATCCCGGCCGCGAGCGTGTCTTTGCTCTGCGGGGAGAGGGCAGGCTTCTCGTGCACCTCGAGGCCGATGCCGTGCCCAAGCCCGTGCCCGAATCGCCCTCCGTACCCAGCCTCTTGGATAACCTCGCGCGCCACGGCGTCGACCTCCATCCCCGTTGCGCCCGCGCGAGCGGCCGCAATCCCCGCGAGGTTCGCCCGCAGGGTCACGTCGTAGATCGTCTTGGCTTCGTCGGACGGCACGCCCACCGACAACGTCCGGGTCATGTCCGATCGGTACCCGTCCACGCACGCTCCGAAGTCGAACAAGAGCAAGTCCCCGCGGCGGAGCTTCCGTCGAGCGAGCACCGGGTTGTAGTGGTTGAGGGCGGAGTTCTCCCCCGCCGAGACGTTGATGTCGAACGCGATTCCTTCCGACCCCGCCTCGCGCATCAGCCACTCGAGCCGCAGCGCGACCTGCGCTTCGTCCATCCCCGCGTGAATCTCCGGCACGAGGCGAGACAGCGCGTCGTCGGCCAGCCGCGCCGCCTTCCGGAGGCACTCGATCTCCTCGCGCGACTTGACGGATCGGAGTTCGCTCGTGGGGTCGGCCACCGGAACGAACGTGATGCCGTCCAGCTTGCCCGCCGCGTCGGCCCAGTGGTGCGTGACGCGTCTCGACGCGAACGCCACGCGCACGATCCCAAGCGCGCGCAGAATCCGGGCAAGGCCGGCGCCCATCCAGTCCCGCTCCTCCTCGATCCGGATCCCCGCGGTCTCCCGCCGCGCCTGCTCGGTGTAGCGGGAGTCCGTGACGAGAAGCGTCTCCGCTCCGCACACGACAAGGGCGCCCTCCCCCGTGAACCCACTCAGGTACCGCAGATTCGCGCGGTCCGAGCCCTCGTAGTTGTAGAAGAGAATCGCCTTCTCGGGGAGCCGCTCGCAGAGCGCACTCCGCCGTGCTGCGATGTCGCCTGTCTCGCGAGTCACATTGCCCTCCGGCGCATGGTGGTGTGCCGAGGAGCCACGCTCGTTCGGCACCCGATGGGAGAGAACTATACGTGCGGAAACGTCCTTGTCAATGGAAGAAGCGCCCGCTATAATCCCCGGCCGCATGGGCACGTTGGCGGAGTTGCGGGACAGCATCCAGGCCGTCGAGGCCGATCTCGGCGCGCGTCTCGAGACGATCGGGGACGAGGCGGCGCTCGAGTCGTTCCGAATCGAGTTCCTTGGCCGAAAGGGGCGCATCGCCAGCCTTCTCAAGCAGATCGGCGCCGTCGCCCCCGCGGAGCGCGCCCAGGCGGGGCAGTGGCTGAATGAGCTGAAGGAGCGCAGCGCCGGGGCGTTTGCCTCGAGGGAGGCGGCCCTGCGCCGACGTTCCCTGGACGACCGCCTCGGGCGGGAGCGCGTGGATGTCACGTTGCCCGGCGTGTACCGGCCGTGCGGACACGCGCACCCGCTGTCGAAGGTCCAGGAGGAGATCGAGTCCATCTTCGTGCGCATGGGATTCGATGTAGCCACCGGACCGGAGATCGAGACCGAGTACTACAACTTCGAGGCGCTGAACATCCCGGCGGACCACCCGGCACGAGCGGACTGGGACACCTTCTACATCACGGACTCGACGCTCCTCCGCCCCCACACCTCTCCGGTGCAGATTCGCGTGATGGAGCAGAATGCCCCGCCCGTCCGCATCATCTGCCCCGGTCGGTGCTACCGGCGAGACGCCCAAGACGCGACCCACTCGCCGGTGTTCCACCAGATCGAGCTCCTGTGGGTGGAGGAGGGTCTCTCCCTCGCGAACCTGAAGTTCGTCCTCGAGCTGTTCACGAAGGAGTACTTCGGCCCCGGGTACGCGATGCGCTTCTCCGGCGACTTCTTCCCGTTCACCGAGCCGTCGGTCCAGGTGCACATCAAGGCGCCGGGCGCTACGGGGTGGCTCGAGATCATGGGCGCGGGAATGGTCGATCCCGCTGTGCTGACCGCCGTGGGCTACGACCCGGAGCGTCTCACCGGGTTCGCCTTTGGGCTCGGGATCGAGCGGATGGCCATGCTGAAGTACGGAATCGACGACATCCGCACGTTCCTCGCGAATGACCTGCGATTCATCCGCCAGCTCTAGACCCTGGCTTGTCCTACTCCGTTCGCCGAAACAGGAGGACCGCGTTCTGCCCGCCGAATCCGAACGAGTTCGACAGCGCGACTCGGATCTCCTTCGCGGTCGGCTGCGGCGTGTAGTCGAGGTCGCAGGCCGGGTCGGGGACTTCGTAGTTCAGGGTCGCGGGGATGAAGGCGTGCTCCATCGAGAGCAGAGTCGCGATCGCCTCGACGCCCCCGCCGGCGCCCAACAGGTGGCCGACCTGCGACTTGGTGGAGCTGATCTTCACCCTCGGCGCTACCTCGCCGAGCGCCCGCCGGATGGCGAGCGTCTCGATCCGGTCGTTCGGCTCGGTCGATGTGCCGTGGGCGTTAATGTAGTCCACGTCTCCCGGTACGGCTCCGGCTCGCGACAAGGCCATCTCGATCGCACGCCGCGCCCCCTCGCCATCCTCCCCCGGGGCCGTGATGTGGAAAGCGTCGCCCGACATGCCAAACCCGGCAAGCTCCGCGTACACGTGCGCGCCGCGGCGTTCTGCCCGCTCGGCGTCCTCCAGCACGACGAACCCCGCGCCCTCTCCCATCACAAAGCCATCGCGGTCCCGATCGAACGGCCTCGACGCACGCTCCGGCTCATCGTTGCGCTTCGACAGCGCCCCGATCCTAGAGAACCCGGCGTACGTGATGCGGAGCATCACCGACTCCGCGCCGCCGGCGACGACCATGTCGGCAAGCCCAGTAGCGATCCACTCGCCGGCGATTCCGATCGCGTGGGAGCCGCTCGCGCACGCCGACACGACCCCGAAGTTGACGCCGCGCAGCCCGTACTCGATCGAGATCTCCCCCGCCAGCGCGTTCGGCATCAGCCGGGTGACGAAGAACGGGCTGACCCGTCGGGGGCCGCGCTCCTCGAGTTCGCGCACGTTCTCCACGAACGTCTCCATGCCGCCGATCCCGGTCCCGGAGACGACGCCGGAGCGGTCCGCGTCGTAGGTCCCCTGGGTGAGCCCGGCGTCGCGCAGGGCGAGCCCCGCCGACACCAGCGCCAACTGCCCCGATCGATCGAGGTGGCGGGCCCGTTTCGGGTCGAGGTAGGCTGTGGGATCGAAGTCGAGGATCGGGGCGCCGATCTTCACGTCGATGTCCTTGAGGTCGATCGTGTCGTCGACCCGGCGCACGCCGCTTCGCCCGGTGCGCAGCCCGTCCCAGAAGGCATCCTTGCCGGTTCCAATCGGCGTCAGCGGCCCCACTCCGGTCACGACGACGCGCCTACGCATGCCTCCCCCCTCGTTCCCCCTGCCGAACGTGCCGCCCGAATCGAGCGCTTGCCGAGGCTCAGCAGGGCATCGCGCGAGGTTCGGTTGTCCTTCGCGCCCCCTGTGCCACAACGCGCTTGTCTCAGCGGCCGTGGGCAACGCTTCATCCCGTTCCCCCTTCTCTACCAGTGAGGCGACACTATAGGAGGCCGCAGGGACCGCCCGCAAGCGGGCGCCTACTCCTCGAGACCCCGCAGGATGTCGACGGTTCGACTCGCGCCGATCCTCGATGCCCCCGCGGCGAGCATGGCGAGCGCCGCCTTCGTGTCCCGAATGCCCCCCGAAGCCTTGACGCCCGCTGCTTCGCCGACCACGCGGCGCAGAAGCGCCACGTCGGCGGTCGTCGCCCCGCCGGTGGAGAATCCGGTCGACGTCTTCACGTAGTCGGCGCCCGCCTCTCGCGCGATCCGGGCTCCCGCGATCTTCTCGTCTTCGGAGAGAAGACACGTCTCCAAGATCGCCTTCACGATCACGGTGCGGGGCGCGCTCCGCGCGGCGTCGCACACGGCCCGGATGTCCTTGGCCACCGTCGTGTGATCTCCGTCCTTCAGCGCGTCGACGCGAATCACCATGTCGACCTCGTCCGCGCCGAGGGCGATTGCCTGTTCCGCTTCGAACCGCTTCGCCTCTGACGTCGTCGCCCCGTGGGGAAACCCAATCACGACGCACAGTTTGACCGTCGATCCACGCAGGAGCTCCTTCGCTAGCGCTGCGTGGCACGGACTGACGCACACCGACACCGTTCCGTACTCCACGGCCTCGTCGCACAGCCTTCGCACTCCCTCGCGGTCCGCCGTCGGTCCGAGCAGGGTGTGGTCGATCCGAGCCGCCAACTCCCGACGCTTCATGGCTCCTCCTTCTTCGGGCCGCCCGCGCCGGAGCGCGGGTCGCCCACGTCGCCCCGACCGAGGACCGCCCCGAGATCTGCCGCCTCGAACAACTGGAAGCTTCGCCCCGCCTCGCGGACAGAGCCGACCAAAAGATACCCCTGTGCGAACAGCCTTTCGAACGCGTCTCGCGTCGCCAGCCGCCACCGGCGGGCCTCGTCCGGGGACGCCGCACGCACTGCGTCGAGCTGGTCGGGCACCTCCACGAGAAGGTGAGGTCCCGTCGCCGCCAAGTCAACATCGAGGAGCGTCCGGTGGCCGGATGGTCCGAGGCTTGTCCTGGTGATCACGGCCATCTGATGCAGCTCCAGACGGTAGTGGGCCACCGGTCGGTGTTCGTCGAGGATCGCCGCGGTTCGGGGCGACCGCAGCCACCACTCCACTCCGACCCGGTCGGTGGCCAGGCCCGCGTTCTCCCGGTCGGCAAGTCCGCCGAACACGTTGCGCTCATAGCTCACGCCCACCGCGCCGAGCAGGTTCAGCCCCACGTGGGCTTCCTCGCCGCGCAGTGGGTCCATCCACCACCGGACCACCTCCACTCCCGCGGCGACGGCCGCCGTCCGCTCGGCGCGGCGGAGGAGCGATGCCGTCCCTGCAGTTCGCTGTCGACGCGACATCACGGCGAACAGCGAGAAGAAACTCGCGAACCCCTTGTAGGTTCCCGCCAGGTCGCCCACCGCCCCGATCAGCACCCTCTCGGGCGACGCGTCATCCCACGCGCCAAGGATCAGCCCTCCGCTGTCGTGAATCGCCCGCAGGATCGGCACGGCGCACAGGGATCGGAAGGCGCGCTCTCCGAGGGCGTCGAGGCCAAGACGCTCGCACGCCACCCATCCGTCGAGATCGCTTAGGCGCTCAACTGCGATACTCATCGGCTCGGTCGATGTGCCGCGATCGCTTGTCGGCGTACATTCGGCGGTCGACTTCCGCGAGGAGGGACTCGAGCGACCGGGTGTCGCCCGGCTTTCGCGCGTAGATGCCGATGCTGAGGCCTACGTCCAGGTCGCCGATTCCGGCCCTCCTCGGCACAAGGCGAATGCGATTCCGGAGACGATCCGCAACCAGGTCCGCCGCCTCCTCTTCCGTCTCCGGCATGAACACGAGGAACTCGTCGCCTCCGTACCGAATCACCCGATCCGCCAGGCGCACGTTCTCGTTTAGGAAGACGGCGACCTGCTGAAGCACTTCGTCGCCGCGCAGATGTCCGAATCGGTTGTTGATGGCGCGGAACCCGTCGACGTCGATCATCATCACCGAGAACGGGCGCGCGTACCGATCGCTTCGGGAGAGCTCCGGGGCGATGATCGAGTTGAAGTAGTGCCGGTTGAAGAGGCCCGTCAGGGGATCGCGCACCGCTTGTTCACGCAGCGTCGTCTGCGACGTCAGGTTGGAGATCGCCGTGGCGAGGTGGCTCGCAACGACTTCTACGAGCTGGCGATCCTCTTCGTCGAAGAAGCTGGCCTCGCTGCTCTCGATGTTCAGAACGCCAAGCAGCCGCTCGCCGAAGAGAAGGGGCGCCGCAAGCTCCGACCGCGTTTCCGGCAACCCCTCGTAGTACCGAGGGTCGGATTGGACATCCGACACCAATGCGGCGCGCTTGTTGCGCGCAACCCAGGACACGATGCCCTTCCCCGACGGCAGCTTCCATCCCGACCCCACGCCCAGCGACTCATACGGGCCCCGGATCCCGGCAGCGTACAGACGCTCGTCACGGTCCTGCAGGAAGATCGTCGCGAGGTGGTAGTCGAACTGCTCGACAAGGAAGTCGAGCGCTCTCGTGACGACCTGGTCGACGGTCGTCGCGGCGGCCACGTGCTGCCCCAGCTGGTAGATCCTTCCCAACGCGTCGCGCCGATCGAGGGCGGAGATCGCCACGGACAGCTGCCCGGCGATCGCGGAGAGGACCTCCACGTCCTGCTTTCCGAACGCCGCGAGCCGACGGCTCTCCACCTCGATCGCCCCGAGTGCCCGTCGCTTTCCAATGATCGGCACCGCGACCATGGATCGAACCGACGCGCGCGATTCCTTGTACCGCGGGTCGGCCGTCACGTCCGACACGATCGCCGGCTCCACGTAGTCGATGGCCCAGCGGGTGAGCCCCCCGCCCTCCGCGGGCGTCCGGGTCCCTTTGGCGGGAACTTCCTGGCGCGGGAACGCCCCATCGGACGCGGTGCCCCGGAGCACCAACTCGGCCCCGTCGCGCATCCAGATCCCGCAGTAGTCCTGCGCCAAGTCGCCGCGGATTCGCCGGGCCGCCGCGTCACAGAGGGCATCGAGGCTCTGAACGCTGCCCAGCTCCTCTCCGAACTGCGACAGGCTGTGGAGCCGCTCCTTCTGGCGCCTCAACTGGTCCAGCTTGTAGACGTGCTCGACGGCCAGCGCGGCGAGGTTGGCCAGCGACGCGACCGGCTCGATGGAGGAAAGCGTCGGCACGCTCTGGTCGACCGGGTCGTCGACCGAGATCGATCCGATGATTCCCGCCGTGCCACGGAGCGGGATGAACAGCATGTCGTCCTTGTGCCACCCCTCGAGCGACACGGTGCCGGAGAGGCCTCGGTCGGCGTTCCACGGCACTTCATCGTGGGGGATGTAGTAGGCGGGGCCAAGACGGAAGCGTTCGTCGAACGCCTGACGCCGCTCGGCCGGCGACATCGGCGGCTGCTCGAACAGCGCCTTCCGCTCCTCGGGCGACAGCCCGGAGCAGAGCGTCTTCTCCGCCCCTCCCTCGAGTGGGACGAGGACGGAGAGGTCGTAGAGCGTGAGGACCGCGCGCCGGAAGCCGCTGTACTCCGCGATCGTGTCCAGGACAAGCTGCAGGATTCTGTCGATGTTGGGCTCGGCCAGGATGACCTCGCCCAACTCGAGAACCACGCGACTCAGACGCCGCAGACGGACTTCGCGGGTGATGTCCCGCAACGTGCCCTCGATTCGCGTTCCCTCCGCGCCACGCCGCCGCGTGCTGATCTCCACGACGTGCTCCGCGCCGCTCTTTTCGACGATGCGATAGGTGCGCGGCCCGTCGGCCACGACGCCCTGCTCCCGCGCCGCGATGGCCTCGACGGCGCGCTGCCGGTCATCGGGCGTCATCAGATCCTCCGCTCGCCGCCCGACGAGCTCGTCCCGCGTGTACCCGAACGCGGTCACGAGGTACTCGTTCACGTAGACGATGCGCCCGTCGGCGATTTCGAACACGCCGACCGGAACCCGCTCGATCAGATCGCGGGAGTGCGCCGCGGCGGCCGCCGTCGCCCGCTCGACGTTCGCCCGTTCGAGCACGGCGTGCACGGCGCCGACGACGGCCTCCCCGTCCGCCGAGCCCGGAAGCCACATCCGAGCCCCGACCGACATCGCGGCAACCCCGGCCTTCGGGTCGCCGCTCTCCACCACCACCACCACCGGGACATCCCCCGCCCGGAGGGAGCTCGGCGGCCGGACCCGATCGGCCAGCGACTCCTTCTCCCCAAGGAAGTAGAAGACGAGCAAAGCCGCCTCGGCCGCGGCACTGTCCCAGTCCCGTCGAACATCGAGCGAGTATCCAGCGGACGCGAGCGCCTCCTTCGCGACGCGACAGAGCGACGAGGACGACGCCACGAGAAGGAGCCTGCCGTGATCGCTCCGCACCTCGGTCATGACACCCCCGTGAGCTGGCGCACCTCGCCCTCGTCCCTCGTCCATCCCGGGACAACGCTGACCAAGAGCTCGAGGAACACTCTCCGGCCGAGAAAGGCCTCGATGTCGGCGCGGGCAAGGATTCCGATCCGCTTGATGAGCCTCCCGCCCTTCCCGATCACAATCCCCTTCTGCGACTCGCGGTCCACCACGATCTCCGCCTTGATCTCAACCATGCCGTCCTCACGCTGCCGCAGCCACTTCACGCGCACCGCCACGGAGTGCGGGATCTCCGCGTACGTCAAGTCCGTGACTTTCTCGCGGATTCGCTCCTCAATCAGAAACTCCTCGGCACGGTCGCATCGGGTGTCGAGGGGAAAGAGAGGCGGCGAGGTAGGGAGGTATCGGATCAGCGTCCGTAGCGCGTCGTCGAGTCCGTCGCCCGTGCGTGCCGAGACCGGGATCAGCTCGGCGAAGACCTCAAGCCTCGCGTAGGCGAGGAGGGTCTCCTCGAGGTCGTTCCCACGCGCGGTGTCGATCTTGTTCACGAACAGGAGCAGGGGGAAGCCCTCTCGGGCCAGGCGAGCGATCGCGTCGCGGTCCTGGTCCTTCACTCGGCGCCACGGCTCGACGACGTACGCCGCCATGTCGAGACCGCGAATGCTGCGGCGGCTCTCTCGAAGGAGGTGTCGTCCGAGCAGCGTCTTCGCCGCATGGAGCCCCGGTGTGTCGACGAAGACGACCTGCGCTTCTGCCGTAGTGAGAACGCAGCGAACACTACACCGCGTCGTCTGCGGCTTTGCGGACGTGATGACGACTTTCTCGCCGAGCAGGGCGTTGAGGAGCGTGGACTTCCCGACGTTCGTTTGACCGAACACACCCAAGTAACCGGCACGGAACTGCGAGTCCTGTGTCATCGTGTGGCATGGTCCCCGGACTCGGGAAGCTCCGGGAGTCGTGCTTCGTCCTCCCTGCGCCTGTCACTCCGCTGCCGCCGCTCGCCGCAGTATACGCAGCGAAAACGCCGTTGTAAAGCGGAGGTCCGCAACCTATACTCCGCTCGGTGCCTGATGAATACGCTCGTAACCAACATCCGTCAGCTGGTCACGCCCACGGGGGCCGAGCCGTGCCGAGGCGGGCGGATGAAGGATCTCAGCGTCCGGGAGAACGTCCACCTTCTTCTTCGCGACGGGCGTGTGGCGTCGGTGTCGACCACTCCTCCCAACCTCCGGGCCGATGCCGTCATCGATGCAGAATACGGTGTGGTGATCCCCGGCCTCATCGACCCCTTCCTGTGGGCTGTCGACCCCGGCCCACAGCGACCCGAAGAACCTACGCCGTCGAATCCCTCCACATCGCGACAGGCAGAGACTCTCGACGGAAGGATCGCCTGTGCGTTCGCTCAGCTCGTGCGGCACGGCACCACGGCCGTTGAGGTCCGAACGCCCTCCTCCGGCGGATGGCCGCGCGTCGAGGAGATCCTGGCGCACGTCGAGCTCGCTGCCCGCCAGTCGTCCGTGCGCATCGCCGCCTGCTTCCTTGGCGCCCCGGCAGCGCCTTCCGCCCGGTCCTCCGACGACCGCATCTCCGCTCTCATCGGCGAGACGATCCCCGGCATCCAACGCCACCGACTTGCCTCCTCGTGCGCCGCCCTGTGCGGAGAAGCCGGTTACAACCGGAAGGAGGCCAAAGCGATCCTGCGGGCGGCGCGCGGCGCAGGCCTGGATGTCAAGGTACAGGCGTCCGGCTCTGGCGCGGACGCCGTTCTCCTCGCCTCCGAATTGGAGGCCACGACCGTGGACCACCTCGTTCGCGCCGGCCGTCCCGAGCTCGACCGCCTGCAGCGAGCAGGCGTCATCCCCGTACTCCTGCCCGGCGAACCCTTCTTGCCCGAACGCCCCTGGGCCGACGCTCGGCGCATGCTCGAAGCCGACCTCCCCATCGCACTCGGAAGCGCGGCCAGCGCCGCCGGCGCCGGGATCCTCTCCATGGCCACCATCCTCTCCCTGGCCGTACGAAAGATGGGACTCCAGCTTGCCGAGGCGCTCACTGCGGTGACCCTCAACGCCGCCGCCGCCGTCGGTCTCGCTCGTCTCCTCGGCACCCTGGAGCCCGGGAAGCAGGCCGACCTTCTCATCCTCGACCTCGACGACTACCGCCGGATCGCCGACTTCGTCGTCGGCCTCCCCGTGCGGCAGGTCATCGTGAGCGGAAGGGTCGCGTGCCGGGGATGACGATGGATCTTCTGGCGTACGCCAAGCTCAACTTGTCCCTGCGCGTCCTCGCCCGGCGCCCGGACGGGTACCACGAGATCGACTCGATCGTCCAGACCATCGACCTGGCCGACTGCATTCGAGTTCGCGTGGCGAAGGGCGATGCGCTCGACGTCGCCAACGACCTCGAAGGGCTGGAAGGGCCAGACCTGGCCTACCGAGCCGCGGCCGCGCTCCTTGCCGCCAAGAAGACGACCTGCAAGGTCGACATCGAGATCCACAAGCACATCCCGGTCGGCGCCGGCCTCGGAGGGGGCTCCTCCGATGCCGCGGCCGTCCTTCAGCACCTTGATCCGGCCCTGCCGCCTCGGCTGTCGGCGGACGAGCTCCACGCCGTCGCCGCTCGGATCGGCTCCGACGTGCCCCTCTTCCTTGCCGGCGGGTGCCTCCGCCTCCGCGGCCGCGGTGAACGCCTCGATCCCTGCTCGGAACCGCGGACCGAGACGTTTGTAATCCTCGTGCCGCCGATCCACTGCTCGACGGCTGCGGTCTACGGCGCATGGCGTGCGGAGGCCGCTCCAAGCGACGCGGCCTCCACCCTCGGCGCCAACGATCTCCTCCCTCCCGCCTTGGCGACGCACCCCGGGCTGCTTCCGTATCATCAGGCGATATCGAGCTCGGGAGGCGCGTTCGCCGGGATGAGCGGAAGCGGATCCGCGTTCTATGCCGCGTTCATGGATCCGGCAGGCGCGGAGAAGGCAGCCCAGGCGCTTCGAGGCCTGCTCCCGCAAGCCCGAGTGCTCGTCTGCCGGCCGACAGCGTCGGGGAGCCGCCGGATCGATCCAGGAGGTCGGACGTGAAGATCGCGATAGACGGTCCCGCGGCGGCGGGAAAGACGTCGCTCGGGCGGGCGCTGGCGGTGCGGTTCGGCTGCCGGTTCATCGAGACGGGGAAGATGTACCGCGCCGTGGCCCTCGGTCTGCTGCGCGGCCTTCCGCTCGACCGCATCTTGATCGACGTCGCAGAACCCGAACGGTTCCTGCTGAATGGAGAGGATGTCACGGACCTCCTCCACACTCCCGAGCTCGACCAGGCGTCTTCGGAAGCGGGAACTCGCCCAGATGTCCGCGCGCGGTTGGTTGCTCTGCAACGGCAGATTGCCGCCGATGCCGATGTGGTCATGGAGGGGCGCGATATCGGCACCGTGGTGCTCCCCGACGCCGACGTGAAGTTGTTCCTGCGCGCCAGCCCGGCCGTCCGGGCGCGGCGGCGCGTCGACCAGCGGGCGGGGGCCGACGTCGACAGAACGCTTCGCGACCTACTTGTCCGCGATCGCCGCGACTCGACCCGGGCAATCGCACCCTTGAACCCCGCTTCTGATGCGACTATAATCGACACCGATCGAAAGACCCTCGCAGAGGTCATTTCCGAGGCAGCTCGCCTGGTCAAGGAGCGGTTGCAGCGACATTGAGACGGCGTCTACGACTCGTTGCCAAGAACGGTTTCTACGCCGCGATCGTCATGCTCCTTCGCCTCATCCTCGGTGTGCTCTTTCGACTTCGGGTCAAAGGGAGGGCGAATGTCAAGCGGGATGAAGGGTACATCGCCGTCGCCCGGCATCGCAGCTACTGGGACATCCCGTTGCTCGTGGCGGCCATGGGGATCCGAAATCGGATCCACTTCATCTCGCGCAAAGGGCTGATGAAATCGAACCCTCTGGTTCAACCGCTGATTCGTGTCTACTCGACGATCATCGATCGCGAGAACTTCGGGAAGTCGGACTTCCGCCGGATGCTCGACGCCGTCAAGGCCGAGCGTCTCGTGGCGATCTTCCCCGAAGGAACCACGCGTCAGCGGGTGGATGCCAAGGCGGGTGCCGTATACTTCGCCACGTTGTCCGGCAAGGCGATCGTCCCCGTCAACATTCGCCCCGAGGGGTCGTACCCGCCCAAGCACCTGTTCGGCTTCCCGAGGATCACGGTGTCGATCGGTGCGCCGGTGACCGTCGAGGCGCTCGAGGGCGAGGTGGGAGGCGACGAGTCTCGATCGCAGAAGCTCCGGGCGATGAGCGACCGCCTCATGGAGTGCGTGGATAGAGCATGATCTACAGGGTGTGGGATACGAGGAGGCGAGCCGGGCGCGAAGTGGCGTGCCGGGAGGCGAAGGTCGGATCTGGCGATGGAGCATGGAACAGAGAATAAAGATGGAGGACGCTTTCTCTGAAAGCGATGTCAAGACGTACAGCCGCGGAGACACCATCTCCGGGACTGTCGTTCAGGTGAGCGACAACGAGATCCTCGTCGACATCGGCTACAAGTCCGAAGGGATCCTTCCGGTGTCGGAGCTGTCCCCGTTCCGCCCCGGCGGAAAGATCGAGCAGGGCGAGCAGATCGAAGTGCTCGTGACCTACATCGACGAGGAAAAGGGGACGGTGTACGCGTCCGAGAAGCAGGCCGAGTACGAGAAGCGCATCGACGGTCTCGAGGCGGCGTACCAAGAGGGACACGTTGTCGAAGGCGAAATCACAAGCGAAGTCAAGGGCGCGGGGTACCACGTCAACCTCGACGGGATCCGCGCCTTTCTGCCCGGTTCGCACCTCGGAGGCGACCTGCCGAGCGCGATCGACGAGCTGCGTGGCAAGAGGATCCAGTTCAAGATTCTCGAGCTGTCGCGGCGCGACAAGAACCTGGTGGTTTCCCATAAGGAGTTCATCAAGGAGCGCGAGCGCTTGCGGCGCAAGGCTCTGTTCGACTCACTCCAACCCGACCAGGAGCTCGACGGCGTCGTCCGGAGCATCGTCGACTTCGGTCTCTTCGTCGACATCGGTGGGTTCGAGGGGCTCGTCCACCGGTCGGAGATCGCGTGGAAGGACCTCCCCGTTCCGCCCGCCGAGTACAGGGTCGGGACCCCGGTCAAGGTCAAGGTCATCGACTTCGACCGCGAGAAGGGCAAGGTGTCCCTGTCGATCAAGCGACTTCGCCCGAACCCGTGGGACGGCATCTCCAAGCGGTACGCGGCCGGAGCTCAAGTCGACGGAAAGGTCGTCAGCGTCACGGACTTCGGCGCGTTCGTCGAACTCGAGCAGGACGTCGAAGGGCTGGTGCATGTCTCCGAGCTCTCGTGGGGGCATCCGGAGAACCCGAAGGACGTCGTGAGCGAGGGCGATCTGGTTTCCGTCGTCGTCTTGAGTTGTGACGAGGACGCGCACAGGATCAGCCTGTCGCTCCGCCGAACCCAGCGCGATCCGTGGGAGGATGCGGAGAGCAAGTACCCACGGGGACAGGTCGTTACGGGCGTCGTCACGAAGATCACCGACTTCGGCGCGTTCATCAAACTGGAGGAGGGCATCGAGGGGCTCGTCCATGTGTCCGAGATCGACTGGGGCCACGTGAACCACCCACGGGATCTCCTGAAGGAAGGGGACTCCGTCGACGTGAAGGTGCTCAGCGTCGACTCTCGCGAGCGCCGAATCTCCCTCAGCATCCGGGAGCTCAAGGACAACCCGTGGCGACGCTTCGTGGATCGCTACGCCCTCGATGAGATCGTCGAGGGCGAGATCACCGAGATCAAGGATTTCGGTGCGTTCATGAAGATCACCGATGATGTCGACGGCCTGATCCACGTCTCGGAGATCTCCAACGAGCGAATCGCCACGCCCGCCGATGTTCTCGCCGTGGGAACTCGAGTGCAGGCGAAGATCATCGGAATCAACGAGGAGAAGCATCAGGTCCGCCTGAGCATGCGAAACCTGTTCGGGCCTCCTGAGGTCCCGACGGCTCCTCTCGAAGAGGGCGAGCGCGATCGAGGAGGCAAGGGACGTCGCCGTCGCGGCGCCGCTCCGGGTACCCCAACCGGCGCTAAGGAGCGCGGACCGAAGGCGCGGGACCGCGATCGCGTCGACCGACGTTTCCTCGACGAAAGCGGGCACGAGTCGCTCAGCATGCGCGACCTGCTCGGCAAAGCAAGCATTGACGACGAATCTGAGTGAGCGGAGTGCATGGGAAGCAAGGAGGCTTTCTAGATGAACAAGGGCGAATTCATCGATCGGCTGGCCGACAAATCGAACCTGACGAAGAAGGAGGCGAGGAAGCTCCTCGACGGAGTCCTCGACCTGATCCAGAGCACCCTCTTGGACGGTGAAGAGGTCAAGCTCGTCGGGTTCGGGAAGTTCGCGGTCCGCGCTCGCAAGGCGAGCAGTCGCATCAATCCGCAGACCAAGCGCCCGATCCAGGTCGAGGCGAAGGTCGTCCCCCTGTTCAAGCCGGGAAAGGAACTGAAGCGGCGGATCGAGAAGGCGCTCAAGGTCGCGCCGAAGGGGGTCACGCGGAAGTAGGGCGCACAGCCCCTTCGAGGTTTGTTGAGGCGATTCGACGGCCGGCGCACGCACGCGCCGGCCGTCTTCTTTGCCGCTCGATCGTGGGTCCTTACCCGCGATGAACGACGCGGAGCCGCTCGGCGGTGACGATTGCTCGCAGCTCGTCGACCGCCGTGGCAAGATCGCCGTTCAACACGAGGTAGTCAAACACCGACAGGCTCTTCATCTCCCGCGCCGCTGCGCGGAGACGCTCGGCAATCTCGGTCTCGGATTCCGACCCGCGGGCGCGCAGCCGCTCCCCCAATCGGGCGAGCGACGGGGGCGCAAAGAAGACGAACGAGAGCACGACTCCCGGCACCCCCACGCGGCGCAGCGTGCACGCTCCCTGAACGTCGACGTTCAGCACGACATCGGCTCCCTGCGCCGTGAGCCGCCCGAGCTCCTTCCTGGACGTCCCGTACCGGTCGCCAAGGTAGACAGCGTGCTCGACGAATTCCTCCGCCGCGACCATCCTCTCGAACTTCTCTTCGGCGACGAAGTAGTAGTCCACGCCGTCCCGTTCCGCCGGTCTCGGGGTGCGAGTTGTGTGAGACACGGAGTACACAAGGCCCGGCACCCTGGCGATCAGCGCGTTGATCGCCGTGTTCTTGCCCGCGCCTGACGGGCCCGACACGACGAACGCCAGGCCGCTACCCGTCCCCCGCCGAGAGCCGGAAAGCTCGTCATTCGACATTCTGGACCTGCTCCCTCAGTTGCTCGACGCACATCTTCATGTCCAACACCGCGGTGACGATCTCGCAGTCCCGCGCCTTCGCGCCGAGGGTGTTGATCTCGCGCACGAATTCCTGCCCGAGGAAGTCCAACTCCTTGCCCACCGGCGACGACCTCTTGAACAGCTCGCGCGCCCGCGCGATGTGGCCCTTCAGCCGGACCAGCTCCTCCTGGATGTCGAAGCGGTCCGCGTACAGCACGACCTCCGCCTCCAGCCGCTCCGGGGCGATCGTGACGTCGAGTCCCGCGATCCGCTCGACGAGCTTGTTGCGCAACCCCGCCAGCACCGACGGCAGAGCCACCTCGATCGACGCCACTCCCGCTTCGAACGCATCGACGAGACGGGCCAACTCGTCTCGCAGCAGAGCGCCCTCCCGTTCCCGCGTGGCGACGAGCGCCGCAAGCGCTTGGTTCAGCGCGCGCTCCACCGCCGGCCACAGCGCTTCGTCGCTCTCCTCCCGGATCTGGAACCCACCGGCACGCACCAGGTCCGCGAGCGTCGGCGACGTCTCCAGTTCCAGCTCGTCGCTCAGCTCGCGCAACGCTTCGTGCACGCGCCGGGCGAGCGCGCGGTCCACGTCGGGCCCGCGCCCGACGTCCTCATTCTCGTCGACGGCCAGCCAGACTCCGACGTCGCCGCGGGCCAGGGAACCGCGGATCTTCTCCTCAATCTGGGCTTGCAGCCACGGCCGTTCTCCGACGGATCGAATTCGCACGCTGAGGAACCGGTGGTTGACCGACCGGATCGTCGCCTCCACCCTCCAGCCGTTGATCGACGCCTCGCCTGCCCCGAATCCGGTCATGCTCCTCATGGCTCCGTCCCTCCCTCGGTGAACACAACGCCCGCGTATCCCACGACGGCCGTGCGATCCCCGGTAGAGTCGCCCGACGTTTCGTACGCGACGAGAGACGCCTTCGTCCAGTTCCTTTTGCGGGCAAGTACCAGCAGGGTCGCGATCGCCCCCACGCCGCAGATGGTCAGTCCCCGCTGCTCGCACACGCGGTAGAGTCCGGCCGCGTCGACCGCAAGGATCGGATCGAGCGCCAGGTGATCCCGCTCCCGTGCGACCGAGTCCGGCTCGTAGTGGGTGAAGTCGCTCGACGCCACAACCCAGACGGTTCTCCCCTCCATCGCCCGCCCAAGCATCGCCCCGGCTTCGACCAGGTCATCGAGCGGGCCCGGCTGCACGCAGAACGGAACGACCGGCGGCACGTCGTCCCACAGAGCTTGCAGGAACGGAAGCTGGACCTCGACCGAGTGCTCGCGCCGAAACGCCGGCTCGTAGATGACCATCCCTGCATCGACGAGCATCCGCACGGCCCCGAGATCCACCGGCACGTCGCCGAGAGGCGTTCGCCACGCTGCGGCGTCCGAAAGCGAGAACGTCGGCCCGACGCCGCTGTGGCTCGCCCCAAGGAGGAAGACCACATCGGGACGCCCATGGTTCGCCGCTTGACGGAAGGTCGCGCCGGCCACCCGCCCCGAGTACGGGTACCCCGCGTGCGGAACCACGAGTCCCACCGACTCGCGTGTCCCGCGAAGCGGCGCACGGTCGCCCAGAAGCCCATCTACGGCCGAGCGGAGGGCGTCGCGATCTCCGGGGTAGAACGCCCCGGCCACGACCGGCATTCGGATTTGGCCTTGCATTCCCGCCATTGTAGCGAGAACGCCGCGCCCAGGCCACGGCTGTCTTGACGCCCCATCCCGATTTCCGTACCATTTCCGCGTCCTTGGGAGATCGTTTAATGGCAGGACGACAGGCTCTGGCCCTGTTAGTGGAGGTTCGAATCCCCCTCTCCCAACCAAGGTAGAACCCCGAGGTGTGTAGGCGCCTCGGGGTTCTGTCTTGA
>CAZWQN010000007.1:0-31381 GCA_964635895.1 uncultured Thermotogae bacterium | reverse complement strand
ACGTCGAGATGCACATGTACGAGGCGGGGCACATGTTCTACCTCGACTCGGCGTCCCTCGCTGCGTTCAAGAAGGACGTCGACGCGTTCTTCCGCGCTGCGACGTAGGCAAGGCGAAGAGCGGGAGATCCAGCCCTCGTGAGATCCGCCGAACCAGGTAGAATCCGCTCCCGCAAGGAGGCGGCATGGAACTCGTTCGCAAGCTCGAGGGGGCTCTGACGTACCTCTCGCCGCTGGAACCCCAAGCCGCGGAGCTGTGGTACCGGTGGCACAACGACCTCGAGACGGGGCTTCTCGCAGCCAGCCCCGGCCACCGAACGCCGGGAACGCTCGCGGAGTACCAGCAGACGATCGCTCGGTTCCTCGAGCAGAAGGCGCACGCCTTTCTGATCGTAGACGCGGCCGCCGATCGTCCCATCGGGTGGTGCGCGCTCTTCGTCATCGATCCGGCAAGCCGCCGGGCGCTGTTGAGTGCTCTGATTGGGGAGAAGGAGTACTGGGGAAAGGGATACGGCGTGGACGCGCTGCGTGCGCTCATCGGGTACGGGTTCCACATCGTGAACCTGAACAGCATCGAACTCGTCGTCCACGACGACAACGCCCGCGCCCGACGATGCTACGAGAAGCTCGGGTTCCAGGTCGTCGGCAGGAAGCGGCAGGCGAGGATCCTCGGCGAACGGAAGCTGGATGTCCTCGTCATGGATCTTCTTGCCGAGGAGTTCACGGGGCCGTCGCCCATTCCTGTCTCTTAGCCGGTAGAGGAGCGAGCCTCGGTCCACCCAGCGGCCGCGCGCTTGCCTTTCAGCCGTCCCAGTGGTTACTCTGTCGGTCTCGTACCGGGTGGGCGAAGGCAGGAACGGCGTGAGGGGTTCATCCATCGACTACGAAGCCGTGCTCTCGCGGCTTTCCGCCGCCGACCACAACTCCCTCGTCGCCCGCCTCCAGAAGACGCTCCCTGCGCTTTGGCTACGCACGTATCGAGAGATGACATCGACGCCGGTCCATGCCGTGCGCTTCTCCGACCGCGGGTTCGAGTTCCTGTTCGACCACGCCTCGGCGCGCCCAATGGAGAGCCCTCACGGAGACGATGCTGTGGAGGACCGCATCATCGCCGCTTTCGGCCGATCTCGTCCGACCCCGATGCGGCAGGAGTCTCATCCGCAGGGACTCCTCGGAGCGTCCGCCGCCGCCTTCGGAGGACATACCGATCGAAGGCACGTTCCCGGTGGAGTCCTCGGCGGGACTCACGATGGGTGTCTGTACCCCCTGCGGCGGGATCTTCGCCACGATAGCTCCGCGGACGGGCGCGCGTTCCGGGCGATGGAACGCTACTGCGCCGAACACCCCGGAACGTTCACGTTCTCCCGCCCCATCTACGACTCGCCGTCGTGGTGGCCGTGCGACATCGAGCATGGCCTCCTCCAAGACGACGGCACCCTGTGGGTTCGGAGCTTCGACAACACCGCGGCCGTCGTCCGCCTTCCGTTCCTGGCGTCCAGTCGTGCCACTCTCGCCGGAGCTCGCCGCGCCCTGGCTCCCAAGTAGAACGCCGATCCTTCCCGTCCGGCGCCGCAGCAGACCTTCACCGGCCGACATGCGGCGGTTTCGCTCGCCACACTCCGATGTCCTAGGATCAGCCAGGAGGGAGAGATGAGCGCGGACGGCAGGCTCCATCCTTGGGCGGTGACGCCGAAGCAGGCGATGGGAATCCAGATCGAGCTTCGCGGACGGCTGGACCTCACCTGGGACGGACGGGCGGTGCGCTCGGTCGCCGGGATCGACGTCAGCGTCGTGCGAGACCTCTCTCGGGCGGCGATCGTCGTGCTCGGGTTCCCCGACCTTCGCCCTCGCGAAAGCGCAACGGCCGAGCTCAAGACCCCCTTCCCATACGTCCCCGGACTGCTCTCCTTTCGCGAGGGGCCGGTCATCCTGGCCGCGTGGGAGAAACTCGATCCCAAGCCGGACCTCGTGCTGTTCGACGGTCAGGGGACCGCACACCCGCGTGGCATGGGGATCGCTGCCCACATGGGGCTCTGGTTGGGCGTGCCGACGATCGGGGTCGCGAAGTCACGCCTTTGCGGAGTGGCGATGGAACCCGGCCCCCGTCGCGGAGCCGTCGCCGACCTGCTCGACGAGGCCGACCCGAGGCGCGTTCTCGGCGCCGTCGTGAGGACCAAGGACGACACCCATCCTGTCTTCGTCTCGCCGGGGCACCGGATCGATCTGACCCACGCCGTCGAGTTCGCACTGCGCTGCGCAGCAAGTCACCGACTCCCCGAGCCGATTCGCTGGGCCCACCACGTTGCCGGAGGAGGAGCGCTGCCCGCCGCCTGACCTAGGTAGAAGGGTTCGGATCTCCCCCTGGTAGACAGCCTCCACCTTTCGTAGAATAGCGGGGCAGGGAGTGCTCGGCCGGGCCGAGGGCGGAAGGTCCCTCTTGGCTCCATCGGGCACCCCTTCACCGCCAGGACCTAAGGGAAGGACAGCGATGGGAAAGAGGCTCGGCCCATGGACGGAGTACCGGACATCAGGAAGGGTCACGTTTTCTCCACACGAACCTCGCACGCCGAGCACGTCTCGGTGGAACAGCCCATGAGTTGGGGTGTAAGGACAATAGACAAGTTCTCAAAAAAGAGAAGGGGGAGTCATGCCTAAGAAGGAATTGGTCGACAAGCTGAGCATCTACGTACCGAAGTCGAAAGTCGCACAGCAACCGGTGGAGCGGCTGATGAAGGTCGGTGCGAAGAAGGATCGGTCCGTCAACTACCTCGTCGTCGAAGCGATTCTTCAGTACTTGGATCGTGAGGAGAACCGAAGCTAGTTCGGTTCTCGAGAGGTTGCCTGAGCCAAGCGGACTCACCCGGCCGGGTTCGAAGGAGGGGCGCCGGGGCCTGCTGATCCGGTGCAAGCATCTCCTTTGCTGGGAGGCGCTGGCCGAGGGGCGGGGGAGAATCCACCGAAGACAAGATTCACCCACGGCGCTCGCGGCGGTCTTGCGAAGCAATGCGGGTCCCGTACTACTCGTCAATCATCCTTCGTACGGCGTCGGCCATCGCAACTTGAGACTTCGCGTCGAGCCACGCCAGGATCTTCCGCCAGGCAAAGGGGATCCCGGCGGCCAGCATGACGGCCACGAGTCCCCACGCGGATGCCGAGATCAATTTGGCGATTCCTTCCATCATCCACCCCCAGACGACTCGCTCCTGCGAGAGTACTCGACGAGGTCCGCTTCTGGAAGGGCCGTACGGGGTTCTTGCCGGGCGGAAGACCGGCCGGCTGCCCTTGCGGTAGAGTTCGTCCTCTGGAGTTTCGGGACCGACAACGCGAGAAGGGAGAGAACATGAAGCACGTACTCGCTGTGGGAGTGCTGGTGGTGTTCATCGGAGCGGCGGGAGCGGCTCAGCACCACTACGCGTTCTACTACAACACGCTGGGAGAGAGAGACCTCGAGATCAGCCTGATCAGCACGGTTCCTGAGATGTCGCAGTACACGATCTCTGTCCACGACGCGTACGGCACGGAGATCTGGTCGTACTCCGGCACACTCGGACCGGGCGCGTCCGATGTCGTGAGCCTACATAACTACGTGGCGGGGATTCCCCACGCGTGGGGCGTCGTGACCCTCGATGCAACCGGGCGCTTCCTCATCGGCCTCGAGTACTCGGTCGGCGGCGCCCTGGTCTCGACGGACACCGTGTCGAGCGAAGTCCCCGTGCTCGATCCGACTGACCCCTTCTGGCTTGGCGCGTACTACACCCAGGTTCGCGAAGCGTCGACTGCGTACGTCGTGATGAACCCCTGGAACGCGACGGTGACCTGCACCGTGACCGCGTTCAACTCCCTGGGCGCGGTAGTTCACAAGCGCGAATTCACGCTGGGGCCATACGAGTCTGAAGACGTGGGCCTCACGAGCATCGTCGGACACGGAAGCCTCCTGTGGGGATTGCTGAACGTACGGATGGAGGGCCGCTCGGTCATCCTGGGCCTCGAGTACACGGGCCGAGGGGCCGGCGGACTCGAGGTCGAGAACGTCACGCAGTACTACTACTGACGGGTAGGCAGATCCGAAGAATTAGGTGAAGCACCGCGCGCCCTTCTCCCGATGGACCGGCCCATGTCAATGGAGAGGCGGCCCTCTGGAAGGCCGCTTCTCTTGAGCCGGACGAAGCTCGCGTCGCAGACTGAAGAAAGGCGCCATGCGCCTTTCTTCTTGTGAACTCGCCCACGTCAAAGGAGAAACGGCTCCCCGAGCCGCTTCTCCCCAGCTGGACGAAGTCCGAATCACAGACTGAAGAAAGGCGCCATGCGCCTTTTGAACTCGCCCGAGGCGAGTTCACCCCTTCATCACTCCGACTTGGACGTTCCGGAACCGCGCGGGAGCCGCCCCGTGACCTGTGTGCGCCACCTGGCCCGGCTGCCCCTTCCCGCAGTTCGGCGTTCCCCACACGTGCCAGTGATCCTTGTTGCAGATCGCGTCGCAGCCGGCCCAGAACTTGGGCGTCATCCCGGTGTACGTCGCGTTCTTCACGATCCGGCCCAGCTTCCCCTTCTTGATCTCGTAGGCCAGCTCCGTTCCGAACTGGAAGTTCAGTCGCTTGTCGTCGATCGACCAGCTCTTGTTCGTGACCATGTAGATCCCGTCGTCCGTGTCCGCGATGAGGTCGTCGAGCGTCCACGTCCCCGGCAGGAGGCTCACGTTGTTCATCCGGATGATGGGAATCCGGTTCCACCCGTCGGCCCGCATCGCAGCGTTCGAGCGCGCCGGCGCATCGGGGTGGATCTTGCGCAGCTGGCTGGCCGTCTCACGCGACGTCAGGTACCCCACGAACTGGCCGTTCTTGACGATGTCCGTCGTCTGCGCGGGCACGCCCTCGTCGTCGTACCCGTACGTGCCCAATCCTCCCGGCGTAACCGCATCCGAGACGATGTTCACGATCTTCGAGCCGTACTGGAAGTTGCGGTACTTCTCGGGCGTGAGGAAGCTCGTTCCGGCGTACGCCGCCTCCGTGCCGAATACCCGGTCAAGCTCGATGGGATGCCCGCACGACTCGTGAACCTGAAGTCCGAGCTGCGGTCCGTCGAGGATGATCGACGTCACGCCGCTCGGGCATTGAGGCGCCGCGAGCAATGCCACCGCTTCCTCGGCAACGCGGCGGGCGTTCCCCGGAAGGTCCCACGTCTCCGCGAACTCGTACCCTCCCGTGCCTTGATGACGCCCGAACGAGTTCGGGTACGAGCGCTGCTGCATCTCCCCTTCGGACACCGCCATCACGACGATGCCGGCGCCGGTCTCGGTCAGCGTCTGCTCGATGTAGCTGCCCTCGGTGCTCGCGAACACCTTATGGTTGCGTTCGAATCCTAGAGTGCTCTCGGCTACGCGGATCCCCTGGACGGCGCGCGCCTCCTTGTCGGCGCGGAGGAGGTAGTCGATCTTCGTCTCGAGCGACACCTGAAACGGATCGATCTTCATCGGAGTCGTATAGGTGTCAACGTGACTCTCGACCGGTCCGAGATCGACGTCGGCGGCCTTACTGATGGAGCTCGCCTTGGCGATGGCGACGGCTAACGAGGCGACGCGGTCGATCTCCGCGTTCTCGAGTCGATGGCTGCTGGCGAATCCCCAGGCTCCGTCCGCGACGACGCGGACCCCGAAACCGTAGGTGTCGCCCAGAGAGAGGGTCTGCACGACTCCGTTCTTCACCTCGATCGTCTGGGTTTCCCGGCGGACGATGCGGATGTCGGCGTATGTGGCTCCCTTCGCTTGGGCCTGGTTCAGTGCGCGGTTTGCGTAGTCTCGCATGGTTCTCCTTTCTGGGAGCCCGCTAGTCGGTCGTCCCGGTGAACCGGAAGTTGCGGATCTTGGCCGCCGGAGCGCAGGTTCCGACGGAGTTCCACTCGTCTTTGAGAAGCACGAAGTTCTTCCCCAGCGCCTCGATGTTCGAGAACGCTTCGAGGATGCTCTGCGTGAACCGGAGGTTCCGCAACGGGCGGACCATCTTCCCGTTCTCGACCAGGAATGTCCCATCCCGCGTCATTCCGGTCAGGATCGTCTGCACGGGGTGCAGGATGTTGGTGTAGTGGAACCGCGTGACCCAGATGCCGCGCTTCGTCGAGGCGAGCATCTCCTCCTTGCTGGTGTCCCCGGGTGCCATGAACAGGTTCACGGGAATCGGACCCGCCGTGTTCGGAGCCGGAAGGCTGTGCCCGGTCGATGTCTTCCCTTTCTCGCGCCCGGCCGTGAACGTATCGTAGACGACGTTCTTCGCCACGCCCTTCTCGATGAGCATGACCTTCTGCTTCGGCACGCCCTCGAAGTCGAACGGAAGCGGGAGTCCGCGCGGATCCGCGCCGTCATCCCAGATGGTGACCTTCTCCCCCGTGATCCGCTCGCCGAGCTTGCCGCTCATGAAGCTCCGGCCTTCCTGCACGGAGAGAGCGCCCAGTCCCATCCAGCCGAGAAGGAACAGCATGTCGGCGACGGCTGCTTCCTCCAGGATGACGGTGTACTCCCCCGGCTCGATCGGAGTTGGGTGCCGGCTTGAGAGGGCTTTCTCGACCGCGATTCGCCCCACGGCTTCGGGGTCGATGTCTGCGACGTCGATCGAAGCCGCCGTCGCATACCCGGAGCTGTCGGTCCCCATGATCACCGTCACGATGCTCGCCACCGTGCTGCGGTGGTACTCGGAGACGCCAAGCGAGTTCGCGATGTGCACCTCCAGCGCTTCCGTCGAGAACGCGCCCGCGGAATCAAGACGGTTCTTCCGCGACATCTTGAGGATCGTCTCGACGCCCCGGGCACGCTCAATGGGCGTGTACTCCGCGGTCCGTTCGACGAAGGCGTCGACCTTCCGCACGGGACTCGGTCCGGGAAGAGAGGTGAACTCGGGGTTCTCCTCCTGGAAACCGGCGACCGTCTCCGCGGAGCGAACCAGCTTGCGGAGGGCGGCCTCAGAAAGCTCGTTCCCCGAGGCGACCCCGGTCTTCCGCCCGAGGATCGACCGCACGCGCACGCTGACGTCGGTCTCCGAGACGTTCTGGTGGATTGTGTTGACCGCAAACCGGGTGAGGTGTGAGTCGTTGCCTGTGACCAGCACCTCAGTCTGGTCGGCTTTGGCCTCGCGCAGCACCCGCCGCGCGATCTCAGCCAGACGGCTTTCCCCTAGCACGTTCCCATCCTCCCTTCAGACGAACCGTACGGACCCTGCCCCGGCGGCACGAGTCGTCAGGGCGCACTCCCCGGTCCAGAACGAGAGAGTACCGTCCCCGCCCTTGCGCCTCAAACGCCTCTTGATACCGACAGGTCGTCTCGTGTACGTCGCTTCGCTCCGGCCTCTGGTTCACACTTCGGCCGTCGCCGCCTTCCGGTTCGCCCTCAACGCGGGGCCACGTCGCTGCCGCAACTTCCCCACACGAGCCCGTATACTGCGGAGGCGATGGCTCAGAGAGTGCTCGTGGTCGACGACGAGAAGTGGGTTGTGGATGCCGTCCGGCGATACCTCGAGGAGGCCGGGTACGAGGTCTCCGTCGCGTACGACGGCGCGGCGGCGCTCGAGGAGTTCACGCGCCAGAGTCCCGACCTCGTCATTCTCGATTGGCTCCTGCCGCGGCTCGATGGGATCTCCGTGGCAGAGCACATCCGCCAAACCTCGGTTGTGCCGATCATCATGTTGACGGCGAGAACCGACGAGGAGGACCGCCTGCACGGATTCGCCGCCGGAGTTGACGACTACGTGGTCAAGCCGTTCAGCGCTCGCGAGCTGGAGGCTCGCGTTCGCGCGGTGTTGCGACGGTTCGCGGGGGACGAGTCCCCCGTCCTGGAGGTCGACGACGTCCGCGTCGATCGCAGACAGCGCCTGGCCTGGGTCCGCGGGAACTCCATCGAGCTGTCCGCCATGGCGTTCGATCTCTTGGCGTTCCTAATGTCCCACCCTGGGCGGGTCTTCACCCGCCTCGAGCTTCTCGAGGCGGTGCGCGGGGAGACGTACGGAAGCTTCGAACGGTCCATCGACTCCCACATCAAGCGGCTTCGCCAGAAGATCGAACAGGACCCGGCGAACCCGCAGTACGTTCTGACGGTGTTTGGCATCGGGTACAAGATGGCCCGCGGTGACGAGGCGTCTCCTCGCGGAGACGAGGCGCGCGAAGGAGACGGATGAGGAGCCCGTTCCGCCGCCTGTCGCTCCAAACGAAGCTCCTCGCCTCGTTCGCCATCGTCATCGTCCTGGCGACGATCGGCGGGTACCTGTTCATCAACCAGTCGGTGAACCGCGCCTTCGCGGACTTCGCGGTCCGGCGCTTCTCCCTAGAGGACCAGTTCCTCATCCAGGTCGTCGCCAACTACTACCAGCGAACCGGCGGCTTCGAGGGGATCGCGGAGATTCTCAAACGCGGACCCCGCGGAATTCCGTTCTTCCTGGTCGACTCGAGCCGCATCGTGATCTTCGCTCCGGAAGCACGGTATGTCGGCCGACGGCTGGAGGAGGCTCAGGTCAAGCTGGGACAGCAGCTCGTCCTATCGACGGGAGAGACGTGGACGGCGCTCTCGTACCCGCCGGAATCTCTTCAACGGTTCGGCGCTCTGGAGAGGGGGTTCCTCCGGACGACGCGCCGCTCTCTGTGGCTCGCCGGAGGTACGGCCGCCGCGGCGGGACTCCTTCTCGCCCTCCTGCTCCTTCGCCAGACGACCAGCCCTCTCCGGCGACTGGAAGCGGCGACGCGTCGGATCGCCGAGGGTCACTTGGATGAGCGCGTCGACCTCGATTCGCCGGACGAGATCGGCCACCTGGCCGCGTCGTTCAACGACATGGCAGCAAGCCTGGAGTCGGCCGAGCAGGCCAAGCAGCAGATGATCGCCGACATCTCCCACGAGCTCCGGACCCCGCTGTCCGCCGTTCGCTCTGCGCTCGAAGGGCTCCGCGACGGGCTGATCGAGCCGTCCCAGGCCACGTTCACCGCCCTTCACGATCGGCTCCTCCTGTTCACCCGCCTCGTGAACGACCTTCATCAGCTGGCCCTCGCGGACGCCGGCCAGCTGTCGATTGAGAAGCAACCGACCCCCATCGGCACGGTCGTCGAGGGGATCGTGGACGCCGTCGGCGCCGAGCTCGAAGACGCAGGGATCACGCTCGAGGAGGCCGTCGATCCGCAGCTTCCGATTCTCGAGATCGATCCCCACCGGATCGAGCAGGTGCTCTTGAACCTCCTGTCCAACGCCATTCGTCACACTCCGAGCGGCGGGCGGATCCGCCTCTCGGCGCGACAGGACCCAGGAGGCGACCTCGTCGTGAGTGTGTGCGACAGCGGCCCGGGGCTCCGCCCCGAGGAACTCGAGCGCGTGTTCGACCGCTTCTATCGCGCTGACCCCGCGAGGGCGAGCGACGGCGGAGGAGCCGGGTTGGGTCTCTCCATCGCGAAAGCCCTCGTCGAGGCGCACGGCGGGCGCATCTGGGCCGAGAATGCACCGCAGGGCGGCGCCTGCTTCCACGTGGCCCTGCCGGCCCCGAGACCCTAGACATCACGGAATCGGTCGCCCCGCCACGCGGAGGGTGACGGATCCAGAGAAACGCGATCGTCCGGCCGCGGGCGGCGCTCGCCCTGTCTCGCTCTCGCTTCGGGCGCCGTCGACGCATACACTCACGCCGCACAGAGGTCGGGCTCGTTCGAGGGAGGGAAGGCGAAATGAGACGTCGCATCTCGGGAGTCGTCGCGGGAGTGGCGCTCATCGCGTCGTTCGCCGCCCGTGCCGAGGTTCGTAGCCTCTGCACGACGACCATCGTGGGCGATGTGGCGGCCCACGTGGCCGGAACGGACCTCGCGGTTGACGCCCTCCTGCCGCCGGGCGCGGATCCGCACACGTTCGAGGCGACGCCGAGCGACCTGGCGCGAATCGCTCACGCCGACGTGATCTTCGAGAACGGCGCGGGCCTTGAGGAGTTTCTCCTTCCCCTCCTGGCAGCGGCCGACGCGCGCGTCGTCGACTTGTCGGCAGGACTTGCGTTGCGCACGGTGTCCGCGGACACCGTCCACGCGGAGGGGCGAAACGATCCGCACGTGTGGTTCGACCCCGCTCATGTGATCGCTTGGGTCGACGTAGCGGCCGCCGTCCTCGTACGCCTCGACCCCGAGCACGCCGCAGCGTATGAGGCGCGCGCTGCAGCGTACCAAGAATCCCTGCGCGAGCTCGACGCGTGGATCGTCGAACAGGTGTCTCGGATTCCTACCGCGAATCGGAGGCTCGTCACCGACCACGACGCGCTCGGGTACTTCACGGATCGGCATGGATTCCAGCTCGTCGGAACGGCCATTCCCGGATCCAGCGCGCTGTCGGAGCCGTCGGCCCGCGAGATCGCTGCACTGGAGGACTGCGTTCTCGGGACGGGGGGTTCTGCGGTGTTCGTCGGGACCACGGTCAACCCTGCCTTGGCGGCACAGGTAGCGGCCGATACGGGCGCGCAACTCGTCGTGCTGTACACGGGATCGCTCAGCGACCCACAGGGACCGGCGCTCACCTACATCGATCTCGTGCGCTACGACGTGGCGCAGATCGTGAGCGCTCTCGCGGAGTCTCCATGAAGATCCTCCGAACCCCAACAACCGGAGCGGGCCGACTACGGACGGTGGAGGCCGCCCACGACCCGAACGCTCCCGCGCTGTCCATCCATCACCTGTGCGTCTCCTACGGCGAGCGACAAGCCCTGAACGACGTGACCTTCGATCTTCCGGCAAGGGCGCGCCTGGCGGTCGTCGGGCCGAACGGCGCCGGGAAGAGCACCCTCCTCAAGGCGATCGCCGGAATCCTGCCGCGCACGAGTGGGTCCATCGCAGTCCACGGCGGCACCCCCGAGCGGCACATCTGCATCGCGTACCTGCCACAGCGAAGCGAAGTGGACTGGAGATTCCCGGTCACCGCGTACGACGCCGTGATGATGGGGCGAACCGGTCGCTTGGGCCCGCTGCGCCGCCCGAAGGACAAGGACCGCGCCATCGTGGAGGAGGCGCTGGCACGCGTCGACCTCGCGGACCGCGGTCGCCGTCGAATCGAAGAGCTGTCCGGCGGCGAGCAGCAGAGGATGTTCATCGCGCGCGCGATCGCGCAGGAGGCGGAACTCGTGCTCTTGGACGAGCCGCTCGCCGGCCTCGATGTTTCGTCGCAGCAAGAGGTGCTGGCGCTTCTTGCGCGGCTCACGAAGGCGACCCTTCTCGTAGCGCTGCACGATCTCGGCGTCGCGACAACACACTTCGACCTTCTCCTCCTCCTGCGCGAGCGGATCCTTGGCTTCGGTCGCCCCGTCGACGTCCTCCGACCGGAGACCCTGCGCGATGCCTACGGAAGCGCTCTGCGCATGGTGAAAACCGAAGACGGCGTCCTCGTCGTTCACGACTCGTCCTGCCCGAGGGAGCCCCAATGAGCGCGATCGCGTGGCTGGCCGCTCCCTTCCACTACCCGTTCATGGTGCGGGCGCTTGTCGCGTCCGTCCTCGTAAGCGGTCTCTGCTCCATCGTCGGCGCGTACGTCGTCCTGCGGTCGATGGCCTTCCTCGGCGACGCGCTCGCCCACTCGGTGCTGCCCGGGGTCGCCGCCGGACTCCTCATCTCGGGGCGCGGCGATCGACGGTCTCTATTCTGGTGGGCCCTTGGGACGGCGGTCGCCGTCTCGCTTGGAGTTGGGTGGATCAGCGAGCGCGGCAAGCTTCGCGAGGACACCGCCATCGGAATCGCCTTCGCCGGGATGTTCGCGCTCGGAGTCGCGCTCCTCTCGACGGTGCGGGGCTTCGCGGTCGATCTCGTTCACATCCTGTTCGGCAACGTCCTTGGGGTATCGCCGTGGGACTTGTGGATGATCGGAGGATTCGGGACGGCCGTCCTCTTGATCGTCGTTCTGTTCTACAAGGAGTTCCTTCTCGTGACGTTCGACCCCACCCTCGCGGCGACCCTGCGCCTTCGGACGTCGTGGTACCGACGCCTGCTCCTCGTCCTCGTCGCCGTCGTCGTTGTGGTGTCTCTCCAGACCGTCGGCATCGGCCTGATGTTGGCCATGCTGATCACTCCGGCGACGACGGCGTTCCTCGTTACCCGCCGCCTCCCATGGATGATGGCCGTCGGCGCCGCGGTCGGGATGCTCTCCGGAGTGATCGGGCTGTACTTGTCGTTCTACTGGGGTGTCGCTTCCGGAGCGGCCGTGGTCCTCGTTGCCATCGGATTCTTCCTCGTCGCCCTCTTGGTCTCGCGCCGCGGCGTCTTCCCCCGAAGGCCGCGGCGATCGGTTGCGCAGGACTGAGTCGTCCCGTACCGTCCCCCTTCCATGATCCGCGTTCGAAGGGCCACAAGACACGACGCACAGCGCATCCTCGAGATCTCCGCCAAGATATGGGACGGAGGCGACTACGTCCCGTCGGTGCTCGAGGAGTGGCTCACCGCCCCGGACGGTGAGCTCCTCGTCGCCGAGATCGACGGGACGGTTGCGGGCTTGGCCTACCGCACGTGGCTTCTTCCGGGCCACGCATGGCTGCAAGGGATCCGCACGGACCCTGCGTACCGCGGGAAGGGAGCCGGCAGGGAGCTGTCGAGAGCCCTGATCGCCCGGTCCCGGCAGGAGGGAGCGGCCCGGATCTCCCTGTCGACGTACTTCGACAATGCGCCGTCGATCCACATCATCGAATCCTTCGGCTTCGAGCGGGTCGCATCGTTCGTCTACCTCGAGCGGACGTCGGCCGCGCCAGGGCTCGGAGCAACCCTGGATCCGGAAATCGCGGAGCCCACGGCGGAGGAAGCCGAGCGGTTCATCGCCGCGTCTCCCTTCCTCGCCACGGCGCAAGGCTGGTACCCGTCGCAGTGGTTCTTCCTACCATTCGCCGTCCGCCCGCAGACCTTCCTCGAGCGGACGCCGTATCGGATCGGAGTCCGCCGCGGCGCCGCATGGAGATCCCTTCTGTGCGCATCGCCCGGCCGAGAACCGAACGAAGCGGCGTTTCTCTCGTTTCTCGACGGCGACCCGTGCGACTTCAGCGCGCTCCTCGCGCGCGCATCGTCGGATCTTGTGGCCAGCGGGTGGGAGTCGATGATCCCCAAGCGTGGCCCAGACGCGGCCGTCGCCCTCAGGGGCCTCCAAGATCTTGGATTCACCCCGTGGCAGAGCGGCGAGGAGGACGTGTTCTGCTACGACCTGAGCTTGCACGACGCGACCGCGCAACCTGCCGCGAGCCACGGACGCTGACGGAGGCGCCCGTCCTACCGAGGAGCGAGGGCGGCAAGAAGCCGTACGCCGTCGCGAAACGCCTCCACGGGGCTTTCCCCGCCCTGTCGCACCTCGAGGACAGCGCGACCGGCGTAGCCGATGCCTTCGATCACGCCCAGCGTGTCCCTCCAGTCGATTCGCCCCTTCCCGGGGGCGACGTGGATGTCGTTGATCCCGTCGGTGTCGTGAAGGTGCAGGTGGGCGAGCTGGCCGCGGTACCGTCGGAGGTACTCGCGAATCGGATGGCGTCCGGCATCGGTCGAGAGGAAAGCGTGTCCAACGTCGATACAGATGCCGAGGTTCGACGCCGCGGGATCGTCGCCGAAGTCGTCGAGGGCCTGGTCGAGGACGCCGAGCGCGTTCGCTGTGTTCTCGAGCGCGACAAGGACCCCGCGTTCGCGCCCGAAGTCGAGGATGCGTTCGATTTCCGGCACGTCGGGACGTTGATCCGGTCGATCCAGCCTCAGGCTGCCCGGGTGAACCACAACCGTCGGAGCGCCGATCCGTGAGGCGAAGTCGATCTCGGCCCGTAGACCGCCGGGATTCCACGTCCAGTAGTCGCCGCGGGTGTGGACCGAGACGAAGGGAGCTTCAGAGACCGCACAGATGAGGTCTCGCTCTTCGTCCGGAGAAGGTCCGTCATCCGCGGGGCCTTTCGCCCCCCAGACCTCGACGCCGAGTCCGAGGCCAAGACCGGTGACGGAGCGAACCGCATCCGCGAGCGACGGCCACGTCGCTTCGTTGCGGCCGAAGTAGAACCCCCACAGGCTCGCCCCAAGCTTGAGCGACATGATGAGCCGCCGCCTAGACGACGGCCGTCGTCTCGTGGAACTGCACCCCGAGCGTAGCGAGCTCCTTGAGGATGGGCTCGTAGATGGCCGGGACCGTCGGGACGTGAACGCCGGTGAGGTCGATCTCCCCCTGGAGGATCATCCGCGCGGCAATCGCCGCCGGCAGGCCGACGAGACGGGACATCGACGTGTCTCCGTTCGGAATTCCGTAGTCAACGAGGGTCGACGTAGTCGTCTCGGTCCGATCGTCGTAGTCGACGACGAACTCGTGCTGCATCACGAGAAGGTCACGCTCGCCGGGAGCGTACTGCATCTTCTCGAGCATCCGCTGTGCCAGCACATCGAGGTACGCGGTCGCGCCCGCTGGAAGACGATCGTCGGTGAGGAAGCCGAGCCATTCGAGATCGCTGACCGGCTTCGCCTCGGCGGAGAGGCCGAGGCGGCGCGCCAGGTCGCCTCGGGTGGCCTTGCGCGTTCCTCCACAGAGTCTTCCCGTGAGCTCGGCGAACGTCATCCCGGCGAGCTCGGGCCGAACCGTCTCGTCGAGCAGTCCAAGCTTGACGACCTCCTTCAGGGTGTCGCACCAGCCAGGGTAGCGCAGCGTCCCACGGAACATGCTCTTCACCGTAGGGATGCCGTAGCTCTCGATGTACGGAAGCGAGTCGCGGTTCGGGTAGACCTCGAGGGTCCCGAAGCCCGCGACGGGACACGGCCAGTGGTGCGTGAACAGCTCGGGGCCCGGGATGTCCACGACGACGCCGTCCTTCAAGTAGCGGGCCGGGTTCTTCCCCGCGAGGATGACGCCGCGAGGCGCCCACGAGAACTTATACCCCATCGGGTTGTCGTTCGCGTCGGGTGCGGGGAGTCCGCCCGTGTTCGAGGTGAATGAGACGAGCGTCCCGCCCTCGTCGCGGATCCGGTCGATGACCTGCATGGCCGACATGTGGTCGATCCCCGGGTCGACGCCGATCTCGTTCAGCAGAATGACTCCCGCTTGGCGTGCCTGGCCGTCGAGGGAGCGCATGGCGTCCTTGACGTACGACGTCGTGACCATGTGCTTCCCGTGCTTCACGCACAGCCGTGCGACGACAGGATGATAGACATAGGGGAGGAGGCTGATCGACAGGTCGTGCTCGGCGATCAGCGCTTCGAGGGCGCCCTCGTCACGGACGTCGAGGGAGCGCGCGACTCCGTTCCTTGCCCGCTCGATGAGTTTCTCCGCCCGCTCCACCGTGCGGGTCGCAACGGTGACGCGGAACCCCTTCACACCGAGCAGGTAGCGAACCAGCGGACCGGACACCAGGCCGGCGCCGAGGACGAGAACCTTGTCCATGAATGTCTCCCTCCCTCCAAGGCCCCCTAGGCCGAATTCAGATGCTGCTCGAGGTACTGGTAGTCAGGAGCGAGGCTCCCCTGGTAGGCAATGACCGCACGCTTCAGCTCGGGCGGCAGTCCGCACGCACCGAGGGGGGCCGAGTAGTCGGCCGCCGCGATCTGCGGCACGAAGGCTCTCAGGATGTTGCTGAAGTAGGCCGACGCCTCGCGCGGCAGCTCGCTCGGCAGGATCTCGACCGCCATCACGACGGGTCCTACGCCCGCGACGCCCGAGGCGGTGGTCCCGCGCGACGGATCGTAGACGTAGATCGGATCGTCCGGTTCGGTGGCCCGCACGGTGACCTCGATCGCCCCCTTGACGTCGCACGAGATGTCGCCGATCACGCGGAGCCGCGGTTTCCCAACCTCGAAGGACTCGCGGACGTCTTGGCGCGTGACGAGCCGCGGGTACTTGGGCTCCCAGTAGATGCAGTTCACTACGACGTGGAGACTCGGAAGGTACTGCGCAAAGACGCCCCGGTACCGCTCCGGATGGTGGTAGTACTCCTGGAGATCGAACGCCTTGCCCGCGGCCTGCGGGGTCACGGTGTCCTGCTCTTTGAACACCACCTTGACGATCGGTCGCGATGGGTCCACGGCGGGCGTTCCCGACAAGAGCTCCGCCGGCGACATCTCCGTCAAGGGAAGAAGATCGAGGATCTCCTGAGCCCCGCGAGAGACATTCCCGTACCCCGTGACCCCGATGACGAGGGGAGACACGGGTGTCGGGAGCCCGCTCGCTCGGATCTCGCGGCCGACTTCGGAGATCGCAGCCTTGGCCTCGGCGAGCGATGCGTAGCCGGACGCCTGGCGCACCCGCTCGAGCGGCGTGTGGATTTCCTCCCACGCCAGCCGCTGCCCGAGCGCCCACAGGGTGTCGATCATGCCGGCCAGCCCAGCATAGTTGCCGAAGAAGATCAGGCGCCGCCCCGCATCGTCGACGATCCGCTCGTAGTCGATGATCGTCGCGCCAAGATCGAGGATTCGTTTGAGCATCGACATGTTGTGCGGTTGGCCTTTGATGGTGTGGGAGAAGAAGACGTAGACCTTGCCCCGTTCGATGACGTCGAGGGGGACCTCTTTTAGGCCGATGATGACCGGGCAGTCGGAGAGCTGCTCCGCCACCGGCAGCCCTGCGGCTCGGTACTCGTCGTCTTGGAAGACGCGCCGCCCCGAGGATTGGACAGTCACATCCAGTTGATGGCGGTCACGAAGCTCCTGCAGGTGCTCCGGAATCAGCGGCGTGCGCCGCTCCCAAACGTACATGTCTTCCCGGCGGATTCCGATCTTCTGACGCACGGCATTCCTCCACGACTGAACAGAACGGCCTCTCGGCCGCGCTCGCGGAGTATACCGAAGCGGAAATGTCCAAGCAACCCGGGCTTTCGGGCATACCCCTCTTCGGCTGGACGAGCGCACCTAGCCAAGAACATTACTTCTAGGTTAGGATAGGATCGACATGCAGGAGGAGACTCGAGCCTCTGACCGGACGCGTTCGCTTGCGAGATGGGCGCGGCACCGTCACCTTCGTGGCGGCATGCTGATCGTGTGTTTCGCCGCCTTGGGCACGCTCGGTGGATGGGACGGGGCCCCTCCTCTTGTGGTCATTCACGAGGTGGCGTGGGCCGGGACGCCGGCCAGCTCGGCCGATGAGTGGATCGAGCTTGCGAGCAACGCCCCCTGCGCCGTGTCGCTCGCCGGATGGCGACTCGAGGCCGAAGACGGAGTCCCGGTCGTCTGGCTCACTGGAACGGTGCCTGCGGCAGGCTACTTCCTGCTCGAGAGAAGCGACGACCACACCGTGGATGACATCCCCGCGGACCTCCTGTTCACGGGAACCCTGGAGAACTCGGGCGAGACGCTTCGCCTCCTGGATGACAAGGGACGGGTCATGGACATCGTGGATTGCAGCGCAGGATGGTTCGCGGGGGAGTCCGCCCCCTCGTACGCCACGATGGAGAGGGTTAACCCGAAGAACCCCGGCGCCGCCTCCAATTGGCGCACCCACGATGGGGTGACGCAGACCGGGCGCGACGCGGCCGGCCACCCCATTCGCGGAACGCCGAAGGCCCCGA
Organism: uncultured Thermotogae bacterium; assembly: GCA_964635895.1. Classification (GTDB taxonomy): domain Bacteria; phylum Bipolaricaulota; class Bipolaricaulia; order UBA7950; family UBA9294; genus JAPLGD01. The sequence goes on along the minus strand of CAZWQN010000007.1, from coordinate 13,908 downwards.
ACTCGGCCACCAAGCCGCCGCGGGCTGACTTCTCCGCGATTCCGACGGAGGCCACGATCTGGGACGACGTTGCGTTCCTGGATCGGTCCGTTGACGTCGACGGGGAGGTCGTCTCGTGGCGGTGGACGTTCAGTGATGGAGCCGCGTCGGACGGGCGCAACGTCTTCCATCGTTTCCGCGTTCCCGGAGCGTATCGCGCGACCCTGACGGTGGAGGACAGCGACGGGCTTGCAGGGCGGTGCGAGCGGACGATCGCGGTGTCGATTGGGCGAGGCGATCTGAACGGGGACGGGCAGGTCGACCTGATGGACGTTCAAATGTGCCTCGCCCTCGCAATCGGATCCGCCGAAGCCGCGCCGACGGGGCACGCCGCGGACATCGATCAGGACGGAGACATCGACGTCGAGGACGCCGAGAGGCTCGCGGAGTTCGTCCTCGGTCTCTAGGCGTCAGATCCTAGCGGCCGGCCCAGCGCTCGAATGCCTCCCTTCCTGCGCGACGGTGAAACGCCCAGGTGATCAAGGCGTCGCCGTCCCGGTGGAAGGTCTCGCCCCGCTCGTCAAGCCAAGCACAAACGGTATCTACGAGACTCTTGGCCCGTTCGGGCGTGGGCTCGGCAAGGGCGCCGCTCATGTCGCGGAGAAGGGCGTCAGGAACGCCGAGCAGGCGCAACTCCTGGCCGGCCCAATGATGGGTCGCCGGCCACGACCGTGCCGCGAGGAACAGGACCTTGACGAGAGCCGCTGCGGCGTCGCCGCGCAGGAGACGGAGGTTGAGATCATCGCTGCGCCGCTCGGTCTTTCGGGCGCGTCCGAGGGCGAAGCGAAACTCGAGGTAGTGCACCCGCAGTCGGTCCTGCCGAATCCCCTCCGGAAGTTCGGCAAGGCGGGCCACCACCGGCGCAATCCTCCCCTGGGGGTCGTGAAGCACGACGGCATACTGGTACGGGTAGTGGAACAGGTCCAGCGTCGACGAGGCGAGAGCGGCGAACTCAGACCACGGGCGCAAGTAGAACTCGTAGTCAACGACCTTCGGCTCGCCGCCCTTGAACGCAAAGACCTGTCGCTCCGCGTCGGGAGTGCTCTCGTACGCCGCGTCGTCCAGGATGACTTCGATGTCGTAGTCCGAGAGCGCGTCACGGTGCGGCCGGGTCGCCGAACCGACGACGTAGATCCCGACGACGTCCTCCCGGGCCATGTACGGACGACTGAGTTCTCTGGCGCGCTCCATGGAGCGACCCTCCCGAGGTTGAGGATGAGGAATGCCGCAGGAGGGCCTGCGGCGTGGTGGGTGGTACAGGACTCGAACCTGTGGCCTCATGCACGTCAAGCATGCGCTCTCCCAACTGAGCTAACCACCCATGGGGTTCGAGGTGAGGCGGCGAGCGGATTCGAACCGCTGCATCAGGGATTTGCAGTCCCTTGCCTTACCGCTTGGCTACGCCGCCGACCGACTGATTATAGAGGCTGCCTGCACTCCCAGCAATTCCCTTCGCTGCCCGGGGAACACGGCGCCGCCGCGGCTCGCGGCGCTCTTGGCGCCGGCTCTCGCAAACTAGATCGTCTGGATCTGCTTGGCTTTCTGCTCGAGGAGCGCGTCGACGGTCTGCGAGTACTCGCGAACCGCCTCGTCCGTCTTGTCGCGATAGCGGCGGTGGTTGTCCTCGGAGATCGTGCCGCTCTTCTTCATCGCGTCCAGCTTCTCGTTCGCTTCCCGCCGGACGTTGCGCAGGGCGACCTTCGTTTCTTCGCCGTGGGACTTGATCACCTTCGTCAGCTCGCGCCGGCGCTCCTCGGACAGCTTCGGCACCTTGATGCGGACCACGTTGCCGTCGCTCGCCGGATTCAGGCCGAGGTCGGCGGCCAGGATGGCCTTCTCCACCGCGGCGATCTGCGTCTTGTCGTACGGCTGCACAACGAGGAGGTTCGCGTCGGGAGCGGCGATCGTCGCGAGCTGCTTCAAGGGCGTTCGGGTCCCGTAGTAGTCGACCATCACATCGTCCACCATGGCAGGATTTGCCCGTCCCGTCTGCACTTTTGCGAGATGCTCCTTCAGGACGTCGATGGTTCTCTTCATGTGCTCCGTCATCTCACGCTGCACTTGTTCTGGCATGCTCTGCACCTCAAGACGCCATTCTAGGGGCCCCCGCAACAACGGTCAACGACAGATCTTCCGCACACGAACCGTCACCTCAGCCTCTCCTGACTCGACGAGAGCACGCGTTCGAGCGAACGCTCGACCCGCCATTTGATGGAGCCCAGCGGACGACTTTCGAACTGCCAGGTGGCTGACAGCCGGAGTCCTGGAGTCGCTCTGCGCGCTGTAGCGGCCGCAGAGAGCAAGCTGAGAGCTCAGGGAAGCGGCGCCTCCAGTAGGAGGAGGTGCGCTGTCCCGCGCGCGGGGACCTCGATCTCCACCTGCCGATCTACGTAGGTTCGAGAAGGATCTTCAGCGTCCGGACCGCTGTAGCGCACGGTCCGACTCTCGTTTGTCACCATCGTCCTCACGAACGCAACCGTTAGTACCTTTCCGTCGTAGACGGCAGAGGCCTGGCTCTCGACGTCAGCGTCGGCCGTCAGCTGACGTCGGTCGGAAGCGGTTCGCCTCGTGGGATCGACGACGATCGCAAACAGGTCCGGTCCGACGGCGCTGAACCCTTCCCAGACGACAGCCACGTGGCCGTTCGGAGCAGCCGCTGTCACGATTGTCGACGCTGGGAACTCCTCCTGCACGATCCACTCTGTCTCCCATCCGGCCGGCCCAATCGATCGGGCGAGGAGCGCCCTTCGGCCGTCCGGCTGCTCACGGATCCACAGGAGAACGGCGCGGTCGGGCGTCACAGCGGCGAGATCGAGGCCAACGTCATCGCCAGCGGTGTCGGTCAGCCGCTCCGAGGCCACAGGGCGGCCGCCGACGTACGTCTCGCACCACAAGCTCGCGTCGCCCACGCTTGTCGGATCGCCGTCAGCGTCCTCGCTGCGAACGTAGACAAGTGCGCCTCCGACGGCAGCAAACGACCGGGCCACGGCAGCATCCCCCTCGCGCAGTATTGCCGCCGGCCCGAAGCCGTCGTCGGAACATGGAGCGAAGTAGACGGTGTCTGGAGCGAGATCACTCGGGAACAGCTCCCCGCGCCGGTTTCCCACCCAGACTACGCCGAGGACCCCGTCTGAGCCTCCGACGAGAGCCGGGGAGTGGTCCGGAAACGCGTTCTCGGTCAACCGCGCCGGCTCGATCCATCGATCGGCTGCGGAATCGTACGACGACCAGACAACTTCAAGCCCCGCCAGGAGCTGCGAGTCGAGATCGTCCTCCGACGTCGGAGCGTCCGGGGGTGAGACATGCTGTGCCCAGATGGCGAGCAACCGGCCGGCACGGTCTCTCCCGAACGTAACCTGCGCGTCGGGGAGGCGGTTGTCCGAGATGAGTTCCAGTGGGGAGAACGCGGCCAGGCGCTCGCCGGTCGCCCAGGCGATCTCCCGGCCGAACGGGAACGGCTTGCTCAGATCATCGGTGTTCCACGCGACGGCGAGGCCGGGGTCCGTGTGGATCAAGCGCGGGGCCGCTAGGGGAAAGACCTCCTCGATCAGCCAGAGCTCTGTAATCCCGAGGTCCTCGTCGGATCGAAGTTCACCGCGGTACGTTGAGAAGGTCGGGGTGGCGTACGGCCGCACCGGGAAGACCCACGGATCCTCGATGTGGGTGGCGAACCCCTGCGGCGGCGAGAGGATCTGGCACTCAAACGGGAACGAGAACGTCTTCGACGCGCTGACGAGCCAGAGGTCGACTTCGACAGTCACCCCGACCTCGCCGGCGAGGGTGAGCGATTCGAAGTCGAGGAATCCGAGGCTGTCCCCCGGCGCGACGAAGACCGCCGTCAGAGTCCCTCCACCGAAGACGCTGACCGACGCGATCGAGACGCTCAGGGTCAGGCTCGCCTGAAGGCCGCCCGAGAGCCGAACTCGACCCTCACAGTCGATCCCCCGCAGGCAGCACCCTGGATCGGCGGACGCGAATGAGACTTCTCCTCCGACGCCGAGCGACAGGCCGACACCAAGCTCTGCACGGCGGCAGAGCCACTCGACGCCGCGGCCGATAACCGGGATCCGACACGCGGCGCGCAGCGGTGAGAACGTGTCGCAAAGGTCGAACGTCTTGGATGCCGAGCCATTGAGGTCAACCGAAAACGCTCCTCCGGCGAGCGTGATCGGCGGCCCGATATTCAAGGTGGCCTCACCGTCCGCGCTTCCGCTGAAGCCGAACGTCCAATCCCCTCCAGACTTCTCGAATCCGGCGCTCCCCTCTCCGGAGGCGCGGCCGGGGCCGAGGGAACTGAGGGAGAGAGAGAACCGCGATCCGGCATTGAATGAGTAGGTGCCGCTCACGAGCGGGACCCAGCTTGGGATCGTATACGAGACATCAATAGGGATGTTCGGGAATGCGAATGACGCGGTGTAGTCTACGGCATTGCCGGCCACCGCGGCTGAGAGCGGCTGCATCCACGAGAGCCAGAGGGGAATCGACGCGACTGGGATCGACAGCGGCGGCACCGGATACGGGTCGGAGACGACGGGCTCCCCGCTCGGCTTGTGTGCGTACGCGATCGCATAGAGCGTGTTTCCATCCGGCCAGCGGCGAAGGCTTCCCATATCGTGCGTGTAGACCGCGACCGTTCCCGAGAGCCGGCCGGCTCGCGGCTCGCCGTTCAGCACAAACTGCACGGAATCCAAGACGTTCCCGTTCGGCTCGACGAACGCAGTGAACGCGTTATGCACGACGATGCCGCCGATGAAGACGCGATGAAGCAGCTGGGAGAGGTCGGTGATGACGGGCTTGTCGGTCACCTCGACTTGACGCTCCGTGACCGTCGACGCGCTGCCGAGCGTCGTCACCATGCGCAGCACGTACGTTCCGCCGGTCCGATACGCGTGCGACGTGCGCTTCCCATCGGCCGACTCGCCGTCCCCGAACTCCCATCGATAGGAGAGATCGAGCGGGGCGTAGGTTGTACAGCCAGTGCCCATGCCCGACGTGTAAACCGGGCAATCCGCGGGGCTCCCGAGTGCCGCCTCGGCCGCCAGCGAGAGCGGCTTGTCAAGGGCAACAACCCAGGTCCCGTCGGGCTTGATCGCCAGGAGCGCCGGTTGGGCGCCCGGGCGGGTGGGATCCGTGATCGCCGGACCACCGAGGAGGTCGAATGCGCCGATCGCCGCTCCGGTCCAGGTGTTGTTGGACTCGCTGAGCTCATCCACGGCGTTTGCCGGGTCGATCGAGGCGACGAACGACGGGAGGCGGTCGCCGGCGAGGGCGATCTTCGTCGGCAGGATCATCTCCACGGCCCAATACTGCGGGACGCGATCGGACGGCGGCGACGCCACCAACTCCAGGTCCGCGGTCACGCCGTCGACGGTGAGCCGGACGAGAGGCGGCCCGGTCGGAACCTCCCCCTGGTTGACGATCTTCGCTTTGACCCGGATGCTGCATTCGAGCGGAAGGGGCTTCGGAACGGTGCCGACGGTCCCGTTCCCGTGTGGGTAGAGCCGGCGGTCGTGATAGCAGAACGGCGCGAGGCCAGCCGGGGCGAACTCGACACAAGGTGTTCCTGCGAACGCGTAGTCGGGCTTCTTTCCCTCCTCGATGCCGACGGTCGGCCGGCCAACCGTCGGCGGCAGCTCCTCCGCCGGGACAGGAAGAAGACAGATTGTCTTCAAGTCGTGGCTGTTCAGTCCGAACAGCGAGAAGGTGCTGTAGTCGGTGACCAGCGCCAACTGGAAACCGGGCGCCGCGACGACGAAACCGTCGGCCGTCTGGTCGATAGTGAACGGCTGGTTCCCGAGCGGGATCTTCCCACACTGCGTCAGCTTGCCGGAGACCGATGTCGTCGGATTCAGCGAGACGTTGAACCCTCCGCCTGCGTCCGTCGTTCCCGACACGGACGGTCCAACCTCACTCGGGAGCGGAGCAGTCGTCGTTGGGGAAGGCGTGGTCGGCGGAGGAGGCGCACTCGGAGCGACGCCACGGCCGCGGAGCGAGACCGTCGTCTTCCTAACCTGCACCGGGTAGCCGCCGCTCGCCGTGATCGTGAGCTGCCCCGTGTAATCGCGCGCCTGGGGTGGCGCGAACGTCACCGTGAACGTGATCGACTGCCCTGGGGCAAGCGTGAAGGATAGGGACGGAAGGTCCGCAAGTCCGAACGGGGCGCCGGGCGGCGTGATGGTGACACTGGCGGATGTATCGCTCGACTCCAGAACCTTGAAGGTGTACCGCGCCCGCGCCGTCTGCCCGACCGACACCGACCCGAAATCGATCGCTTCGCCCGATGACGGCGTCGTGCCGCCAGGCAGAGGGAACTCGAACTGGGCCGCCGTGGGCGCAGCCGCGAGGAGGCAGAGGAAACACACAACGACACCTACGCGCAGGAATCGCCGAACTGGCATTCACACCACCTCCGAGTGAGTTGAGGAGGAGGCACAGACCGTAGCTGATGTTGTCGTAGAGGGCTCAGCATATGGTCAATGTGGAACAGAAGTCAACAGGGATGCGGCCCAACGATCCCCGGCTGCCGATCGTTGGACGCGATGAGTCTGCCACGCTCGCCGCTTCGTCATGGCGTGATCCATCTTCTCCGGATGCGGCTGCCGGGTTTGCGGTTGCGCGCCAACTAGGACGCGTGCACGCAAGCGTGCGTGATCGACCTGAACATGCACCGCATGGTGGGGCGTAGCGAGATGATCGATTGAGAGTGCGTCTTGTGCGTGCGCTGCGTCTCCGAGTGCTACAAGGGGGCCGGCTTCTTCACCCTGCAACTCGCGCGGTACGGCTCAAGCCCGTACGCGGCTTGTCTCTCTTGGGGCTGCGCTGGCGGAGCGAGCGCGAGGATCCGCCTTGCGATCACGCGCTGTCGCGCCGTCGAAGATGGTGCGGAACGGAGCCCTCTTGGACCTGTTACGAGGATGGCGCAATAGGCGCGCAGTGACGGCAGAGTGGTGGAGGTGAGCGGACGAGTTTCGAACTGCCAAGTGGCTGACAGCCGAAGTGCTGGAGTCGCTCTGTGCGCCGTGAAACACGCCCCTACTCCTTTCAAGACGCTTTCGAAGACCCCTTACCTGGGTGACCCAACGAGGTGAATCTTGAACTGGTCTGCATAGCGGAAACGGGAATGCTCCCAAGCTGTTTGCATGAGCCCCGTTCATCTGTCCTGCACCGCTTGCCCGCGGCCTGGGCGAGTGCGTCTCTGGCCATGACTTCGCCAACTGGCGTCCGCAACTGAGAACTCGCACGGTCCCTGGTCGGGAGTCCCGAAGAGAGGACAGTCTGTCGATCGAAGCGTCCGCTTCGGTTCAGTCATCAGGCACCCCAGGTGGTCGACCTCTTCCCTCTCTCCGAGCTTCTGCTAGGCATGGTGGATATGGACTGTCTGTGTTGGATAGGCGAAGCCAATCTTCTCTGCTGCGAAGCGCTTGACAATCGCGAGGTTGATCGCCTGCTGAGCATCCATGTACTCGGCATACCCCGGCTGCAGGACGTGGTAGACGATCTCAAACAGCAGCGCGGAGTCGCGGAACTCCCTGAAGTGCACACGCTCAAACCTCACATCTTCCTGCCCGCGCACGATCTCCTCAACGATTCCGGGGATAGCCTCGAGCTGGGCTGGGGGAGTTTCGTACCTCACTCCTACCGAAGTGACCACACGTCGCTCTGACATTCGGTTGTAGTTTCGGATACGGCTCTTAAGAAGGTCGTTGTTTGCGAACACAAGCTGCTCTCCAGAGAGGCTGCGCAACCGCGTCGTCTTCATCCCGATGTGCTCGACCGTTCCCATCAGGTCGCCAACAACGATGAAGTCGCCCAGGGCGAAAGGCCTGTCGACGGCAATGGCTACCGAGCCAAAGAGGTCAGCGAGGACATTCTGGAGGGCAAGGGCAACCGCGATTCCCCCAATCCCAAGGCCCGCAACAAGAGCCGTGACGTCCACGCCCAGGTTCTCAAGTACGAGAAGAAGGGCGATTACCCACACCACGACCTTTGCGAAAAAGCCGACCACGACAAGGGTCGTCGCGGAAGCAGCGTCATCCCGAAATCGCCGCTTGATCGAGAGCCCAGTCCAAAGAGAGACGAACCGGTTGCCCCAGATCGCCAGCTGCACGACGAGGACCAGCAGCGCAACAGCATCGGCGATTCGTGCCGCGTCTTCCGGAGGGCTCAAGACAAGCCACCCCGCGTACAACGCCCCGATGACCCCCGAGAACACCGTCGTTCGTTCGAGAGTGCCTACTAGGAGATCGTCTGCGATGTTCGAAGTCCGCTCGGCGCGCACGCGCAGACGCCTAAGGACGCTAAGCTTCAGGAGAAGGAAGGCGAGGGCAATCCCGACGGCGATGCCCGCAGCAAGAGCCCATCGTGAGATCGGACCGCTTCGTACGAGTTCAGCAAAGAGCGTCACCTTGACCTCCTTCCTGTTGCGTCCGGCGTGTTCTTATGCTAACTTCCGCAGAAGTCGTAGCCAATCCAAGAGGAGCCTGGGGATCAGGAAGTTGCGCCGGACATGCTCACGGCCCGCGACCCCGAACTCCTCTCTCCGAGCTGAGTGTTGCATGAGGTCGATGATTCGCTCCGCCGCGCTGTCGTAGTCAAATGGATTGACGAGGGCGCCTACCTCCCCATCCAGGATCTGCAGCGGGATGCCCCCGACGCGTGTGGCCACAACCGGAGTTCGCTTCCACAAAGCCTCGGACACGGTCAGCCCAAAGCCCTCGCGAAGCGACAATTGAAGCACAACCGCTGCGCGCCGCTGCACTGCATTCACGAGGAGTGGGTCGTTCTCCGTGATGAGCGTGACTTCGGGCCGTGTTTCCGCAGCGGCCTTCACTTGCTGGAAAATCGCTGGACCCTCTGGGTCATCGGTCGCCATGCTTCCGACAAGGACCAGGTGGCAGTCGACTTCAGAGCGGACCTTCTCGAAGACCTTGAGCACCCCAAGTGGGTCCTTCCACTTGTCGAAACGCGAAACTTGGGCGATGAAAGGACGCGCTCCTGAAATGCCATACTCCTCCAGCTTCTCGTCGACCTCGCTCTCGGCTAGGTCCCGGTTGGTGTTCGAAAACGGATCGATCGCCGGAGAGATGACACACGTGTCGATAGGCCAGGCGGGCCTGCGGAACGTTTCCGAGGAAACGACGGCAGCATCGTACCGCATGATGAACGGCCGGACGGCTCTCTCGACATCGGGGCTTGGCGATGAGACATCGATGTGGCACCGCCAGACCCACGGGTTCTGGCGGCGAACAAAGCGAATCATGGGAAGTGGCTGGGGATCATGGACAATCACGATGTCATGCCTGATTGGGCTATATAGAGCGCATGTTCGATTGAGGGCGAGGTACGAGTCTAGCTCCTTCTCCGACAGCTGCACGTCCTCTCCCTGCAACCCGTTGTGGATTTTCTTGGTCACCGCGAACACGGCAGGATCCCCGTAGAGGAGGTTCCAGTCTGCGTTGATGCCGACGTCGTTCATCAGGGGCACGAGCGCATTCAGCATGCCTGCGACCCCGCCGCCGTGAAAGGTGGAGTTGACATGTAGAACCTGCAGCCCGTACATGGGTCTGGCGCCCTTCTGGATCTCGCCGAGTGTCTCCGGATCAATGAGGTCCTTGTATCTCTCGATGCCGATTAGCTCCATCCCGACTCCTTGTATCTCAGTCTTGTCCCGCACTGCACAACTTGCCTTCAGCGAATCACGGAGCTTGGCTTCCGTTGACGAGTCACTGTAGGGCGCTGGGCACACAGGTCGTCCAGAGCTCAAGATCGTATCCTGGGTCTGCGCCGGCGCCCGGTCCCTCAAGCCCGAGCTGCGCATTCCAGCAAGAGAGCTCGACAAACCCAACCTCCTCAAGGGCATCGACGATGCGAAACGAGACCTCCAGGAGTAACCGAAGTCCGTGCCGATCCGCTCCTTGCGCAATGACCTGTTCGAATGGCCAAACAGAGCTGTAGTGATAGGTGTAGTTGTCATAGTGCAGCTGGCCTGGCGCATAGGTCCGAAAGCCATACGGAGTCGCGCGGTCTTCAGCCTGTTGTTCGATTCTCTTCACGCAAGAGGCGGGCAGATCTCCTGCACTCAAGAATACCAGCATGTGAAGAGCATCCAACGACGCACCCCCGGTGGGGCCCCGCTGGTCCACGGCGATCCATGGTCGTCCCGCATCTGGGTCCCAGAGCTGCGAAGCCAGCTTCTCGATCGCTTCTGTCGTCAGTGCGTCGATTCCAAGGTCCCACGACTCGCCCAATCGCCAGGACAGACTGCACGCTGAGCGCAATGCGGCGATACCCTGAACGTGCGCGAGGGTGTAACTGACAGGATAGACCGGATCGTCTCGAACTGGCAGGAAGCTGTCCTTCCAGTACATGGACCGCAACGCATACCGTGTGCCTCCACAGAGCGCCGCATCCTCGACGAAGAGCCCATTACGCATCATGTGTCGCGTCACGAAGTTGAATGCTGCTCGAAGCGCACCCTGAATCTCCAGAAGGGTCGCCTCATCGCGCACCATTTCGGCGTAGAGATCGGCGACAATCACGAACAGAGGGCTTACCTCCAAAGCGTTGCACCGCGTCGACCGCCCCCTCAGCACTACGTCCCTGAGCTCGTCGATCCCTCGCCCCGGCTCCTCTCCTGAACTTGCGTCCGTACGCCGCCCCATGGCCGCCGCGACGAAACGAAGCGCGTCACGGCTGAATTCGGGCTCTCCAAGGAGAAGCGCGCTTACGAGCAGGTCTCGCCCAAACGGTCCGAAACGAATCTTCCCCCGACGTTGGCCAGCGGTGTACGTTGGGTAGCCCACGCCCTGCCACTCGATTCGACACCGCAGGGCATTGCGCCCTGCGCGAGCGGCATAGGCAAGCTCTGCAAGTCGCTCTTCAGGGTCTCTCATCATCCCTTCACCGATCCTGCGAGGATCCCACGCACGAAGTAGCGCTGGAGCGAGAAGAATACGAGCAACGGAAGGGACATGGACACGAAGGCCGCTGCGGTCAGGAGCTCCCAGTCCTGGCCGCGGTTCGTCACGAGGTTCGCGACTGACACTGTGAGCGGCGCTACGTTCGGCAGCGCGCCTAAGTAGACAAGAGCGACAAGCAGGTCGTTCCAGATCCAAAGGAACTGGAAGATGAAGACGGAGGCGAGCGCGGGAACAGAGATCGGGACGGCGATCCTTGAGAAGACCTTGAACGGCGACGCGCCATCGATGGCCGCGGAATCGAAGAGATCCTTCGGAATCCCGGCCATGAAGTTGTGCACCAGGTACGTCGTCAACGGAAGGCCGTACGCGGTGTGCGCCAGCCAGATCCCCGGAAACGTCCCGGCAAGCCCTAGCTTGCTGTAGATAGGAAGAACCGGAATGAACGTCATCTGAAGCGGGATGACCATCAACCCGACGACGAGCATGAAGAGAACCCGTCGACCGGTGAAGCGCAGCCACGCGAAACCGAATGCGGCGAACGATGCAACGAACGTGGAGATCGCGGTGGCCGGAACGCTGATGCTAAGGGTGTTGAGGAACGCTCGTCCCAAGCCCTCGTTCTGCAGCACTCCGACGTAGTTCTGAAGAGAGAACTGGCCTCCGCTGAGCAGCTTCGGAAAGACCGTCCACCAACCGGAGTTCGCGATGCCGGAGGGGGCCCGAAAGGAGGTAATCAAGAGACCGAGCGTGGGGATGAACCAAATGCCAACGAAGAACAGAATCGCAAGGTGAAGGGGCGTTCGCGACACGGTCTTTCGCAGGTTCATGATCGTGCTCCTTCCTGCGCCACGAATCGGCGAATGTTCAGGATCATGAAAGGAACGATGAGAATCAGAAGGACGACGGCGATCGCGCTGGCTCGCCCGTAGTTGAAGTAGTTGAACATCTCCTTGTACATCCGATTCGCGATGACCTCCGTCGAGTAATTGCCGTTCGTCATCACGTAAATGATGTCAAAGATCTTGAGGACCTGGACGAGCATGGTCGTCGCGACGACGGCAGCGGTGGGGCCGAGCAACGGGAGGATCACGTTGCGAAAGACGCGCCACTCGTTGGCTCCATCGATGCGTGCAGCCTCGAGAAGCTGTTTGGGGATGTTCTTGTACGCTGCGGAGAAGATGACCATGCAGAATCCGGTCCACACCCAGATGCCCACGACGATCAGACACAGGTTGTTGATCCACGGACGTTGGATCAGCCACCCGACCGGTTCGCCCCCAAGAGCGACGACTATGGCGTTCAGGATACCGATTTGGGCGAGAGTGGCCGGCTTGTACGCATAGACGAACTTCCAGATGATCGAAGCGCCAACCATCGAGATGGCGGCAGGAATGAAGATGACTGATTTCGCGATCTTCTCGTACCTCACTCGGTCGAGTAGCACGGCCAGGGCGAGCCCGAACCCGACGGTGCAGGACGTGAAGAGGATTGCCCACAGTGCATTGTTGCGCAACGAAGTGAGCATGACCTGGTTTGTGAAGACGTACTTCCAGTTCGTCAACCCAACAAACTCGACCCTGGGTCCGAACAACGTGGCCCCACGGCCGAAGAAGGACCGTGCCACCGTCATGACGGTCGGATAGACAAGGAAGAAACCGATCAGGAGGAGAGCCGGCCCGACGAACATCCACGGCCGCCATCGACCTGCCGCGAACCAGCTTCGGACTCCCCGGGCGCACCGCGCCGGGAATCCTCTGAGGTATCGAAGAAGCCGTCTCGGGATCGAAGCCGTAGCCTGCACGCGGCGGACCTCCTTGTGACGGCGGTTCCAGGAAGCGGAAGCCGGGGCATGGAGCCCCGGCTTCCACGTTTTCTAGTAGGCGTCCTGGGCTACGGCCTCGATGTTCTTGAGTACGGTATCCAGGGCGATACCGCTGACGTAGTCGAGCATCCCCGTCCAGAATGCACCGGTACCGATCTCGGCCGGCATCATGTCAGACCCGTCATATCGCGACACGGTCGCGTTGAGCAGCATCGCCTGAGCCTGCCGTGTGATCGGATTCGTGAACTGCGCCGGGTCGGCGTTGACGTACGCCGACAGCTCGCCAAGCTCGGAGCTCCAGATGTTCGCCGCCTCTTCCGAGGTAAGGAACTGCGCGAACTTGATGACTTCGGGCCGGTTGTTGAACACTGTCACGACGTCGCCGGACACGAGCAGCGGAATGGAGCCGTCCGGTGTCGCGGCAGGCGAAATCCCCGGAAGCGGGAAGATCGCGTAGTCCTCCCCGGCAACAAGGCTCGGGAAGTGATCCGTGATGAACCCGTTGATGAACGTGGCCTGCTTCTGCATGTAGGCCGCCGGCGGATTGAGGAACAGCGGGTCGGCTGCATCGCCGAAGTTCGTCGTCAGTGCGCCGGTAGCGCCACCGAGAACGAAGCTGTTCGCGAACAGGTCGCCGAACACCTCGAACGCGTCGCTGACGCGCTGATCGGTCCACGGGACTTCATGAGCGACCCACTGGTCGTAGAAGTCCGCTCCAGCGGTTCGAAGGACGATGTCCTCGATCCAGTCGGTGCCCGGCCAGCCGCTGGCGGCTCCCGATTCGAGACCGATCGACCACGGCACGCCGCCGTCATCGACGATCTGTTGGCTCAGTGCTTCTAGGTCGGCCCATGTGGGCGGTACCGTGTACCCGTTGGCGGCGAACGCCTTGGGGTTGTACCAGATCAAGCTCTTCACGTTCGGGAAGATGAACAGACCGTACAGGCCTCCGTCGTACTCCCCGATGGGGACAAGAGCAGGGTTGATGTCCGATGTGTCGACGAACCCTGTCAGGTCGACGATTTGGCCGGCATCGGCCCACTGCCTCATTGTTCCGATCCACGGATGAGGGGTCAGATCGGGAGGGTTCCCCTGCGCGAGTCGCGTCGCCAGAAGGGCGGGCCGATC
>CAZWQN010000006.1:27450-31689 GCA_964635895.1 uncultured Thermotogae bacterium | reverse complement strand
CTAGGCGGTTGTGCCCCCAGCGTGCTCTGTGCGGGCGCCGCAGGTCAAGAGGGAGAGGGGACGCAGAACGCACGTCCTCATTGCTGCGATCTACGTCCCCTCGAAATCGGCGGCGTCGCCGACGCGCTAGATCCAGAGGAGCTGGAGCAGCACGTGCGCGACGGCGACGGCGGTGATGCTCATCAGGGCGCCGATCTTCATGAACTCCCACAACCGGACCTTGTGGCCCGCCTTCTCCAAGGCGCCGCAAGCGAAGACGTTCGCCGTCGCCCCGACGGGCGTGATGTTCCCGCCGAGGCCGGTCCCGACAAGCATCCCGAACAGGAGCGGGAAGGCGTTCCCCATCCCGATGACGCTCGCCATGTGTGTACAGACAGGGATCATGAGGATCGTGAACGGGACGTTGTCGACGAACGACGACAGGGCCACGGAAAGCCACACGAGGAAGACGAGGGCCAGGGTCGGGCTGTTGACCCCAAGCTTCACGATCGCGTTGGCCAAATCCTTCAGGAGCCCGACGTTGTTCACCGCACCGACGACGACGAAGATTCCGATGATGTAGGCGAGAGAGTGCCAGTCGAACTCGGCGAGGATGTGCTTGACCTGCTTGCGCGCAAGCACAAGGGCGATCATCCCGACGGCGAGGCCGATGTAACCGATCTCAATTCCGATGTACGGGGAAACGCCGAGGGCCGCGATCCCCCCGAGGAAGAGAAAGGTCGGAAGGACCTGGATCTCCGTCCTTTCCGTCTCGACGCTGACGGTCTTCTTCATCCGCCGCAGAGTCGTCAGGTAAAGCATGGCCAGGCCCGCCGCTACGGCGACGATCGAGATCAGTCCAAGTCCGAGGTTGCCCTGGAACCAGTAGAAGTCGAAGAACTTCATCCCTGTCGCTTCGGCGACGATCAGCGCCGGGGGATCGGCGATCATCGTGACCGTGGTCACGATGTTCGACGAGCAGGCGATCGCGATCAGGTACTTCGTGGGGGACGAGCCGGCGGCCTTCGCCATGGCAAACCCGATGGGGGCCAGCATCAGCGTGACCCCGACGTTCTCCATGAACGCCGACAGGACGGCGGCCAACACGCACAACGCAAGCAGGGCCCGTCCTTCGGTCTTCGAACTGCGCGCGAGGTAGTTCGCGAGGCGCGCGGGGACGCCACTCTCAGAGAACACCACCGAGACCATCAGGAAGCCCCAGTAGATGGCGATGACGTTCCAGTTGATCGCTTCAAGAAGCGCGGTCTTCGGAGCGAGCGCCCCGATCGCCACGAGGATGACGGCGGAAGCGACCGACACGTACGAGATCTTGACCTTGCGCCACAGGATCAGGCCGTAACACGCGACGAAGATCCCGAGCGTTGCCCACTTGATGACCACGACCCACCTCCCGATGCCTACGCGGATCTCGGGCCGAGAGAAACCGCCGCCCCGCCTCAGTCACCGCGCCGGACTGGCGGCAATGGTAAGTGCAGGAGCACCGCGGGTCCAGCAGATTCCAAGCGACGGCAATCGGCGTCGAAGAGGAAAGGGGGCTCGCCTCCGTCCGGCTGCGGGACGGGGTTCCCGCGTGACCCCACACGAGAAGGCGGCCCGCATCGTCCGGGATGCGGGCCGCCTGAGCATGTCCTGTCCGCCCTTCGCGGAGCCCGACGCGCCTACGTCTCCTACAGACCGAGGAGGATGAGAACGGGGACGAAGACCTCCGCGACGAGGGACATCACGGTAATCATCGTGTTCAGCGACGGCCCCGCAGTGTCTTTGAACGGGTCACCGACGGTGTCACCCGTGACGGCGGCCTTGTGCGCCTCCGAGCCCTTCCCGCCGAACGCCCCGGTCTCGATGTACTTCTTCGCGTTGTCCCACGCCCCGCCCGAGTTCGCCATCAGGAGAGCGAAGATGATCCCGGTCAGGATGCTCCCCGCGAGACATCCGGCGAGCGCCTCCTTGCCGAGGACGATGAACACGACGATGGGGACGATGAGCGCCAGCGAGCACGGGAGCAGAAGCTCACGCAGCGCGCCGCGCGTCGCCATGTCGACGCACGTCGCGTAGTCGGGCTTCGCTTTCCCCTCGAGCAGTCCTGGGATGTCGCGGAACTGACGTCGGACTTCCTCGACCATGCGGCCCGCGTTCCGTCCGACGGCAAGGATGAGGAGCGCCGAGAAGACGGGCGGCATCATCGCGCCGATGAACAGCCCGATGATGACCGGGTAGCTGATCAGGTTGATTCCCTGCGCAAGGTCGATGTCGGCGAGGTGCGTGTACGCGGCGAACAGCGCGAGAACGGTGAGCGCGGCCGCCCCGATGGCAAACCCCTTCGTGACCGCCTTCGACGTGTTGCCCTGGGCGTCCAACGTATCCGCGATCTCGAGCGCGTCCTTGCCGAGCGAGCCTTGCTCCGCGATGCCGCGGGCGTTGTCGGAGATCGGTCCGAACGCGTCGCCAGCGATGATCGTCGCGGCGATCGACAGCATGCCCACCGCCGACACGGCGATCCCGTAGAACGGGTCGACGCCGAACACCTCGGCAAGTCGCCACGCGCCGAACATCGCGGCGCAGATCCCGAGGATCGACGGGATCATGCTCAGAAGACCGTACGAGAATCCGGTCAGGATGCTGATCGCCGTTCCTCGGGAGGCTGCTTCCGCTGTACGCAAGGTCGGCTTGCGGTCGATCGACGTGAAGTAGTCGGTCGTCATCCCGATGACGATCCCCGCTGTGAGTCCGGCGACCGTGGGGAGGAACACGCCCAGCCACTGGGTCCCTTCCAGGCCGGTCGCGAACCGCGTGATCACGAACAGAAGGCCGACGAAAATGATCGATGTCGTGTAGGTGCCGGCGTTCAGCGCTGCCCCCGGGCTCTTGCGCATGAAGGTCCGAACCAAGAGGATGCCGATGATCGACGCGAACAGCCCCATCGCCGAGATGAGGAGGGGCAGCACCGCGAAGATGCCGCCGCCGATCGACACGCCGAGAATCATCGCCGCGACGATGGCGGCGATGTAGGAGTCGACGAGGTCGGCGCCCATGCCTGCGACGTCGCCGACGTTGTCGCCGACGTTGTCCGCGATGACCGCCGGGTTACGCGGGTCATCCTCGGGGATGCCGAGCTCGACCTTGCCCACGAGATCCGCGGCGATGTCGGCCGTCTTCGTGAAGATTCCGCCCCCGGCCTTGGCGAACAGGGCCAGCGCGCTGGCGCCGAAGCTGAAGCCGAGGACGACATTCGCCGCCGTGGCTTCCGGCCAGCCGAACACGGAGTTCGTGAGCCAGTAGATGAGGCTGACGCCGATGAGGGCCATCCCGACGATGCCGAGGCCCATGACCGCGCCCCCGTAGAAGGCCACCGGGAACGCCTTCTTCAGGCCGCTGCGGCAGGCGTTCGCCGTGCGCACGTTGGCGTGAACGGCGGCCATCATCCCGAGGGATGCGGCGACCGTCGAGCAGCCCGCGCCGATCAGGTACGCAACCGCTACGGCCACGCCGACGCCGGCCGCAGAGATGGCCAGTTCCGGGTCACGGCTCAACCCGAACGCGGTGAGGACGCCAATGATCGGCGCCATGATCCCCAAGAAGCCGATCAGGGTTCGATTCTGCCGGCTCAGGTAGGCCTTCGAGCCGACCTGGATCGCCTTCGCGACCTCCTTCATCCGATCGGTGCCGCTGTCCTGCTTCGTGACCCAGAGGTACAGGCCCACGGCCAGGGCAATGGACAGGACACCCGATACGAGACCCAGCAACTCCCAGAGCATTCGCCATCACTCCTTTAGGAACTTGCTCACGAGGTCGCCGGCCCCTCTTCTCCGGACGCGCGAGAAGCTCGCAACCCCGCGCAGTCATTCACGAAACCTACCCAGACACCTAAAGTAGGGATCATACTCAGTACGCGCTTTCGTGCAACCTAAGGCAGCTTCGGCGTGCGAGCCCGGTCCGTGCCCCGCGGAGGGCCGCGCCCAGCAGGGTCGCCGGGACGCATCGGCCGAAGCCGCCCGATGTCGAGGCGGGGCGGTCGATCGCGTACAGTAGCGGCGGATCTTGAGAACGTTGACCGAGGTGACTCGAAGATGAACAGGCTCGTGTTGCTGCGCCACGGCGAGAGCACGTGGAACCAGGAGAACCGGTTCACGGGGTGGACGGACGTCGACCTGTCCGAACGCGGGGTCGAGGAGGCCCGCGCCGCCGGACGCCTGCTCCGGACGGAGGGGTTCACGTTCGACGTCGCCTACACGTCCGTCC
>CAZWQN010000006.1:10399-27350 GCA_964635895.1 uncultured Thermotogae bacterium | reverse complement strand
CCGGTGACCTTGGCCCCGGTCGGCGTCGGCTCCCCGAGGAAGACGGCCCACGATCTCGACGTCAACTCGCTTCCCATGCTGGATCCTCCGGACGAGGTCGGCCACGCCATCCTAGGGGTTGGAGGAGACGAAAGGCGAACCTCGCTGTGGGGTGGTGGGCCGTTAAGGGGTATGGAGAACTACGCTGACGGTACTGGCCGGTGGCGGCTGACGTACGGCGTCGCCCCCATCACCCGCACGGACGGCGTTCGCTGGCGAAACGCCCGCGGCAGCGAAGGCGCGGCCGCGCTCTTCGACACGAACTGCGCTTCGGGGGCGAAGGAGCCATAGTCGAAGCCGGGGAGCCGTCGGCGGTCGATCCGCTTGCCGAGGACCCGTTCGATGTCGCGCACCATCAGCCCATCCCCGGGGGACGCGAGGGTGAACGCTTCGCCGCTCTTCTCGACGCGCCCGGTTCGGCCGATGCGATGGGTGTACGCGTCGACCGCATTCGGCATGTCGAAGTTGATGACGTGGGAGATGTCGAGCACATCGATCCCCCGCGCCGCGACGTCGGTGGCGACGAGAACGTCGAACCGCCCGTTGCGGAACCCCTCGATCGCAACCTGGCGCTGAGCTTGGGTCATGTTCCCCTGCAGAGCGGCGACGCGATGGCCCGCCTTGCGCAGGACCAGGGACAGGTTCCGAGCGCGGTGCTTGGTCCGAGTGAACACCAACACCTTGCCCGTCGCGGTCTGCTTCAGCAGCGATAGCAGGAGCGCCGTCTTCTGGGTGTCCGGCACCGGGAACAACGCGTGGGCCACGGTCTTCGCTGGGCCGATCGCGTCGACCTGGATCGTCGCCGGACGATCGAGAATGTGATCGGCGAGGGCGCGGATCTCCGACGGCATCGTCGCCGAGAAGAAGAGCGTCTGCCGCTTGGCGGGCAGGTACGTCAGGATACGGCGGACGTCGGGAAGGAATCCCATGTCGCACATTCGATCCGCCTCGTCCACGACGAGGATCTCGACGTGCGACAGGTCGATGGCTCGTGCCTCCACGTGGTCGAGCAGTCGGCCCGGGCAGGCGACGACGATGTCGACGCCGCGCCGCAGGGCCACGAGCTGCGGGCCCTTGCTGACGCCGCCGTAGATGGCTGCGCTGCGCAGGCCGGTGCTCTTGCCGAGGCTCACCGTAGCCTGGTGAGTCTGCTCGGCGAGTTCGCGCGTCGGCGCCAGCACGAGGGCGCGGATGTGGTGCGACCGGGTCTGCATCAGCCGGTCGAGGATCGGCAGCATGAAGGCCGCCGTCTTGCCCGTGCCCGTTTGAGCAAGGCCTAGGACGTCCCGCCGATCGCGAACGATCGGGATCGCCTGCTCCTGAATGGGTGTCGGGATTTCATAGCCGGCGGCTTCGATACCGGACAGCACGCGCGGGTCAAACCGAAACTTCTCGAAACTCACTGAAAGTCCTCCTTGACTTCGTTGAGCCAAGTCGCACTCTCAGCTCGTTATGCTTCGCAATTTTGTACTGCAGGGACTATGCGATCGAATTGCTAGCTTCAGATTGCAACAAGTATACCCGCCCCCTCGTCGGATCTCCACCTGCCGATGTCTGCACACCGAGAGACAGCCGTCCGTACCGGGGCCCTTCGCCGGCTGCGGCGTGTACTTCTCCGGCAGCCTCCTGTAACATCCTCCGAGCGTACCGAGGCGGTGGACGACCGCGGCGACCTGCAAGCGGGTCGCTAGGCGTTGGCCGTTCGACGGAAGGAGGGAACCATGTGGTACTACTATGCAATACCAATTGCGGTGCTTCTGTTCCTCTTGGGGATCCGCATCGTGCGGCCGACCCACCGCGCGCTCATCGAGCGGTTGGGTAAGTACAACCACTTCGGGAGACCTGGGTTCCATTGGGTCATCCCGCTCATCGACCGCCTGATCCAGATCAACGTCACCGAGCAGATGGTCGATGCGCAGCCGCAGGAAATCATCACCAACGACAACCTGAACGCGCGCGTCGACGCCCAGGTCTACTTCAAGGTAAAGGACGACGAGCAGAGCGTCAAGAACTCGCAGTACAACGTCAACAACTACAAGATTCAGATCGTGAACCTTGCCCGCACGACGCTCCGCAACATCATCGGCACGATGACGCTCAAGTCCGCGAACAGCGAGCGCAACAAGATCAACACCGAGCTCCTCTCCACGCTTTCGGAGGAAACGCAGAGCTGGGGCATGGAGATCGTCCGCACCGAGCTGAAGGAGATCGATCCGCCGAAGGACGTGCAGGAGACGATGAACAAGGTCGTCAAGGCGGAGAACGAGAAGATCGCCGCCCTTGACTACGCGAACGCGGTGGAGCGCCAGGCGGACGGCGAGAAGCGTTCGGAGATCAAGAAGGCAGAAGGGATCAAGCAGGCGAAGATCCTCGCCGCGGAGGGAGAGGCGGAAGCCATTCGCCTCGTCAACGAAGCGGCGAACACCTACTTCGTCGGCAACGCACAGCTTCTTCGCAAGTTGGAGGCCTTGGAGAAGGCCCTGCGGGACAACGCGAAGATCGTCGTCCCTGCCGGCACGGAACTGATCAACATCATCGGCGACATGGCCGGCGTCATGCCCGTACCGACGACGCGAAAGGCCGAGAAGTAGGCCTGCAGCAGACGGTCAAGATAGGGCCGAGGGCGAAGAGGTCCTCGGCCTTGTTGTTGGAGGGGACGTGGGTGAGCTCGACGCGATCCGGCGAACGAAAGGCCTCCCGGTCACGGTGGAGTCCCTGACCGCCGACCTTCGCGCGTTGGGCGTTGCGGTGGGCGATGTGCTGCTCGTTCACTCGTCGCTCTCGGCGCTCGGATGGGTGTGCGGCGGGGCGGTGGCGGTCATCCAGGCTCTCCTCGCGGCGGTCGGAGCGCCGGGAACGCTCGTCATGCCAAGCCATTCGGGGGACGTCACGGACCCGCGCGACTGGCGAGACCCGCCGGTTCCCGAGGGGTGGAAAGACCTCATCCGCCGGATGATGCCGGCCTACGACCCTGCGCGGACCCCAACGCGCGGGATGGGCGTCGTCGCAGAAACGTTCCGCACGTGGCCCGGCGTGATCCGCAGCCTCCACCCGTACGTGTCGTTCGCCGCCTACGGGCCCAAGGCGCACGTCGTCGTGGCGAACCACGCCCTCGACCACGGCCTCGGGGAGGCGTCGCCGCTCGCTCGGATCTACGACCTCGACGGCGCCGTGCTCCTGCTCGGGGTGGGGCAGGAGACCAACACGTCGCTCCACCTCGCCGAGTATCGAGCCCAATATCCCGGAAAGCGAGAGACAAGGAATGGAGCACCCATCCTCATCGACGGAGAGCGAACACGGGTTCCCATCGTCGACCTCGCTATCGACTCGACGGACTTCGAGCGGATCGGGGCCGACTGCGCGAAGTCGACCGGCCAGGTGCGATCGAGGTCCATAGGGGCAGGAATCGCTCTCTGGATGAAGCAGCGCCCGCTGGTCGACTTCGCGGCGGAGTGGATGTCGAGGAACCGTGGCGTCGCGCCATTGGGCGGAGGCGTCGTGGTTCGCCCTCTCACGCCGCGGGATCGCGAGGACTGGGCGCGGCTTCGCTCCTCCCTGTGGCCGACGGAGCGCCGCGAAGAGCTGGAGGCAGAGATGGAGGAGATGCTGGGAGACACAGCAATGAAGCGAGTCTTCGTCGCCGAACCCGCCTCCGGCGGGCTGTGCGGCATGGTCGAGGTGTCCCTCCGCCGGCAGGTCAAGGGGTGCACGACGAGCCCCGTCGGCTACCTCGAGGGGTGGTACGTCGCTCCCGAGTGGAGACGGCGAGGCGTCGGCCGCCGCCTCGTCGAGGCGGCGGAGGCGTGGGCGCAATCGCGCGGCTGCGCCGAAATCGCCTCGGACACGACCCACGAGCACCCCCACAGTCCCGAGATTCATCGTGCGCTTGGCTACACCCTCACAAGAGAGAGCTTCTACTTCCGCAAGGAGCTCCGAGGGTGAGACACGCGCTCGTCCGCGGGATCAGCCCGGCCATGAACCGCTGCGAGCTCACGCATCGCCCGCGGGAACCCATCGACCTTGTGCGGGCGGGGGGCCAGCACCGCGCGTACGTCGCTGCGCTCGAGTCGCTCGGCTGTCAGATCCACGGGCTCCCCGGCGACTCGAAGTACCCAGATTGCGTCTTCGTCGAGGACACCGCAGTGATCGTCGAGGGCGCGGCGGTGATCGCGCGGCCGGGCGCGCCGTCACGCCGCCGCGAGGCCGACGCCGTGGCGGCCTTCCTGTCCGACCGCATGGAGCTTTTTCGAATCGAGCCCCCGGGAACCCTCGACGGGGGCGATGTGCTTCGCGTCAGCCGAACGCTGTACGTCGGAGCGTCCGAGAGGACGAACCCTGCGGGGATCGCCCAGCTTCGGGCGCTCGTTGCGCCGCGCGGCTACGACGTCGTGGCCGTTCCCGTCACGGGGTGTCTTCACCTCAAGTCCGCCGTCACCGAGGTCGCCGACCACGTAGTCCTTCTCCGGAAGGAGTGGGTCGACGGCCACAGCTTCGCAGGGTGTGAGCGGATCGAGATCGATCCCCGCGAGCCCGACGCAGCAAACGGCCTTCGAATCGGTGACGACGTCCTCTTTCCTACGGCCTACCCGTGCACCGCGGCGCGCCTGAGGCAACGCGGCATCCGCGTTCGCCTCGTCGACGTCTCGGAGCTGGCCAAAGCGGAAGGCGCGGTGACCTGCTGCAGCCTGATCTGGGACTCCGCCCCAGACCGCTGAGGCTTGACCGCAAACTGCGCCGGGACCGAATGCGCCTATTGCAGTATGCTTAGTGCAGAGAATTGTGACCTGGTGAGGGAGTGATGAGACGAGTCCGCTTCGCGATTCGAGCGCTGTGTCTTGCTACGGGCCTCGCCGCCGTCCTCGGCCTCGCGACGTGCTCCCCAGCCGACCGTACGCAGCCTGCCTGTCCCCCTGCAGCGGATCCCGTCGCACGACTTGAGGGGCTGCCGTTCTCCCGGTTCGTCGATGAGGCGTTCCTGCTGATCGTGTCTCGCTCTCCCCAAGCCGTCACGTACCACGGCCTGGCAGGACGCCTTGGAGTTCGGAACGACGCGTTGGACGACTACTCCTCCGCCTACTCCGAGCAGACGGCGACCCTGATTCGCGCCCTCGAACGACAATCCACGATCTACGATCGGAACAAGCTCTCCTGGGACGAGCAGATCACCTTCGATGCGTGGATGGACTACCTCGAGCGGGTGAAACGAAGCCTGGTCTTATCAAACGCGTTGTTGCTGGCCTGGTACCTCGATGAGCTCTGCGTCGATCTGCGCCTCGCCCTCAGCGTGTACCATCCCTTCCGAACCACGTCCGACGTTCTAGACTACTTGGCGAGGCTCGAGTCGGTCGACGAGCAGCTCGATCAGATCCTCGGCGCTCTCGAAGCCGCTGTGAGCCTGGGAGAATGCCCGTCGCGAGAAGCCCTCATCGCGCCCGTCTCGGAACTCGAAGCGCTGAGAACGCGTGACCTGTCGTCTCACGTGCTCTACCGAGCTCTCTGGAACAACCTCTCCCACATTGCCTCGATGGACGTAGCCGCGCGGAAGGATTACCTGGGGCAGGCCCGCAGGATCCTGACGCGAGAGGTGATCCCGGCGGCCGACCGCTTCTGCAAGCGGCTACTTGAGCTCTCGACCTCCGCGTCGGCGGTGTCCGGGATCTCCGAGTACGAAGGAGGCAACGACTACTACCAGGCCGTGATCGGGGGAGTCCTCGGGCTCGCCGTCTCGCCCCTCAGGGTCCACGAGATGGCCCTCGCCGAGGTGGCCCTCCGGCGGGATGAATACATCCGGGCGGCGGAGAACCTCTCGCTTCCCGCAGATCGAGGCATCTACGCGGTGCAGGGGATCGCAGCGCGGAACGCGGGATGGATCCAGGGGAACAGAGCGGTCGCGGAACGGTACACCGAGTTGATTGAGGAGATCCGCGCGGCGATCGCTGGCGCGTTCCACTCCATTCCCAGCGACGCGATCAGCGTAGAGGTTTCGAACGACGAGCTTACCACCTACGCGAACGCGGCGCTCGACGGGTCGAGGCCGGCTACGTTCCTGTGCTCGTACTTCGGGGGAGAGCAAGCGTGTCTGATGCGGGCGCTCGCCTGCCACGAGGTGTACCCTGGACATCACCTTCAGCGGACCGTCGCCCGCAGGACGTCGCTCCCCCTCGTGAGGCGGATCGGGAACCAGGATGGATTCATCGAGGGCTGGGCCGAATACGCCGAACGGCTGGCGCGCGAGCTCGGTGTCTACCGCGAGGATCCGGACGGACTCCTGGGAGAGCTGTGGCTCAAGTTGTCCACGGCCGTCGCGGCGGTGATCGACACGGGGATGCACGGACTCGGATGGAACGAAGACCAGGCTGCCCGATATGCGGCGCAGGTCCTGGGAGAGCCGATGGAGAACGCGCACTATCGCGTCAAGCACGTGGCCGCCCATCCCGGCGAATCGATTCCGTACTTCGTCGGGGAGATGAAGTTCCTCGAGCTTCGCTCGTGGGCCCAGACGCGGCTCGGGGACCGGTTCGATCTTGCCGAGTTCCACGACGCCGTACTCGGCGTAGGGGTCGTTCCCCTCTCCGTCCTGGAGCGCGTCGTTCGAGCGTACATCGACGGCGCCCTGCAGCGCCCCGACGGGGAAGCCGCGTCCGGCGGGGCGTAGAATCTCGCCATCCCCAATACGAGGAGGAGGCAGCGGTGCGTCAGACGTTCAGCGTGGCCGTGATGGCCGTGTTGTTGGGCTTGGGTTGCCGGGCGGTTTCCTCGCCGGCATGGCAGTTGCCCACCCTGGATCACGTGAGAGCGGATCTCGAGGGCCTCGCGTTCGACGCGTTCATCGAGGTCTCCTTCCGCGACTACGTCCTGCGCTTCCCGGAGTGGGTCACGCGAATGGGGATGGCCCAGGAGTTCGGAGTCCGCGACGATCGGCTCAACGACTACTCGGGCGCCTACGTCCTTGAGACGATGACGATCGAGGACGAGATCCTGAACAGGTTGAGCCGATTCGACCGCGCTCTCCTCTCCCCAAGTCAACAGCGGACGTACGACTCCTGCTTGTGGTACTGGGACGATCTCGTGCGGGGCCACCCCTACGTGGACTGCGACTACCCGGTCAGCCACTTCTTCGTCACGAGCCTCGACCAGCAGATCCAGGAGCTCCTGTTCGAGATCCACCCGCTTCGCACTGCGGCCAACGCGGAGGACTACGTGGCCCGGCTCGAGGCGATCCCCGCCGCATTCGACGGGATCCTCGAGGGCCTCGACCGACGCGCCGCCGCGGGAAGCATCGTCCCCCGCCCGATCATCGACCTCGCGCTTCCAGGGCTCCGGCAGATCGCCGACGCGCGGCCGGTGTCCTCCACCTTCTACATTCACCTCCGCGATCGACTCGCGAGCATCGCGGACCTCGACGCGGCGGGGGCGCAGCAGTTGCTGGTACGCGCCGAGGCGGCGGTGTCCGAGGGGGTTCTCCCCGCCTACGACCGCCTGGCGACGAAGCTCTTGAGCCTCCGTTCGGTCGCCCCGACGGACATCGGGGTCGGCCGAAATCCGGCGGGCGGCGCCTACTACGCCTACCTCGTGCGGCACTACGCCGGAGTCGACCTCTCGCCCGCAGAAATCCACGAAATCGGATTGCGCGAGGTCGAGCGCATCCAGTCGGAGATCCGCGACGTCGCCGTCGATCTCGGGTACCCGAAGACCGCGTCAATGCTGGAGGTGTTCGGCCGCGCGACGCGCGACGGCGGCACACTTCTCGGGGACGCCGTGCTCGACGAGTACACCCGGCTGATCGAGGAGGCCAAGGTGAGGTCGAGCGAGTTCCTTTCGTGCCTTCCCTCGACCGAGGTCGAGGTCCGCTCGGATCCGGTGGGCGGTTTCTACCGCACCGCGCCGCGTGACGGCTCCCAGCCGAGCGTCTTCGGCGCCCAGACGAGCGTCCCGCAGGCAAGGTATGCGATGCCGACCCTCGCGTACCACGAGACCGTTCCCGGACACCACGTCCAAATCGCTCTGGCGCAGGAGATGCGCTTACCGCTCATGCTTTCCGAGACCACGTTCCTCGGGTACGCGGAGGGGTGGGCTGTGTACGCCGAGCGACTCGCCTGGGAGGCCGGGTGGTATGACGGGGATCCCTATGGAAACCTCGGACGGCTTCAGAACGAGCTCATGCGCGCGGCTCGCCTTGTGGTGGACACCGGGATCCACGCGCTGTCGTGGGGATACGCTAAAGCCCTCTCGTACTACCGAACAGCCACAGGACGGGCGCCCGGGTACGCGGAGTTCGACATCAACCGCTACGCTGTGTGGCCGGGACAAGCGGTGTCGTACTACCTCGGATACCTCGAACTCATGGGACTGCGCGATCAGGCCCGCCTCGCGTTGGGAGACGGGTTCGACCTCATGGCGTTCCACGACGCACTGCTCGCGGGAGGAAACGTGCCGCTCGAGTTGGTGGCGGCCGCCGTGGCCCTGTACATCGACGCCGGCTCTCCCTAGGCGTGTCGAAGAGTGTGCGGCGGCTCCAGCGATCACGTAGAGTGTCACCTGCTCGTGAAGAGGTGCGGCCTCCAAAACAGAAGAGGAACCTGTGAATCGAGGAAAGACGGATCGGATACGCAGTCGTCGGTCTCGAAGGACACGATGGCTTCTCGGTGTGGCGATCGGGCTGCTTGCGGTGGTCGGGGCGATCCTCTTCTTCTACTTCTCTTCACGCCCGGAGATTCTCCTCCCGTCGTGGGCGCCGCCGACGCTCAAGGAGGCGCGAGAGCGGCTCCAGGGACGAACGTTCGACGAGTTCATCGACGAAGCGTATCGTCTCCACCTCCTTCGACATCCTCAGGCGATGGCCGACCTCGGGGCGGCCGAGGCCCACGGCGTGCGCAACGACCGCTTGGACGACTACTCGTACGAGTCCGTCGAGACGACACTCGCCATCGAGCGCGAGATCTACCGGCGACTTCACACGTACCGCCGCGAGGCCCTGAGCGCCGACGAAGCCCTGACCTACGACGCGGCCGAGGCCCTGTGGAGCGATCTCACGACGCACGAGGCGCCGGCGATCGCGATGTATCCGATCTCGGCGAGCGACGATTCGCCCCACATGCTCCTGTATGCGCGCCTCATCGCCGTGTGGCGCTTGGCCGACGAGGACGACGTCGTCGACTACATCGCCTGCCTGCATCAGGCGGATCGCCAGCTGCTCCAGCTTCGCGAACGACTCCTCGACTTGCGGGCCGCCGGGCGTCTGCCCCCCGCGAGCGCTCTCGAGCCGCTGGTCGGCCAGCTCACGCCGCTCAAGATCACGGAGACATGGTCGGAATCGCCGTACATTCCCGAGCACATTGTCGCCGGCCACAACCCGTACTTCGTCGCTCTTCGCGAAAGGCTGCTCGCAATGAAGGAGCTCGGCGTCGAGAAGCGCGTTGCCTACCTGACCGAGGCGCGGCGCGCCCTAGAGCGCGAAGTCATCCCGGCGTACGAGAAGCTCTACAACGCCGTGGTCGCCGCGTTGGCCGAGGCCCCTGCAGCAGGCGTGGGAATCGACCAGTGCGCCGGGGGACGCGAGGCGTACGAAGGGCTCCTCCGTCACTACACGGAGAGCGACCTGACGCCGGAGGCCGTGCACGCCGCCGGCCGAGACACGGTCGAGCGACTGCAACGCGAGATCGCCGCCGTTCTGAAGGAGACGAGAACCCCTCGCGAGCAAGCTCTCTCCGGAACTGCGAGCGGGATCGAGTGGGACGGTGGCGCGCCGTCACCGGACGACGTCGCCGCAGCGTGCCGCGCCGAGATCCAGCGAGCCTGGGCCGCCGTGTCTCGTCTCGTGGGCCTGCCGCCGCAGGCGGACGTCGAAGTCCTCGTCGGAGAGGGGGCGAACGGGTACATCCCCGCTGCCTACGACGGATCCCGAGCGGCGCTCCTGGTCGTGAGCCCTGAGGCCTCGCGGGCGTCGGAGGTGGCAGCGTTCGTTCATCGAGAGGTCGTGCCCGGACGCCACGTGCAATGGGCAACGGCGCGCGATCTCGCCCTGCCCGCCGTGCGGGCGTCGGGGGGATTCCCCGCCTTTGAGGAGGGATGGGCATTCTATGCCCTCGACGTGGCGGCGGAGGCCGGTCTCTACGACGGCGACCCAGTGGCGAACCTCGGACGTCTTCGCTCCCAGGTTCGCGACGCCGCCCGAGCTGTCGTTGACACCGGCGTTCATCGCTTCGGGTGGAGCTTCGACCGTGCCGTCGACTACTACGCCGCGGCGACGGGAGACGAGGAAAGCGTCTCCCAGGCCGCCGTGAAGGCGTGCATCAGCTCGCCCGGACGCGCAACGGCGGACCTCGTCGGCGGAACACGGCTGCGGGCTCTCCGCGACATGGTCGAACGCGCGGCCGGCGTTGCCTTTGATCCCGTAGCGTTCCACGGCCTGCTCACCGGCCGCGGTTTCCTGCCCTTACCCGTTATCGAGCGGCTCGTCGAGGAGACGTTCATGGACTCCCCGCAGGGGTAGTCCCGATCCGCGAACGCCGGCTACCGCCGGGGATCGACGTGGGCGCGCCACAGCCGAAGCGCGTGGTCAGACGGGTCGACGGTCTCGGCTCCTGCCGCCGCGAAGAAGCCGTTCACCGTTCGCAGGTCACGAACCAGGAGGTCGAACGCGTCGTCGTTGTAGCGAGGGTCGACCGCCTGAGGAAAGTCAATGATCGTCAACGCCCCGTTCCAGTAAAGCATGTTGTACGCCGAGAGATCGGAGTGGACCCGATGGTGGACCAAGAACACCTCGACGTTGCGCAGGACCCCGGCGTAGAGCCGGGAGGCTTCGTCTGCGTCCAGGTCTACGCCGAGCAGAACGGGTGCCGGGACGTCGATGTCCCCGAAATACTCCATCAAGATGACCGGGCCGCTTCGCTCGATCGGCTCCGGCACGTCGGCGCCCGCCGCGTGAAGGATCTCGAGGGTCCTCATCTCGTGGGCGATCCACGCGCTGAACTTGTGGGTTCGCCCGTGCTGCGTCTTCTTCCCGAGGGCGCGGAGCACACGGGCGTCGGGCCGGCTCCCGCGGTCGCGACCCTGCTGGTAGACCGTGTCGCGCTTGAAGCTTCGCGTTTCGAGGGGCCGATAGACCTTGGCCGCGACAAGGTCACGACCGAGCGACGCGTCGGCGCGGCAGCAGTAGACGACGGCTTCCTTGCCGCTCTTGATGGGTCGCACGACGTCGGTCAGGACGTGATCCTCGATGAGGGGCGCGAGGTGAGCGAGGAGTTCCTCTTCGACCGTCTTTTCCGTCTCCTGCGGAGGCTTGGGCGGAGGGTTCTTCCGCGGGCCCCGTATGGCTCGCTCGGGCTCCTCGTAGTGGTGGATACATCCTCCTTTCGCCGCGCCGAGAGCGCAACACCCTAGACAAGGGGAGTATACCGAGCCCCGGTGCGGGAAGCGAAGACCCATTGGGCGATTCTCTTCGAGCGGCAGGTTGAGGTTCAGGCGGCCGGGGCTTCTGCGTCGCCCGAGTCGTCGGGAGCGCCTACCTCTTCTCTTGGGTCAGGGCCGCGTGCGCCTTCCGGAGCCAGTCGACAATCCTGATCTGCTGCGGACACGCAGCCTCGCACGCTCCGCAGGCGACGCAGCGGTCCGCGCGGCTGTCGGGGCTCACGAGCATGGCGTTCGTGTACATCCGGCCCAGGCGCGCAAGGTCGCCATACATCATCCCGTCGTTGTAGAGGGTGAACACCCGCGGAATGGCGACGCCGTGCGGGCACGGCTGGCAGTAGCGGCAGCCGGTGCAAGGAATGGGGGCCAGGGCGCGGTACGCGTCGCGGACGCGGTCGACCATGAGCAGCTCCTCCGGAGTCAGCGACCCGACTCCGGAGCGCTCGGCGCTGGCAAGGTTCTCCTCGACCTGGCTCATCGCCGACATGCCGGAGAGAACGAGTGAGACGTCCGGGTCGTTCCACACCCACTGGAGCGCCCAGTCGGCCTGCGAGCGCCGCACGGGCGCCGAGTCCCACAGCGCCGCCACCTCGCGGGGTGCTGGGCGAGTCAGCGAGCCGCCGCGCAGGGGCTCCATCACGATGACCCCCAGGCCTCTCTTCGCCGCGTAGCGCAGCCCCTCGCGTCCCGCCTGGAACAGGATGTCCATGTAGTTGTACTGGATCTGGCAGAAGCCCCAATCGTGGGCATCCACGATGTCGCGAAATGTGGCGAGATCGTCGTGGAAGGAGAAGCCGAACTCACCGATCCGCCCATCGTGTCGGGCCCGCTCGGCCCATTCGAGGACGCGGAGGTCGCGGAGCTTGATCCACAGCTTCTTGTTCAGCCCATGGAGAAGGTAGGCGTCGATCGTCTCGGTCTCGAGGCGGCGCCGTTGCTCGTCGAGGAAGCGGTCGAAGTCCTCCGGCCTCTCCACGGACCGCGACGGCAGCTTGGTCGCTATGCGAACCCGCTCGCGGTACCCGTCACGAAGACAGCGACCAAGGAACCGCTCCGACTGCTCGTTGTGATACGGCCACGCCGTATCGACGTAGTTCACGCCCCGGTCGATGGCCGTGCGGATCATCCTCGTCGCTAGCTTCTCGTCGATCTTCGCGTGGTCGCCGTCGAAAACCGGAAGCCGCATCGCCCCGAACCCGAGCGCCGAGGGCTTCCAGTCAAGACGTCCGAACCTACGGTAGCGCAGGGTGTCTCCCGTCACGCATGGTCAACGTCCCGCGCGGTTCCATCAAGACGAACGACCCGGACGAGCCGGGGCGAATCGTGCGCCGTGACCCGTTGGGCTAGAGCGGGCGAATCGGCTCGCAGATGTCGACCTGCCACTTCTTCTCCGGGTGCGTGTCCGGATCGTTCAAGTAGAGCTCGTAGCACATCCGGTCGTCGGGTTGGTAGCCGCTCGTCGGCATCCACTCCATCAGCTTGTCCCACGCCTCGCCAAACTGGGTCACGTCGATCTCGACGTGAGCGACGGCGAACAGCCCGCCAGGTACCTTCATCGTTCCGATCTCGCCGTCGCCCTTCGTCCCCGGCGGCACGGTCAGACACGCGTCGGAGCGCAACTTCGACACGTCGGTCACCTCGGGGCTGTCGTGGTACACGGCGAGCGACTTCGTCTCCGGGAACCGCACGAGGCCTCGCGCTCCGGCCCACTTGAAGATGCGCTCGAACGCCTCGCCGATCTTGTTGTAAGCGCCGATGTGCCGCGCGTAGACGACGTTCCACTCCGGCATCTGCTTCACTTCCACACTGAGCTTCATGAGGTTCCTCCTCGCGGATGAGTTGTCCGGAGTGTAGGTGGCGTCGGCCATGCGGTCTTTCTGCATCTTGCCTTCGGCTTGTCCGTTGTTGCGCTCGAGTTGGCGAATCTTGCGCGCAGTGTCGCGCCCGCCGCGGCGGAACTCGGACGCACTCATTCCAAAGGCGTTGCGGAACTCGCGTGCGAATGCGGAGGAAGACGAGTAGCCGCACCCGACGGCGACGTCTGTGATCGAGAGCTTTGGGTTAGAGAGCAGTCGCGTGGCTGCGGTGCTGACGCGGACGCGTCGGATGAAGTCATTCAGCGTCTCACCGACAACGGACTTGAACACGCGGTGGAAGTGGAACGGTGAGAAGCTCGCAACCTGCGCGAGGGTGTTGAGTCGCAGATCCCCGGACAGATTCGCTTGGATGTAGTCCATGACGCGGTTCACGCGTCCGACGTACTCGCGGCGGCGCAACTCCTCTTGATCGATCATGCCAACTCGCTCACGCGCAACCCCATAGGCCGAGCCGACTCCCGACGTTGTCCAGAAACAGGGCGAGGTAACCGAACTCGTCGGAGGTCTTCGTCTTGGGGGTGAGGGTTCGTCCACCCAACCTGTGGATCTCAGCGAGCGTCGCATCGATGTTGTCCACCTCGATGTGAGCGATCACCCCCCTGTCGGACGGAGCGTCGGCACCCGCCCCCCCGCTGAACCCACCCTGCTGGCCTCCCGGAGTGGCGAACAACGCGTAGTCCTGCATCCCCGGCGCGTCCAGGAACGTCCACCCGAAGGCGGTCGAGTAGAACGCCCGTGACGCCCGAAGATCGGTCGTCGAATATTCCATGTGACAGACGTCGCCGCGAGGCATCGCTGCTCCTTTCTTGAGGACGGATGAGCCGTTCCGCTCATTATAGGCCGCCCGCCGAGTGGGGAGCATCTTTGACGGCGGCCGGCAAGGGCATCCCGCGCGGCTTCTACCCTGATCGCCTCGCCTTCACAGCCCCCGACCCGGTCGATAGAATGGAGCACTCCCTGGCGGGAAGGAAGTGCTCCCGATGCCGAAGGCGTGTCCGCATCTTCTCATTCAACCCGGCGACCTACCGGAGGTCGTGCTGTTCCCGGGCGATCCAGCCCGCGCCGAACGGATTGCGGACTGGCTCGACGGCGCCGAACGCGTCGCGGCGAACCGGGAGTACCACAGCTACCGCGGAACCTACCGGGGGGTCCCCGTCGGGGTCACCTCCGCGGGGGTGGGCGCCGCGGGAGCAGCGATCGCCTACGAGGAGGCGATTCGCGCCGGGGTCAAGACGTTGATCCGCGTGGGGACGGCCGGATCCCTGTGCGACGACGTACGGGCCGGCGACCTCGTCGTGCCACTCGCTGCGGTACGGGCCGAGGGAGTATCGCGGCAGCTCGTGCCCATGGAGATGCCCGCAGTCGCCGATCCGGACGTCTCTCTGGCGTTGTGGGCCGCGGCCCAGTCAGCCGACGGCAAGTCCCACCGAGGCGTCGCGGTGTCCGTGGACGCGTTCTACCGCGGAGTGCGCGATCTCGGGCTTGACACCTACGCGGCGTCCGGCGCGATCTACGTCGAAATGGAGTGCGCGGCGTTGTACATCGTGGCGCTCTTGCGCGGCGTGCGCGCAGGATCGATCCTCGCGATTGACGGAGACGCTCGATCCGCCGCGGCCGGGAAGCATGACCCGCATCGTGACGTTGTGCGGGATGCCGTAGATCGAGAGATCGAAGCCGCCCTGGAGGCGGCCGCTTGCCTGGCGAGGACCTCGTCGTGAGGCGGAAGGGGGATCCGTGGATTCGACCCAAGTTGTCAGTCGTGGGGGCGCGATCTTCAACGTCCTGTTCATCGCCGCCCTCGCGATCTTCGCGGCCGTCCTCTTGTGGAGGATCTACCGCCGCATGAGGCGGTGACGGGCAGAGCCCATCTCGAGTCCCGAATAACACGACGGACACGGGATCACAGAACGACGGCCAGGAGCACGACGATGGCGAGGACGACGATCAGGATCGCCTTCCACGGAACTCTGGGCTGCTCCAGCACGGCAAGAGGCGACGGACACGGGCTCGCCATGCAGTCGGAGACCGCCATTCGAAGTCGCAGCTCGTTGTCACGCCCGACGCCGACGATAGCGTGGTCCCCGACAAAGACCACGGGGAACGCCATCGGCAGGACGCCGTACGCCGTCGACAGGGCCCACAAGAGGTCGGCATTCGCCGCCTCGTCGAGGCGAAGGACATCAAGGTCGGGGAACTCCTGCTCGAGCGGCGCGAGGACTTCGTCCATCCTCGCGCAGTCATGGCAGTCCTCGCGATAGAACAGGACTACGTCCGGATCATCCGCGGCGAAGGCACCCAGACCGCACCCCGCCGCGACCGCCGCGACGAAGACGATCGCAGGAAGAAGCTGCCTCCTTCTCAGGATGGATGTCCACGACCACGGCGCCGCGCACACGCTCAAACGGCGCCTCCCTTCTCGGCTCGATCGGCCAGCAGCCTGCGCAGCTTGGGCATCGCCAGCTCGGCCGCTCGCTCCCCGGCCGCGATCCCGTCCTTCGCTCGCAAGTAGCTCATGATCGTCAGCGACAGCTCGGGCTGAATGAGGATGTCCGGCGGGTCGAGGATCATCTTCTGGCGGAGCACCTCCTGGCCGAGGATGGAGATGGATTGGTTGAGAATGCTGTAGAGACCGGGAAGAGGACGCTCAGGCTGTTCCCGCACCCCGTGCTCGAGGAGTTCGGTGAGGCTGCTCGGAATCCACGCGCGATGGGCAAGACCCTCATGCAGGCTGTGCCCGATTCGTTCCCACACGCCGAGGCCGCGCGACGTCGTTGGGACCGGGCGCGGCGTGATGTCGACCGCGATCACGACGTCGGCCCCGAGGGCGCGGCACGCGGTCACGGGCACAGGGTCGACCAACCCTCCGTCTACGAGGATGCGCCCATTCCACCGGATGGGCCGGAACAGACCCGGGATCGCCGTCGACGCACGCACGGCGTCGACGAGAGACCCCTCGCGTAGGACGACCGTCTCCCCGGAGTCGATGTCGCACGCCACGGCCGCATACGGGATCGGCAACTCCTGAATCTCAGCATCTCCGAGAATCCCGACGAGCATCCGACGCAGCTCGGCTCCAGAGCTCAACCCTGCGCGAGGAAACGTCGGTAGAAAGCCGCGCAGGATCTTCTGAACATCGGTCGCCAGCCACTCCCGCTCTACGTCCTCGATCGGGACGCCGGCCGCGAAGGCCGCGCCGACGAGCGCTCCGATGCTCGAGCCGGCCACCACGGACACCTTGATCCCCTCTCTCTCGAGGACCTTCAGAACCCCCGTGTGAGCCGCTCCGCGCGCGCCCCCCGATCCGAGCGCCAATCCGATCCTGTCGATCGTCTCCATGGGACCCGCACTCCCTCTGCTGCCTGGGCCGACCCTCGCTCAGCATACCCCGCGTCGCCAACCCATGGAAGGACGGATCGATCGGCGCTCCTGTGACGCATGCGCGTTCCCGTAGCCAAGAAAAAGAGGACAGCAGCCTCTCCATCCTGGTGGGCTTGCTGGAGGCTGCTGTCGTCTCAAACGGCTACTTGCCCTTCTTCGCCGGCTTCTTCGCAGCGGGCTTCTTCGCGGCGGCCTTCTTCGCGGCGGGCTTCTTGGTCACTGCCATCTTTGCCACCTCCTCTTCGGTG
>CAZWQN010000006.1:0-10299 GCA_964635895.1 uncultured Thermotogae bacterium | reverse complement strand
CTTCTTCGCGGCGGGCTTCTTGGTCACTGCCATCTTTGCCACCTCCTCTTCGGTGACGTGCTATGTGCGCATTTGTCTAGATGCGCAGAAAGCATTATACTCGCCGGTGTGGTCTTGTCAATAGACCTTCATTGAGACTCTGTGATCGATAGGAGGCATGAAGTGGTAGATGCGCACGCGGCGATCTTCAAGTCACTGTCAAGTCGATCACGAACGACGATTCTGAAGCTCCTCAGCCAGAACGGCGAGATGTCGGTGGACGAGCTGACGGCGGCTCTCGAACTCGCGGGGCCGACGGTCTCCCGACACCTCCAGGTCCTTCGGCAGCAAGACCTGGTGAACGTTCGCCGGGATGCGCAGAGCCGCTACTACTCCGTAGACATCAAGAGGCTAGAGCAGACGTTCGAAGCATTTCTCCGGTACCTGGCAGAGGATTCGTGAGGTGCCGATTGAAGCGGAGCGGGACGGCGCCCGATCCAAGACGTGAGGAGCTTGGCGGCGGCGAGGCGCCTCGGAGGCCCTGATCATCACCGACCACGGGCACGCCTCGGCCAACGCACCTGACGGAAGCGGCCGAAGACTCGGCGCGGCGTTCAGCTTCAACCTCGCGTTCGTCGGACTTGAGATCGCCGGCGGGTTTTGGACGAACAGCGTGGCGGTGCTCTCCGACGCCCTCCATGACCTCGGCGACTGCCTCGCTCTGGCTCTGACCTGGTGGTTTGCCCGGATCTCCAGGCGGTCCGGAGACGAGGTCTACACGTTCGGTTACCAGCGCTTCGTCCTGCTCGGCACGCTGACCATGGGCATCGTTCTCTCCGTCGGAGGAGCGGCGGTGCTGTTTCGATCGATCCCCCGCCTCCTCGCGCCACAACCCACCTATGCACAAGGCATGTTGCTTCTGGCAGGGATCGGGATCGCCGTGAACGGACTCGCGGCGCTGCGAATGCGAGGCGGGCGGAGTCTGAGCGACCGGATGGTGATGTGGCACTTCGTCGAGGACGTGCTGGGATGGGTCGCCATCCTTGTCGCCGGCTTTGTGACGCTGTACCAGCCCATCCCGATTCTCGATCCGATCCTGTCCATCCTCCTGACCCTCTACGTGCTTTGGAACGTCGGCAGAAGGCTCAGAGACACGCTGGTCATCCTCTTGCAGGGTGTGCCGGCCGACCTGCGGGTCGCGGAAGTCGAGGCGGCGATCCGGGCCGTTCCGGGAATCTGTGACGTACATCACACTCACGTCTGGTCGTTGGACGGGGTACAGCACGTCCTCACGACGCACGCCGTGATTCCCAGTGCCGACTCCTACGGCGACGTGGCCGCGATCCGTTGCCGCGTGAAGGAGAGCGTCAGGTCGTTCGGCATCCGTCACGCGACGATCGAGTTCGAGAGCCAGGCGGGGCCAACGTGCGATGACGTCGGCAGCGAGTGCCGGCGTCCGGAGCGCGAATGAGCACCGTCGCCGTAGCCCGTTGCACCTCGTACGCCGAGCAGGAGGTGGAGGCCGCGCTCGAGAGAAGCCTGGACGCGCTGGGAGGCATCGAGCGGTTCGTCCACCGCGACGAGTCGATCGTTCTCAAGCCGAACCTCTTGGTGGGGCGCGCCCCCGACCGGGCCGTCACGACCCACCCGAGCGTCTTCCGTGCCGTGGCGAAGTCGCTCCTACGAGCGGGCGCACGCGTGTCGTATGGAGATTCACCGGGCTTCGGCCGAGCCGAGGGAGCGGCCGGGCGAGCGGGAATCGCCGAAGCGGCGCGCGAGCTGTCTATCCCCATCGCGGAGTTCGGCATGGGAGAGGCTGTATCCTTTCCCGACGGACGGCTGATCAGGCAATTCACCCTCGCGCGAGGAGTTCTTGATGCAGACGGCCTTGTGTCGATCGCCAAGCTGAAGACCCACGGGCTGACACGAATCACCGGCGCCATCAAGAACCAGTTCGGCTGCATTCCGGGGCCGCTCAAGGCCGAGTTCCACGCCCGACTGCCGAACGCTGTGCTATTCTCGCAGATGCTCGTCGACCTGAACCTCCTGCTTCGGCCGCGCTTATTCGTGATCGACGGAGTCGTGGCCATGGAAGGGAACGGCCCCCAAAGCGGGCACCCGCGCTCCATGAACGTCCTCCTGCTCTCCGACGACCCGGTGGCCCTCGATGCGACGGTCTGCCGCCTCGTGAACCTCGATCCATGTCTGGTTCCGACCATCATGTACGGGGAGGCGTTCGGCCTCGGTTCCGCGGCGTCGGTCGACCTCGTGGGCGATCCCATCGAGCCGTTGATCGCTCCCGACTTCGACGTCGATCGAACCCCCCGCCGGGCAGTCGACCACCATAGAGGAATTCGTCGGGTCGCTCGCTGTCTGGTCGTTCCACGCCCGGTGATCCGCGCGGCCGCGTGCACCCGCTGCGGTACCTGCGTTCGCGTTTGCCCCGTGACTCCGAAGGCGGTCGAGTTCGTGGACGATCGATCTCCACCAGTCCATCGCTACGATCGATGCATCCGCTGCTACTGCTGCCAGGAGCTGTGCCCGAAGGGCGCGATCGAGATCGAGGTCCCGCTCCTCGGGCGTCTCATTCACCGATAGTCGCGCGGGCGTCGCCCTGCGAGAGAACGCAGACGCAGTTTTGTCTCGCAAGCTTGGCCGCGTAGAGCGCCTCGTCGGCGGCGCGCAGCAGGTTGTCAGGCGTCGTTCCGTGGGTCGGGAAGTTCGCCACTCCCGCCGAGAGGGTACCGGGTGGCCTCGCTGCATGGAGAGGTCGAGAAACGCGGACAGGAAGGCCTCCGCGTGAGTTCGCGCGACAGATCGGAGCCCGAGGCAGGATCACAACGGACTCCTCTCCGCTGCATCGATAAGCAAGGTCCGCCGGGCGCGCCTGCTCGCGCAGGAGCCGGCCGAGGGTCTCGATCATCCAATCGCCCTCCTCATGCCCGTACCGATCGTTGACCTGTTTGAAGCGGTCGATGTTGAGCATCACCGCCGAGAGGGCTCCCCTCGTGCAGGGTCCTCTCGAGGGTCCGCGGAAGCATCTCGCCGAGGCGGCGCCGATGAGGAGGGAGCAGGCGATGCCGAGGTAGAGGAATAGCGCACCGACCGCGGCGTAGAACGCGGGCCGTGGCCGTGAGGGTAGACGAGCGGATTCGCGCCGGAACGGCCGGGGAGGAAGCCGATCCGCGCCCAGTCGTGGAACTGGTTTGTCGATACCGCCGCGAGGTTCGCCGCCGGGACCAGTCCCCTCGCGAGCCGGCGCCATCCGCGCAGCCAGCAATCGAGGCCCGGGCACTTCACTGCAAAGGGCAACAGGAACGTCGACACCAACGCCGAGCCGAGGTACTGGAGCTTCGCCCACGCGGTCTTCCAAGACAGCGGGACCGACGCCGCCTCGAGACCGGTGGCCAAGGTGTACTCGGCCACGGCAAGCATCAGGAGGAACAGGAGCATTCCTCCCGGCGCCGACCTGCGCCTCCACATGAGCCCGGCCGCGACGAGTGACAGCGCCGAGAACAGCACTCCGGCGGCCGGAGTAACTATCCAGTCCATGACGGGGCTCTATCGCCTTGAGGGTGTCTCCACGAGTCCGAGGCGCCGATCCGGACCGAAGACGAAGCCGCGCACTTGGCGTCTCCGCGGGCGTCCGGCAGAATCAGCCTATGGGCTTTCCACGAAACGGCTTGCCGGGAAGCGGGACAATCCACCGCCTTCCGCTCGGGAGGACGAGCGCGTACCTCGTCCGCGGCGCGGCGCCGATCCTCGTCGACGCGGGGATGCCCGGGCAGCAGGGCCTCCTGTCCCGCCAGCTGCGTCAGCTTGGGCTCGACCGCTCGGACATCGCGCTCGTCGTCGTGACCCACGCCCACATCGATCACACGGGCGGCGTTCCGTGGATCTGCCGCGCGGCGGGCGCTCCGGTCGCCTGTCATCGAGAGGCCGTTCATCTCCTGCGCGAGGGACAAGGCGCTGCTCTGAAGGGCCGGACGCCTCTCGGGCGCTTGATTGCTCCCATCCTGCGACGCGGGCTGCAGCCTCCCCGCATCGAGCCCGACCTCGTCGTCGACCACGAGATCAGCCTGGAACCGTACGGCGCGGAGGGCTCCCTTCTGCCCACCGCGGGGCACACCCGCGGCTGCCTGTCCGTCCTCGTCGGAGCCGATGCGGTCGTGGGCGACCTGCTCATGGGACGGTTCCTCGGCCGCAGGCGCCCGACGCCCCCCTTCTTCCTCGAGGACGCCGACGCGTGGGAGAAGAGCCTTCGCGACCTCCTCGCACGCGGCGTCGCGCGATTTCACACGACGCACGGCGGCAGCTTCAACGCTGACGCGGTCGCGACCCTGCTCGGAAGTCGGCGACACTAGCTCGCGGCGTGCTCGACGCCGACGACGCCAGCAAGAACGAGCCCCATGCGGACGGCCGTGCCGAGGCCGGCCGCCACCGCGAAGAGAACGGGGCGCTGCCCGACGAGGGCGAAGAGGTAGAGGGACACGGTGTCCGGGAACCCAGGGATCGAGAGAAGCACGAACACCGCAAACACGCCGTAGCGGCGAACGAACCGTTCGCTCCATGACATCACGGCGCGGATCCATCGGTAGCGATCCGCCAGACGTTGGAAGCGGGCGGTCCCCTTAAGCCGATCCCCAAGGAAGAAGACCGCGTACGATCCGAGGATCTTCCCCGCTACGGCAAACGCGAAGACCCAGCCGAGAGGAAGCCAGGCACGGCCGAGCACCGGCAGTTCGCTCGGCGTGGGAAGGACGAGCGCGGCGCCCACTTCGTACAGGAACACGAGGAGCAACCCACCGAGCGTGTGCATGAGCCCACCCTAGCGGACGGAACCGAACCTCGCAAGCTCCCGCTGACCGCAGTCTCCGGGCGGCCTCACGCGCCGAGGAACTCGCGGATTCCCGAGAGGAGCATTTCGACGGCGACGGTCATCAGAATCATCCCCATCAGCCGTTCGATGGCGACGAGGCCGCGGGGCCGCAGGACTCGCCGCAGGCTCTCGGCGGAGACGAGAAGGACCGTGGAAGCACACCACGCGCCGAGGACGGCGAGCGCCCAGGCGCCGAGCCGCTCGGGCTCCCTTGTTGCGAGGAGCATGACCGTGGCGAGCGCCGACGGGCCGGCGATGAGGGGGATCGCGATCGGGACGATGAAGGGCTCCCCCCGGGGTGCCTGGCCGAACATGCCACCGGGCTGCGGGAAGACCATACGCAACGCGATGAGGAAGAGGACCACGCCGCCGGCCATCCCGAGCGCCTCCTGCGAGATCCTCAGCATCCCAAGCACGTACCGACCGAGGGAGAGGAAGACGAGAAGGAACCCCAGCGCGAAAAGCGACTCGCGCAGGAGAACGATGCGCCTTCTCTTCGCATCGACGTTCTCGAGCAGCACGAGGAAGAGGGGGATGTTCCCCAGGGGGTCCATCACCAAGAACATCAGCAAGAGCGCCGACAACAACGTCACGAACTCACCCCGTTCTGATCCTGTCGCCGCCGCGCGAGCGGCTCCCGGAGCGCCTCCCTACCCTACATCCCCAAGAGACCGAAGATCAGCCACGCCACACCGAACGCGAGGACCGTGGTGAAGACGGTGGCGGACAGGTACACGACCACCGGTCGCCAGCCCATGGCGCCCAGTTTTCGGACGGACAGCTCCAGTCCGACACAGAGGAATGCCGCGGCGAACACCCACTTCAACAGCGCCTTCAGGACGGCGATGGCGTTTCCCGCACGGCGCGGATCGCCCATCGATGACCACCTTCGCCAAGGGTTCGTCTTGCGTGGATCTTCGCCAAACCGGTTCGATTGGACAAGCGGGCCTCGTGAAGGAGCGCGAGGGACCGGCCCACAGACCGGTCCCTCGGCAAGGCTCCGCGTAAGGTGGCTAACAATAGAGGCGCGTAGCGGCGGCCGCGGCCGCACGGACACAAGCTGGATCCGCCGGTCCGGCGCACGCCAACTCCCCAGCAAGGTACGCTGAGTAGGCGCTCATGTCGAAGTGACCGTGGCCAGAGAATCCGATGAGGATCGTCTTCCGGTCTCCTCTTTTCGCACACTCGCGCGCGATCTGCACGGCGGCGTGGACTGCGTGCGCGGTCTCCGGCGCCGGGATGATCCCCTCGGTTCTCGCGAAGAGGACCGCGCTGGCGAAGACGTCCAGCTGGTCGTAGGCTGCGGGCTCGACAATACCGTCCTCTACAAGCCGACTGACGATGGGCGCCATGCCGTGGTACCGAAGTCCGCCGGCGTGGATCGGCGGCGGGATAAAGTCGTGTCCCAGCGTGTGCATTCGCAGGAGAGGCGTCGTCTCGGCCATGTCGCCGAAGTCGTAGCGGTACTCGCCCTTGGTGATGCTCGGGCACACCGTCGGCTCCACGGCGACGAAGCGAGTGGTGTGCCGCCGCTCCCGCGAGGCGCGGTAGAGCGGGAGCGCAAGCCCGCTGAAGTTCGAACCGCCCCCGACGCAGCCGACCACAGTGTCTGGGAACTCACCGGCCGCATCCATCTGCTTCTCAGCCTCGAGGCCGATGATCGTCTGGTGAAGCAGGACGTGGTTGAGCACGCTGCCGAGGGAATACTTGGTTCCCTGGCCGGACATGGCGGCCTCGACCGCTTCGGAGATTGCCAACCCCAGCGATCCGGATGTCCGCGGGTCACGCTCGAGGGCACAGCGCCC
Organism: uncultured Thermotogae bacterium; assembly: GCA_964635895.1. Taxonomy (GTDB): domain Bacteria; phylum Bipolaricaulota; class Bipolaricaulia; order UBA7950; family UBA9294; genus JAPLGD01. The sequence goes on along the minus strand of CAZWQN010000006.1, from coordinate 3,636 downwards.
TGCCTTGGTCTCGCGAGACGGCGAGGCGTGCACCGTGGCGCCGAACACGGACATCATCGCCTTCCGGTAGGGCTTCTGATCGTAGGAGCTCCGGACCATGAACACCGTGCAGCCCAGACCGAACATCTGGCAGGCAAAGCTGAGTGCGCTTCCCCACTGCCCAGCTCCGGTCTCCGTGGCGAGGGCCTTCGTGCCCTCGATCTTGTTGTAATACGCCTGCGGCACGGCGGTGTTCGTCTTGTGCGATCCTGTCGGGCTTGCGCCCTCGTACTTGAAGTAGATGTGCGCCGGAGTCTCGAGCGCCCGTTCGAGGCGCACGGCCCGCAGCAGGGGCGTCGGTCTCCAGAGGCGGTACCCATCGAGCACCGGCTCCGGGATATCGATGAACCGATCTGTGGCTGTCTCTTGTTCAACGCACGTACGCGCGAAGAGCCCGAGAAGTGCATCCGGCTCGAGCGGCTCGCGCGTTCCGGGGTGGAGCGGCGGGTCAAGTGGGGTCGGAAGGTCGGGCAGGACGTTGTACCAACGCTTCGGCAGCTCGTTCTGGTCAAGCGTAAATGCTGTTTGCATGGGGCTTCCTTTCGTCTATGGGTTGGGATCTCAAGCGACAACACAGACAGAAGGTCGCCACCAACGCTCGAATGGAGGAATCGGTAGGAGATGAGGGGAGAAACACGCGACGACGACTAGGACTCCGATGGAGCCCACCGAGGCTCTAGACGAGCCAAAGACACCTCCCTCGTCGCATAGCCTTTCCTCCCTGGACAGCTCGGCCACTATAGCGAGCACGTGGGCTTGCGTCAATAGGGAAGCGTGGCGACAGCGTCTGGACCGAAGGCTAGGCTTCTCTGTCGGGCTCTACGCCTTGTAGTCGTCTCGAGGCGGGCTCCACGCGTCGTACGCCACTGCGGGGTCGGACAGGATGCGCACGCCGTGAGGGGTATCGGGCGGGATGCAGACGCCTTGCCCGGCGCGCAGGATCCGCGTCTCCCCGGCAAGAGAGAACTCCATCGAGCCTCGGATGCAGATCGTGATTTGTTCGTTAGCGTGTCGATGCACCGGGACGACGGATTCCGGCTCGAAGGTGAAGAAGGTGAGCATCACGTGGTCGAGCCACGCCGCCCGGCGTGTAATCCCGGGCAGCATCTCGGTGCCTGGAAGCGCTTCGACCTCGAAGTACGGCATGGTTCCCCCCTTGCGTTCCGGCGCTCATTCTACGGCGGTTCGTCGCGGGGACGGAGCGCTCCGGGGCCAGAAGGGCGGTGGGGCCCTCGGAAGGGCCCCACCTATCTAGAGTGCCTCTTGTGATTCGAAGGTTCCTCGTGCTCGTCGCTCTCGTACGGCTTCAGACTGCCCGGCAATTGTGAAGGAACCGTGATCGAAGCTTGGACTTCCCGTGTCGGCCGGGGCTCGACAAGGCAAGGCGCCGCGAATCTACCCCTCGATCCGCTCGACGAGGAACGAGACGGGACGGAAGCCGTCGGAGCAGCAGGTCACAGCTGTGCCCTTCTCCTTCATCCACGGAAGGTCGGCTCCGAAGGCGATCATGGCCACGTCGCGCTGGATGTCGGCCCACGCCCAGTCACACGGGAACCCTTCGGGCTTCTTTGGGAATCCTTCCACAAGGAAGCTCTGCCCTTCCGCCCAGAGAGAGCATGGGCCGAACCCCTCCGGGTACCGCTCCGCGCGAATGTGTTCGCCGCTCAAGTCCTGATGAAAGGCCCGCTTCACGACCGTGATCCGCACTGTAGCCATCGATTCCTCCTCGCTTCTTCTACGGCGCTCGCTCCGCCTTGTCATCGTACTTGGATCGATCGGCCTCCTCGACGACGTCCGCCCAATCCCGCCCCTCGCCCGAGGTCCCGTGAGCCACACCCACAGAGAGCGTGAAAGAGATGGGCACCGCGGACTCCTCATTCCAGGCCGCGAGCGACGACTGCAGGCGGCGAAGGAGGGCAGCGCTCTCCTCGCAGGCCGACGATTCCAGAATAACGAGCAGGAACTCGTGCCGCCGTAGCGGATGACGAGGTCGTACGAGCGGACGTTAGCGTGCAGAACTCGGCCGACGTCCTGCAGCAAACGATCCCCGACTTGATGACCCAGACGGTCGTTCACCTGTTCGAAGTCGTCAACGTCGATCATGACGCAAGCGAGCGGGTCGTTGCGCCTCGTGGCCCGCGCGGTCTCCGCGGAGACGGCCTCTCCGTTTGGATGGGTTGCTCCCTCCACATACAGGATCGCGTCGCTTCCGTCGAAGAAGCCCGCCACGTCGCGGAGCGCCGGGAGAACCTCCGCAAGGAGCCTCGCGACGAAGGCTCGACGATCCGTCGCACGGCCGCCGGGTTGGCGTCGAGGATCGCCAGCTCACGGCTGACGAACAGCATGCCCCGGCCGATCTCGCGGATCGTGAAGTCGCGGGCGACCGGAAGGAGACCAAACAGCTCAGCGCGGTGCAGGCCCCAGACGAGGGCGACGGTCGAAAGGGAGAACGCAACCGGCAAGGTCGAACTGGGGGGCGTGATGTGGGCGATGTGGAGGAGACTGACGGTCCACGGCGCAAAGACGGCGACGAGAAGTGCCACGTGTCGCCGGCGAAGGCGAAGGTTCTTCGGGAGTCCCGGACGAGCGCGTACGTCGCGGAGCGAAGAAGGGCTGCTGCCTAGTGTACTAGACCCAGAACCACGGTCCATACGTCTGGCAAATGGCAGAGAACGGGCCGCTCGAGTCGAGCGAGAGGTTCCTCTGGACGAGGCCGCGCCGCCCGTGGGTCCGGACCAGCGCAACCGTGGCCACCCGAATCTCGGCCAGGGTCGCCAGGCGCCTCGAGGATAGTCATCGGCCGTGGGAGCTGTACTGGGGGATGAAGCAGAACCAAGCGAGCGGCACGGAGACGATCCCGACGTACTCGAGTCTGGTCATCCACAGCCTCGCGTTCAGGCTGGATGCCCCGAGCCCCAGACCGTACGTGAACGTCTACCAGGACGCAGCCAGGGGCAGGATGAGCAGGGCCCACCCTCCGGGAGGCACCGTTTCTGCCACGCGACGAGCGCGATGCCCGCCGCAACTCCGACGGCAGTCACGATCAGCGCCACTGCGTACGCGCTCGGGTTCCACAGGAGCATCGACTCGCCTCCGTCCTCCGTTGACCTGCCAGCGGGCGCGTGAGGATGGCCAGGTGGCGTCTGCGTCGGCACATTCACGCTCGTCACTTCCCCGACGTGCGCACCTCGTGCTACGATGCGACTTAGGAGGTGATGGCGAGTGAAGGAGTTCTCCTTCCTGGTCGGCAACTGCCCCGGGGCTCTGGTGGACATTGCGGAGGCGCTTGGCGCCGAGCACATCAACATCGAGGGGATCGCCGGATTGACGGTTCTGGAAGAGGGCGTCGTCGGTCTCGTCACCGACGACCATGGAAAGGCGCGCCGGGTCCTGCGCGACAAGGGCATTGACTTCGAGGAGCGAGAGGCCCTTGTGATCGATCTCCCTAACCACCCGGGGGAACTCGCGGCCATCCTCGCGCGGCTGAGCGCCGAGGGGATCAACGTCCTGTCGGTGTACGCAGCAGTCGGAAAGCACCAGGCGATCTTCACCGTCGATGAGGTGGATCGGGCGAAGGGGATCTTCCACCTTACCTAG
>CAZWQN010000005.1:0-36109 GCA_964635895.1 uncultured Thermotogae bacterium | reverse complement strand
CGCGCACGCGCCTGTCGTTCGAGGCGGCAATGCTCCGCCTGGGCGGGCAGGTGATCAGCGTCGCCGAGGCCAAGTCTTCGTCGGCGGCGAAGGGCGAATCGCTCGCCGACACGATCCGAACCGTGGGGGGGTACGCGGATGTCATCGTGCTTCGCCACCCCGAGATCGGGGCCGCCGAGGAGGCGGCGCGCGTGTCGCGTGTCCCGATTCTGAACGCCGGCGACGGCGCCGGTCAGCACCCGACGCAGTCGCTCCTCGACCTGTACACGATTCGTAGCGAGCAGGGGCGCGTGGACGGCCTGCGGATCGCTCTCGTCGGCGACCTCAAGAACGGGCGCACGGTCCACTCGCTCGCCGACCTCCTCGCGAACTATGGGGCCTCGTTCCTGTTCGTGTCGCCGTCGGCGTTGCGGATGCCCGCCGCGATCGTCGAGCGGCTGCGGGGGAAGGGCATCCCGGTCGCGGAGACGGATGACCTTGCCGAAGCGATTCGGACCGCCGACGTTTTGTACATGACGCGGATTCAGAAGGAACGGTTCGCCGATCCGGCCGAGTACGAACGCCTGAAAGGCGCCTACATTCTCGACCGCGCGGCGCTCAAGCCGGCAAAGCCGTCGATCACGATCCTGCATCCGCTGCCGCGCGTGAACGAGATCGACCTCGACGTCGACGACCTTCCCGGCGCCGCGTTCTTCCGCCAGTCGGCGAACGGCGTTCCGATCCGGATGGCGCTTCTGTCGCTCGTCCTCGAGTGAGCGACGAGCGGACTTCGCCGGCTACGCGGCGACCTGGCGCCGGAGCACAAGCGCGTCGGACATGGCCGCAGCGTCGACGGCAACGGAGTCCCCTTCGTGAATCTCGCCGGCGACGATCTTCGACGCGAGCGGGTTCTCCACGAGACGCTTGAGCGCCCGGGCGAGCGGCCGGGCGCCGTAGTGCGGGTCGAACCCCTCCTTCGCCAGGATCCGCTTCGCCTCGGGGGTCAACGTCAGGCGGATCCGCTGCTCGGCAAGGCGTCCGTTCAGCTCGGCGATCTTCAGCTCGACGATCTTCTCGATCGCCGCCTCGTCGAGCGGGTGGAAGATGACGATCTCGTCGATTCGGTTTAGGAACTCCGGCCGCAGCATCTTCCGCAGCTCGTCGCGGATCCGCTTGTGGATCGTCGCCTCGTCGTCGTCCGATTGGAAGAACTCGCTCCCGACGTTCGACGTCATGATGAGGATGGTGTGGCGGAAGTCGACGGTGCGCCCGTGGCCGTCCGTGAGGCGTCCCTCGTCGAGGAGTTGCAGGAGGAGGTTCATCACCTGAGGGTGAGCCTTCTCCAGCTCGTCGAACAGGATGACCTGGTACGGCCGGCGTCGAACCGCCTCCGTCAGCTGCCCCCCCTCCTCGTAGCCGATGTAACCGGGCGGCGACCCGATCAGGCGGGCGGCGGCGTGGCGCTCCATGTACTCGGACATGTCGATGCGCAGGAGAGCCGTGTCGCTGCCGAACAGGAACGCGGCCAGAGCCTTCGCCATCTCTGTCTTTCCCACCCCCGTTGGGCCGAGGAACAGGAACGTGCCGATCGGGCGGCGCGGGTCGGAGAGCCCGGCCCGCGAGTGGCGCACTGCCTCGGCGACGGCGCGCACCCCCTCGTCCTGGTCGATGAGCCGCGCGTGGAGGGCGGCCTCCATCGCGGTGAGCCGCGATCGCTCCTCTTCGAGCATCCGCTCGGCGGGAATCCCGGTCCACTGCGACACGAGGGCCGCGATCTCGGCCGGCCTGACCTCCGTCCCGCTTGCGTCCACACGCAGCCGGCTCCCCGCCTCGTCGATGAGGTCGATGGCCTTGTCGGGGAGGAAGCGGTCGGAGAGGTAGCGCTCGGACAGGCGGGCGGCCGCCTCGATCGCTTCGTCGGTGATCTTGACCTGATGGTGTTTCTCGAGCGTCTCCCGCAGCCCGCGGAGAATCTGGATCGTCTCGTCAATCGACGGCTCGGGCACGAACACCTTCTGGAATCGCCGCTCGAACGCAGAATCCTTCTCGATGTGCTCTCGGTACTCGTCGAGCGTCGTCGCGCCGATGAGTTGGAAGCGACCGCGCGACAGCGGCTCCTTGAGCATGTTCGACGCGTCGATCGCTCCCTCCGCCGCGCCGGCGCCGACCAGCGTATGCAGCTCGTCGACGAACAGGATCGTCTGTCCGGTGTGAGCTTCGATCTCGCGGATGACGGACTTCAGCCGGTCTTCGAACTCGCCGCGGAACTTGGAGCCGGCCACCATCGCCGCGATGTCCAAGGCGACGATCTCCTTGCCTTTCAACGAGTCGGGGACGTTCCCGTCGGCCATCCGCTGGGCCAGCCCTTCTACCACGGCCGTCTTTCCGACTCCCGGTTCGCCGATCAGGACGGGGTTATTCTTCCGGCGGCGCGACAGGATCTGCTCCATCCGCCGGATCTCTTCCTCCCGGCCGATGACCGGATCGAGCTCGCCGCGCTTCGCTCGCTCCGTGAGATTGGTCGAGTACTTCTTCAGGATCTGATAGCGGTCTTCCGCGGCCTGGTCGGTGACCCGCTGCTCGCCGCGGACGTCGCGGAGCGAGGTGTAGATTGCCTCCGGGGTGATCTGGTGTCTCCCAAGCACCCGCCGAAGTTGTGGATCCGTCGTTCGACTGATCGCGAGGAGAAGGTGGTCCGATCCGATGTACTCGTCGTGCAGCCGGTCGGCCTCCATCTGGGCCGCGGTGACGACCCCATCCAGCCGAGGCGTGATGTACACCTGGCCGCCGATCTGGCCGGCCACCGACGGCTTCGACTTGAGCAAGACGTCGAGGTCCTTCGCCAGGGCGTCGGGCTTCACCCCCATCGCCTGAAGGATCTCACGGCCGACCCCCTCCTGGCTCACGAGGACGTAGGCGATGTGCTCTACGTCGAGCTGGTTGTGCTTGTATCGCGTCAGGAGGTCCTGCGCCTCACGGAACAGCTCTTGGGTTCCCTCGGTCATCTTGTCGAATCGGATCATAACTCTCACCTCACGTTAGCAGTCCATATGTCCGACTGCCAACAGCAGTGTAGACGGTCGGGGCAGTGGAGTCAAGTACGGAATTCTCGGCGCACGAGTCCGGAGGGCCGTGGGCAGTCGTCTCAGCTGCGGAAGAGGAGGACTCCCAGCCCCCCTGCGGCGAACACCAACAGCGCGGGGTGGACTCGACGCCCGCAAAGCAGGATCACGAGGAAGGTTCCGGCTGCTATGGCACCTGTCGCAAGCCCATCGATTGCGGTTGCGCCGAAGGTGTAGACGGCGTACAGGATCAGGGCGAGAATCCCCGGCCGAAGCGCCTCCCGGGCTCGATCCAGGAAGCCGGTCGGGCGGAACCGGGAGAGGAGGAGCGAGTAGCCGGATAGTAGGAGGACACCGGGGGTGATGACAGCCAGCGTAGAGACAAGCGAGCCGGCGATTCCCGCAACTCTGTAACCGGTGAAAGTCGCGGCGTTGATCGCAATGGGTCCCGGGGTCATCTGCGCCAGGGTGATGAGCTCGCGCATCTGTGCCGCGGTCAGCCAGCCGTGGGCGGCGACGATTTCCCGTTGGATCAGGGAGATCGTGGCGATCCCGCCGCCGTAGGCGGTCGCCCCGATGACGAGGAAGCTCGCGAACAGCTGGAAGAGCGTGGCCATGTCAGCCGTCCTTCCGACAGATCGGCTCTTCGGACGGCCCGCGCCTCCTGCCGAACAGGAAGAACCCGACGCTGCCTGATACGAGGATTGCCACCATGGGGTGGATCTTGACGAAGATCAGCAGGGCGAGGATGGCCAGGGCCAAGCCGATGGCACGCGGGGTCGGCCTGGCGCTCTGCCCGAAAATGTAGACGGCATAAGCGATCTGCGCCGTGACGGCCGCCGCCGCGCCCTTGAAGAAGGCTTGCACGGTGGACAGGGCGGCGTACGAAGAGAGAAAGATCGCGATGAGCAGGATGACGAGCAGCGAAGGCGTAACGAGTCCCGTGACGGCGGCGGCCATTCCGGGGATCCCGCGCATCCGCAGTCCCTGGAGGAAAGCAGAGTTTACGCTGATCGCGCCGGGGAAGACGGTGGCGGTTGAGACGATGTCGGCCAGCTCCTTGTCGGTCATCCACTGCCGCCGGTCTCGGAGTTCGTGGGTCAGCACCGGCAACATGGCAAAGCCTCCCCCGAACGTCAGGAGGCCGATCTTGAAGAACACGTACCCAATGCTCCACAGACTCGCTCGAGTGAGCTTGCTGCGAGAGGACTCTCCGTACACAGGAGGCTCATCCTTCACGCCGCGAACCGGATCCGGGCGCTGTGCGGCCCATGATAGAGAGCGCGGCAGCGAGGGACAAGGTGCTCGGCTGGTTGTGGGCGGCGCGAGCCTTCGGTGAAGACACCCATTCGCCTGAGGTCGCCGAATGCCCGCCACAGCGAAGAGGCCACGGGCGCAGCTGCGACGAAGTCGAAGCGGAGAAAGACCGCCGACGCCGAGGCGGCGTGCGGTTCCGCTCCTCTCGATGGTGGAGGACATCGCTGCGAACGCCTGGGCTTCAGAGCCTAGGGCGGCGTACTGCGCGCGAAGAGCGGGGACACCTCGCGGGGAAGCAGGACTGGACGTCGTTCGCAGGTGGCGATAGAGTCGGGCCACTGACGAAAGCTCGGGAGGACTGCATGCACACGCCGACTCGCGAGGAAGCCTACGCTCTCCTGACCGAGTACAACGACCAAGATGGGCTCATCAAGCACGCGCTGGCTGTGGAAGCCGTGATGCGCTACGCGGCGAAGAAGCGCGGTCTTGATGCAGAGACGTGGGGAATCGTCGGCCTCGTCCACGACCTCGACTATGGGCGGTTCCCGGAACAGCACTGCGCGATGACGGCCCGCATCCTGCGGGAGCGGGACTGGCCGGAGGAGCTGGTCCACGCCGTTGTGTCGCACGGCTGGGGGCTGTGCTCCGACGTCGAGCCGGTGACGGAGATGGAGAAGGTTCTTTATGCGATCGACGAGCTGTGCGGGCTCGTGACCGCGGCCGTTCTCGTTCGCCCTTCGAAGAGCCTCCACGACCTCGAGGTGAAGTCGCTGAAGAAGAAGTGGAAGGACAAGGGCTTCGCCGCGGGGGCGAACCGAGACGTGATCGAGAAGGGGGCGACGCTGCTCGGGGTGAGCGTCGACGACCTGATGGTGGAAGCGATCTCCGGCATGCGCGACGCCGCCACGGCCCTCGGCCTCGACGGATCGATGAGTGCGCAAGGAGGACAGCGTGGCGAATCCGAAGCTTGAGGCGGGGCGGTGGACGCTCGTCGACCTGGTCCCGGCGAACTCGGGGCCCGAGATGGAGAAGGTGTTCGCGAGCCTCGAGGGCGCCGTGCGCGCGGTCGAGGCATGGCGAGGTCGGCTCTCCGCGAAGATGCCCGCGGAGTCGTTCAGCGCGCTCGCTCGTGAGCTCGAGCGAGGCGTCTACCTCCAAGCCACCCTGCGGGGGTACGCGACGCTCTGGTTCTCCGAGCGGAACAGCGATCCTAACGCGCTCTCGTTCCGCCAGCGCGTCGACTCGAGCCTGGCGGAGGCGCAGAATCGGACGCTCTTCGCCGAGCTGTGGTGGAAGTCGCTCGACGATCCGAACGCGCGGCGCCTGCTGCCCGCGTCGGGGGACGCGGCCTACTACTTCGAGAGCCTGCGCCGGTTTGCGCCGTACACGCTGGCCGAGCCGGTCGAACAGGCGATCAACGTCAAAGATGTCAACGGGATCCGCGGCGTCACGACGATCTACGACATGATGTCGAACGGGTTCACGTACGAGATCACGATCGACGGCGAGACGAAGACGCTGACTCGGACGGAGCTGATGGTCTACGCCCGCGACCCGGACCCGGCGAAGCGCGCTGCGGCCTACGAGTCGCTGCTCGGGGTCTTCGTGGCGAACAAGGACGTCCTGGCGCAGCTCTACAAGTACACGGCCGGCGACTGGCATCAGGAGAACGTGAAGCTCCGGAAGATGGCGTCGCCGCTCGCGGCGCGAAACCTCTCGAACGACGTTCCCGACGACGTGGTCGACGCGCTCCTCGCGGTGTGCCGCGACAACGCTCCCGTCTACCAGCGGTTCTTCCGCCAGAAGGCGAAGTGGATCGGGATGCCCCGGCTGCGCCGGTGCGACATCTACGCTCCGCTCCCGTCGGTGACGCGCACGTACTCCTATGCCGACGCCGTCCGTCTCGTGCGGCAATCGTTCGACCGGCTCGATCCCACGATGACGAAGCTTGCCGAGCGGGTGTTCGACGCCGGGCACGTGGATTCGCAGCCTCGGCCGGGGAAGGACATTGGCGCGTTCTGCTACGGCGTCGTGCCGGACAAGACGCCGTGGGTCCTCGTGAACTACAACGGCCGCGTGGAGAACGTCAGCACGCTGGCGCACGAACTGGGGCATGCCGTCCACGCCCTCCTCGCCTCCAAGCACTCGGTGCTCACGGCGCACTCGTCGCTTCCGCTGGCGGAGACGGCGTCGAACTTCGCGCAGATGCTGCTCCTCCACGTGCTGCTCGACGTCGACCCCGACCCCGCGTTGCGTCGCTACCTCCTCGCCAAGTACGTCGACGACTGCTACAGCTCGATCCTGCGGCAGGCGTACTTCGTTCTGTTCGAGCGCGAGGCGCACCGGCTCGTCGGTGAGGGTTCCCCGACGGCCGACGACCTCGCCGCGCGCTACCTCGACAACCTTCGGGAGCAGTTCGGGACGAGTGTGGACGTGCCCGACGAGTTCCGCTGGGAGTGGCTGTCCATTCCGCACATCTACGAGACGCCCTTCTACTGCTACGCCTACACGTTCGGGCATCTGCTCGTCCTCGCCCTGTACAAGCAGTTCGAGCAGGACGGCGCGGCCTTCGTCCCGAAGTACCGGAGGATTCTCGAGTCCGGCGGGTCCAAGGCGCCGCTCGCCATCCTCGACGAGGCGGGGTTCGACGTGCGGAAGAGGTCCTTCTGGCAGGGCGGATTCGACCTCGTCGCCGGCATGGTCGACGAGCTGGAGAAGCTCGCCGCCTGACGCGCGGGACTACGCTTCCCGAATGTCGGCGATCGCGGCCCCCGTGAGAGCCACGAGGTCGGACGTCGCGAGGCGGACGAGCGTTCCCCGCGCGCCGGCGTTGAGAATGAGGCTCGGGCGGGCGGCCGTCGTGGCGTCGAGGACGACCGGGAGCGTCTGCCGAGCCCCGAGCGGGCTGATCCCGCCGACCAGGTACCCGGTCAGCCGCTCGGCATCGCGTGGAGGCGCGGGCTCGACCGTCTTGTGTCCGGTGGCACGCCCGAGTTTTCGAACGCTGACCGCCGCGTCGCCCGCCACCAACGCGAAGAGGTAGCCGCCGGCGTCGGTCTGGAACACGAGCGACTTGACGACGTTGTCGTGCGCCAGTCCGAGCGCGTCGGCGGCCGGTCCGGCTCCCTTCTTTTCGTATCGGTATACGAGGACCTCGTGCGGGATGCCCCGCTCGCGGAGGAACTGAATCCCTCGTGTGGCCATGATCCTCCCCGCTAGGTCCCCACGGCGAGTCCGTCCTTGCGGGACTCCGACCCGCCGAGAAGCAGGCCCGTCTTCTCGTCGATCCAGATTCCCTGGTATCCGCCGTATCCCCCGACGCTCGTCTCGACGCGATGGCGCTTCGCGCGCAGAGCGGCGGCGATCCCGTCCCCAAGCTCAGGTTCGAGGTGGACCACGCCGCCGTCGCGCATGACGTCGCCGGTGGGAGTTGACGAGCCGTCGTGGCGGACCCGCGGCGCGTCGCCGGCCTCCTGAGGATCCATCCCATGAGCGAGCAGGTTGAGGAGAACCTGCACCTGTCCCTGCGGCTGCATGTCCCCGCCCATGACGCCAAAGCAAAAAAGCGGCCGCCCGCCGCGCGTGACCATGGCCGGGATGATCGTGTGGAACGGGCGCTTCCCCGGCCGGAGCGCGTTCGGGTGCCGAGGGTCGAGAGAGAACAGCGCGCCCCGATTCTGCATCACGAAGCCCAGGCCGATCGGCGTGACCCCGGACCCGAAGCCGTGAAACACGCTCTGGATCAAGGAACACGCGTTGCGATCCCGATCTACCGCGGTGATGTAGACCGTGTCGCAGACCGAGGCCGGATCGTCGCTCGCTTGCACCTCGACGGCCGCCCGGTCGGGGTCGATGCGCTCCCGCTGCCTACGGCCGTGCTCCGGCGCGAGAAGCCCCGCCACGGAGCTGCCGCCGTCGGTGGAGTCGCCGATCCAGCGGGCCCGGTTCTCGTAGGCCAGCTTCTTCGCCTCGATCCAGAGGTGGAGGTACTCCGGGGAGTCCGGCCGCATCGCGGCGAGGTCGTACCCGGAGAGGATGTTGAGCATTTCGAGGACGACGATCCCCTGGGTGTTCGGTGGGAGCTCCCACACGTCGACGTCGCGGAAGCGGAGCGACAGCGGCTCGACCCACTCCGACGCGTGCGCGGCGAGGTCGTCCCGCGTAAGAAGGGACCCGACGCGCTCCCCGCCGGCGACGAGGTCACGGCCGAGGTCGCCGCGGTAGACGACATCCGGGCCGCCGCGCGCCATCGCGCGCAGGCTGTCGGCGAGGTCGGGGTTCCGGACCGTGTCGCCGGCGAGCGGGGCGTGCCCGCTCGGCAGGAACGTTGCGGCCGACTCCGGGTTGTCGGCGAGCAGGGACTCGGCGGCGCGCCACAACCCCGCGATGACCGGGGTCACACCGAACCCCGCGCTCGCGGCTCGGATCGCGGCGTCGAACAGAGTCGACCACGGAAGCCGCCCGAACCGCGCATGCAGGCGGGCCCAGCCGTCGACGCACCCAGGCACCGTCCACGACAGCGGGCCGCGGAGCGGGACCCTGTCCAGGCCGCGATCGTGGAAGACGCCGATCGTCGCCCTCGCCGGCGCGCGGCCCGACCCATTCAGGCCGACGAGGCGGCCGGCCGCCGCATCCCACACGAGGGAGAACAGATCGCCGCCCGGGCCGCAGCTCATCGGTTCGACGACGGCGAGCGTCGCGTTGGCGGCGATGGCGGCGTCAACGGCGCTGCCTCCCGCTCGGAGCGCCTCCACTCCGGCCTCGACGGCAAGGGGCTGGCTCGTCGCCACCATGCCGGCTCGGCCGCAGGCAGCCTCGCGCCGCCCGGCCGGCCGTCTTTCGTTCTCCGCGTTCGCAGGGGCCATGGCGAGAAGCATAGACGAGCGGGCGCCCCGCGGCCAGGGGCCGGCGGTGCCCGAAACCCGGATCCGGACTATAATCGACGCTGAGGAGGGGCATGGACGAGCGGAAGGGCCTGTTGCGCGAACTCCTGTCAAAGCGGCCGGCCGACGTGGCGGAGGCGCTGGCCGACCTATCGGACGGGCAGGCGGCCGAAGTCATCCATCGGCTGTTCCCACACGGCGCAGCGGCGAACACGCTCGCCGAGATGGATCCCGGCGAGTCGGCGGGCGTGGTCGAGAAGCTCGATCGCCATGAGGCGAGCACCATCCTGTCCCGCATGAGCCCCGACGACGCCGTGGACTTGCTCGACGAGCTTCCCGACGAGGTGCAGCAGGAACTTCTGTCGCGCTTGAGCCGGGAGGACGCGCGGGTGCTCACCGACCTTCTCGCCTACCCTCCCGACACCGCCGGGGGACTCATGTCGCCCGAGGTCGTTCCGCTGTCGCTGTCGATGACGGCGCAGGAGGCGATCGACTTCCTCCGCCAGCGGCAGGAAGAGGCGGAGACCGTGTACTACGCCTACGCCGTCGACGACGCCCAACGCCTGATCGGCGTTCTGTCGCTGCGCGACATCGCGCTCGCCCCGCCGAATCGGAGCCTGCGCGAGCTGGTGGTCCGCGACGCCGTCTCCGTCCCGGTTGACGCCGACGCGGAGGCGGTCGCGCGGCTGTTCGACAAGTACGACTACTTCGCTCTTCCCGTCGTCGACGCCGAGCACAAGCTCCTCGGCGTGATCACGGTCGACGACGTCATGGACGTCATGCGAGACGAAGCCACGCAGGACATCTACGGGCTGGCCAGCGTTCCGACGGAGGAGGGGCTGGACACGAGCTGGGCGACGTCGTTCCGCCTCCGACTCCCGTGGCTCTACGCGCGCCTGGCGACGGCGCTCGCGGCGGCGTTCGTCGTGGGGCTGTTCGAGCAGACGATCGTCAAGGCCGTCGCGCTCGCCGTGATCATGGGGGTCATCGCCGGGCAGGGAGGAAGCGCCGGCATGCAGACGGTCACGATCATCACGCGCGGCATGGCGCTCGGAGAGCTCGATCGGCGGAAGGGGTGGCGTCTCCTCGCCAAGGAGGTCGCGCTTGCCGTGGTCAACGGCGTGCTCATCGGAGCCACCGTCGGAGGGATCACGTACCTGTGGAAGGGCGAGATCCTGCTCGGCGTCGTCGTCTCGATCGCGATGCTCCTCAACATGATCATCGCCGCGATCGGCGGGGTGGTGATTCCCGTAGCGGTGCGCGGGCTGGGGAGGGATCCCGCCCATATCTCGGGCATCTTCCTCACGACCATCACCGACGTCGTGGGCTTCGCGCTCCTGTTCGTGATTGCGAGACTCCTTCTCCCCGCCGTCCGATAGACGGCCCGGCCCCACACCCGTGCCGGTGCGGCGGCGGGACGAGCCGTTCCCTCCGGGGAGGACGTCGATCTTGGCGGGGCTCTACGGTATACTCTGCGCCGACGTGTCCCCCGCTTCTTGGGCCGTCGGTTGTCGTAGGGAAGGCAGTTCCAGGGCACACAAGCATCGCGGCGACGTACGGCGCGGTCGGGAATCCCTCTCTCGCCACGGGGATGGAGCGCCGCCGGATCGTCGCGAAGGAGTGATAGCATGGGCCGAGCGGTCGTAGCGTGTGGTCTTCTCTTGCTGGTTCTCTCCGGCGCGGCATGGGCGCAGGCGATCGAGGGGACATCGACCTCGACGACCCCATCCGGGATCTCGCAGTACCTGCCCCTCGTCATCCTGCTCGTGGCGTTCGGCGCGATCTTCTACTTCATGCTGATCCGCCCGCAGCGCAAGCGGCAGCAGGAGATGAACAGCCTCCTCTCGGGGCTGAAGCGCGGAGACAAGGTGATGACGGCCGGCGGGATCATCGCCGAGGTCGACTCGATCGGCGACACGTCGGTGGTCCTCCTTCTCGAGGAGGGCGCGAAGCTCCGCATGGCCAAGGCGAGCATCGTCCGGAAACTGGAGAAGTGAGGGACGCCGCATGGCACATCATGAAATGACTCGTGGCGACTGGGTGCGGTTCGCTTCGGTCGTCCTCCTCCTTGTCGGCTCTTTGTACCTGGTCTGGCCGTTCTGGCCGCTCAAGGACGTCGTGAACCTCGGCCTCGATCTTCAGGGAGGCGTCCGCCTCGTCCTCGAGGGGGAGGGCGTGTCGGAGATGGACGCCAAGTCCCAGACCGAGACGATCGAACGCATCATCGAGATCCTCGCGAACCGCATCGACCAGTACGGACTCGCCAACGCGGAGATCCGGCGGTTCGGCGGCGACCGCATCCTCATCAACATCCCCGGCGCTGCGGACCCCGTCGAGGCTCGCCAGCTCATCGGTCAGACGGCGATGCTCGAGTTCCGCCAGGTCGTGCAGGTGGGGTCGTCGCCCCTCGACGACCTCGTCCCCGAGTCGGACGACGAAGAGCTGCTCCGCAACCGCGAGGGAATCCCGCACATCGTGAAGCGCGACGTCCTGCTGACGGGAGCGGCCCTGGCGGATGCGAACGTTCAGGTAGCGCAGACCATCACGGCGAGGGGGAGGTTCCACATCCAGCTGTCGTTCAACCAGGACGGGGCCGAGCAGTTCGCCCAGGTCCTGCGGACTCTCGGTGCGGGCGAACGCCTGGCCATCATCCTCGACAGCACGGTGTACAGCGCGCCGGTCATCGAGGAGAGCATCGTGCAGGTGGCGCGAACCGAGGGATGGCGCGGCGTGAAGGACCAGACCACCATCTCCGGGCAGTTTACCCAGGAGGAAGCGAAGCGGCTGGCGGTCGTGCTGCGAGCGGGAGCCCTTCCCGTGGCGGTTCAGATCGACGAGGAGACGACCATCGGGCCGACGCTCGGGAGCGACTCGATCACGCGCGGGATGATGAGCATCGTCATCGGGTTCGGGATCATCCTGATCTACATGCTCTTCTACTACCGCGCGCTCGGGATCGTGGCCGACGTTGCGCTCACGCTGAACATGCTGATCCTGTTCGGCGCCCTCGTCTTGTTCCGCGCCGTGCTGACGCTGCCCGGGATCGCCGGGATCATCCTCACGATCGGCACGTCGGTCGACGCGAACGTGATCATCTTCGAACGCATCAAGGAAGAGCGACGCGCGGGGAAGTCACCGCTCGCCGCCGTGCGTTCCGGCCACGATCGCTCCATGTCGGCGCTCATCGACTCGAACGTCGCGAACATGGCGATCGCCCTGATCCTTCTCCTCGTGGGGACGGGGCCGGTCCGCGGCTTCGCCGTGACCCTGGCGCTCGGGATCATCGCCAGCCTCTACTGCGCGCTGATCGCGAGTCGACTCCTTATGGAGAAGGCGGGCTTCTGGAAGTTCATCCCCGCCGAGGTGGAGGGGAAAGGGTAACGCCGAAGACGAGCTTGAGCAGCGCGTCGAACGCTTGGATGCCGCCGCTCTTGACCCGTGCGTCGAGCCGGACGCTGAGGTCGAGGGCGGCGGCGGCTTCTTCGAGCCGGAAGCGCTTGGCCTGGGGCAGAAGACGGCGCAGGCGCCACACGGGAACGGCCGCGAGCTCTGCGGCCTCCGCCTGCGGCACGCGCTGCTCGACGAGCAGGCGCACAGCCGCCAGGCGGGCGAAGTGGCGAACCGCTCCTCCGAGCAGGCGGCCCGGGTCCTCACGCACCTCCGCGAGGGCCGCGAGGGTGGCCGGGAGGTCCCTCTCCCCGAGCCGGTCGTAGAACGGATAGGCCGTGGGTTCGGCGGCGGGGAACACGAGCCGGTCGGCGATCTCGGCGTCGACGTTGCCGTCGGGCGCGAACGCCGATAGTTTAGCCGTCTCCTCTGCGAGCGACAGAAGGTCTCCCCCCGTGCGGCGGGCGAGGATCTCGGCCGCGTCGGCGCGGAGACGGAGTCCTCGTTCGGACGCGACCTCGCTCGCCGACTGCGCCGCCTCGCGTGGTGATGGCGAAGGCAGCGCCGTCACGGCGCCGCGCGCCCGGCAAACCTTCCCCAGCGGACTTCCCGGCTTGATTTCGGATCCCACGAGCGTGACGAACGTGGCGGGCGGGAGCGGCCTCTCGAGGGCCGCGGCCCACGGCTCCGGCTTGCGGATCCCGTCGGCGCGGCGGATCACGAAGTGCCGCCCGAAGGCGAACAGCGGCGCCGACTGCAGTTCCGCGTCCAACTCCGCCACGTCGACCTCGTCGGCGAAGCGCGTGTGCCGCTCGCAGGACGGGTCTTCCGCCCGGATGGCCGCCTCTCGCTCCGCCAGCGCGCGGTCGCACCGGTAGGGATCTCCAACGAGGGCCACGACGACGGGGGCAGGCATGGGCTCATGGTAGTCTTCGTGCCGGAGCCCGGCAACGGGCAACGTGGAGCGGGGCGTGAGCTCGGCGTTCCCGCTCGAAGCGGGAGCAACAAGCTCGACAGGTCGCGGGAGATGGGTACTATTCGAAGCACTGTGCACAAGGTGACGATCCACACCGACGGCGCCTGCAGCGGGAATCCCGGTCCGGGAGGATGGGGCGCAGTCCTCGTCTCCGGGATCCAACGCAAGGAGATCCACGGTGGGGAGCGCGATACCACGAACAACCGCATGGAGCTGACCGCCGCGATCGAGGCGTTGCGCGCGCTGCGAGCCCCTTCGGAAGTGGACCTCTACACCGACTCCGTTTACCTGCGGAGCGGCATCACCGAGTGGATCCACGCGTGGAAGGCGAACGGGTGGCGCCGCCGGAGCGGAAAGCGGCTTGTTCCCGTGAAGAACGAGGACCTGTGGCGGGCGCTCGATCGACTTGTCGGGGCGCATCGGGTGCGCTTCCACTGGGTGGAAGGTCATTCCGGCGACCCGGACAACGAGCGCGCGGACGAACTGGCCCGTGCGTCGATCCCCTCGCGGTAGGGAGAGGCAAGCTGTCGGACGGAGTCCCCGTCCGGGCGTGCTCCGAGGTCTCCGGGTCTCCCTAGCGCCGACGCACGAGCAGCGAGCGGATGAGAATCAAGATCGGGATGATCTCGAGCCGTCCGACCCACATGTTGAAGCAGAGGGCCATCTTGCCGGCCAGGGCCATCTGCGGTCCGGTGATCCCCGTCGAAAGCCCTGAGTTGCCCTGCGCGCTCGCCACCTCGAGGACCATGTCCGCAAGGCTGAACTGCGGTGGAGCGGTGTGCAGCAGTACCACCACGCCGACGACGATGAACGCAGCCCACAAGAACAGCATCAGGGCGGCGTCCTCGAGCCTCCCGCCGACGTCCTCGTCGGCGATCGTCGTCTGACCGATCCGGAACGGGATCACGGCCCGTCGGGGCGACAGGATCTGCCGGAACCTCCACTGAAGCCCCTTCAAGAGCACCACCAGGCGGATGATCTTGATGCCTCCCGCGGTCGATCCAGCGGCGCCGCCGATGAACATGCCCGCGGCGAGCAGGAGCTTGGCCGTCTCGCTCCAGGTCAACAGGGCCGGAGTCTGGAACCCGGTGGTGGACGCCGCGGACACGAAGTGGAACGCGCTGTCACGAAACGCCGCGAGAGGCCCGGACCGGGACAGGTTCTCCAGAGTCAGGAACGCGATCCCGACGAGCACGAAGCCGATGTAGGCGCGGGTTTGGTAGTCGGAGAAAAGCTTCCGCCAGCCGCCTCCGAGCGCGGCGTAGTGCACGGAGAAGCTGATCGCCCCGGCGAACATGGACACCATCAGAACGATCATCACCCCGACGTTCGCGTACGGGGCCGCGTCCGGAGCCGTCACGCAGAAGCCGCCCGTGGCCACGGCCGTCATCGCGTGGTTCGCCGCCTGCCAGATGGGAGTTCCGAGTCGCCACTGGAGGGCCATGCTCACTGCCGTGAACAGGAAGAGGATCCACCACAAGGCCCGCACGGTCGAGCGAATCGTGGGCTGGATCCTTTCCGTCCGCGCCTCGGCATAGTACATGCTGTACAGAGCGGCTCCCGGCCGCGGTCCCGAGAGGATCGACAGGACAACGACGACGACCCCAAGCCCGCCGACCCACTCGGTGAAGCTTCGCCACCACTGTAGCGTGTGCGGTAGGAAGTCGGCGCGGGGCGCGACGGAGAGGCCGGTGCCGGTGAATCCTGACATCGACTCGAAGAACGCGTTCGCTGGGTCGCGGAACGCAGCCAGGTTCGCGGCGGTGGTCCCGCCGCCGGCCCAGAGCGCACAGAGAACGAACGGGAGCGCTCCGAACGCGGGGAGGATCAGCCACGCGAGCGACGCGCCGATCATGGCGTGGCGGAGCTGCGGCTCCGGGGCGCGCCGGAAGGGGAGGTACAGGGCGAGCGCTAGGGAGAAGGCGGCCGCGGCGGTGAGGACGAGGGGCAGGATGGCGTAGCTCTCGCGATACACGATCGGAACGAACAAGGACGCGAGCGCCATGACCCCAACGACCGGCATCACGCGACCCAAGTCGCGCAGGACAATGCTCAGGTCCTCGCGAGACCCGAAGAACGAGGGTTTCATCCGATGAGCTTTGTGATGAGCGTGTTGGAGACCCTCTCGATGGAGTAGAACGTTACGAGGTCTCCTTCCTTCAGTTTCGTGTCGCTCTCGGCAAGGCTGCGTTTGCCCTCACGCGAGAGGCCGATGATGCGCAGGGTGGCGGGGATCCTGTCTTCCTTCACGCATTGGGCGACGGTTCGGTTCACCAGGGGCGACTTCGCCTTCAGCGCGAGGCGGAACAGCTCGGCCTCCTCCGGGAGGACAACGAAATCAACCACGCGGGGGCGCCGTGCCGTGTTGTAGAGGTGGGCAGCCACGACCTCCTCGGGGTTCTGCATAACGGTCGCCCCGAGCCGCCGGAAGAAGGAAGCGTGATCCTTCTCGTTGACCACCGAGACCACCGACGTGATACCAAGTTCCGCCGCCATGGAGACCACCATCAGATTCACCGCGTCGTCGCTCGTGGTCACGATGAGCGCGTCGGCGCGATCTGCGCCGGCCTCACGGAGCGTGTCGCCGATGGTCGCATCCGCATCGAGCACGACGACGTCGTACTCGCGGCTCACCTCTCGGGCGCGGTCACCGTTTGACTCGATGACGACGACTTCGTTCTTCTCGGCCGCAGCGAGCGCAATGACCCCGGACCCGACGGATCCGGCTCCGACGATGATCATGTACATCCCTAATCCCCCTTGACCGCGTGAATCGTAGCCGTGCACCTTGGCCAGGTCAACAGAGCCAAGCTACGCAACGTGGCTCTCTCTTGCTCTTAAGGATCGCTTGCGCAGCGCGGCCGCTTCACCGAGCGCCTCTGACGGCGCCGTCTGGACCTCGGCACACGAGGGTTGACGAGGGAACCCCACGGCGTGCAGAATGGGCCCAGAGGCACTTGTGCAGATGATCGCCCTGCCTGGGAGGCGTGGGTGTGACGGAAAGTGACGATCTCGTCCTGAGAAGGAAGGAGATCCTGGAACTGAGCGGCCGCCTCGGGAATGTGTCCGAGGCATGTCGGCGGTTCGGGGTCCCCCGCAGCTCGTACTACCAGTACCGGAAGCGGTATCGCGAGAGCGGCCTCGCCGGACTCAGGAACCGCCCTTCTGTCCACAAGACCCATCCCATGGCCACGCCGCGAGCCGTCGAGCAGAACTTGGTCGAGCTCTCGTTCGCCCACCCGTCGTGGGGGTGCGTTCGCCTTGCGGGTCAGCTTCGCGACTCCGGCGTCTTGATCAGCTCTCCGACGGTTCAGAAGATCCTGAGCCGTCACGGTTTGGCGACGGCTCAGGACCGGTGGCTTCGCCTCGAGGCCTTGGCGATGCCATCGGCGGCCGCTTGCACCGAGGAGCAGCTTGCCTGGATCGACGCGTGGAATCCGGCGTTTCGAGAGCGCGGCCGCGAGAGCACTCGGCCCGGCGAAACCCTGTTGCAGGACGTCCGCGCCGCGACGCGCGCCGCGCGCGTCTACGTCCACCTTGTCGTCGACTCCTTCGGCGGTGTGGCCTTCGCCTCCCTGCACGCGTGTCGTGACACCGCCGACGCCGTGAAGCTTCTCAAGAAGCAGGTTCTGCCGTTCTACGAGAGATGTAGCCAACCGATCGAGTCGCTGATCACCCCCGACGTGCCGCTCTTTTGGGGTCCGCCGCGCCACCCGTTCGAGGCGGCGGTCGCGGAAGCCCGAATCGACCACCGTGCCGCCCATCCGGCGGCCGCGCGGCAAAACGGATTCGTGGAGCGGTTCTGGCAGGACCTGCAAGTCGAGTTCGTCGCGCCCCGCCGCGCCGACTGGACTGCGGCTCCGATAGCGCGCTGGAAGAGTGAGTTCGCCGCCTGGCTCAAGGCGTACAACGAGACGCGTCCGTACCTCGGCTATCGAAACCAAGGTCGATCGCCCCTCGACTTCGCGCGCGAGTGTGCATAAAGAAGCTTAACGAACTGTTTGACTTTGCTGTTCTGATGCGCTAACACTTGTCGATGCTTTCGACAACGTGGCGCTACCTCACGTCGCACTGGGTCTATGTCGGCCAGCTGACCGTGGAGCACATTCGGATCGTGCTCATCGCCAACGGCTTGGCGGTCGTCATTGGCCTGACGCTGGGGATCTTCATCTCGAAGCGCGGTCGCGAAGGTCTGGCCGAGCTGGTCTTGCACGTGGCGGGGATCCTCCTCACGATCCCCTCCCTCGCGCTGTACGGGATCCTGATGGCCGTGCTGAAGTCCCTCGGACTGATGTCCATCGGTCTTGTGCCGGTCGTTGTCGCGCTCACCCTGTACGGCCTCCTGCCGATCCTGCGCAACACGACGACGGCGATCCGCGGCATCGACGCCGCGATGATCGAGGCGGGCCGGGGGATGGGGATGTCCGAGAGGCAAATCCTGTGGAGGGTTCGAATCCCGCTGGCCGTGCCGGCGATCATGGCCGGCCTGCGGCAGGCCATCGTGATGAACGTCGGGATCGCGGCGATCGGCGCGTACATCGGGGCGGGCGGACTGGGGCAGCTCATCTTCCGTGGGATCGCGAACACGCGCGCTGATCTGGTTCTGGCGGGAGCGATCTGTGTTTCTCTCTTGGCCGTCGGACTCGACGTGGCCCTGGGAGTGGTCGAGCGGTTGTCGACGCCGCGAGGAATTCGTAGGGAGGGAAGGGCATGATCGAGCTACGAGACGTGACCAAGGTCTTCCCCGGCGGAACGCGGGCCGTCGGCGGCGTCTCCCTCGACATCGGCGAGGGAGAGTTCTGCGTGCTCCTCGGCCCTTCGGGGTGCGGCAAGACGACGACCCTGCGACTGATCAACCGGCTCGTCCCCCTCACCTCAGGGAGGATCACGGTCGGAGGGCACGACGTCTCGACGATGCGGGTGACGACCCTGCGCCGGCGGATCGGCTACGCCATCCAGGAGATCGGCCTCTTCCCGCACATGACGGTGGCGCAAAACATCGCGACGGTGCCCCGCCTGCTCGGCTGGCGGAGGAGGAAGCGACGCGAGCGGGTTCGCGAGCTCCTCGACCTGCTCGGACTCACGCCGGTCGACGAGTACCTTCACCGCTATCCGGCCGAGCTGTCAGGGGGCCAACGGCAGCGCGTCGGCGTCGCGCGGGCGTTGGGGGCAAACCCGGCGATTCTCCTGATGGACGAACCGTTCGGAGCGATCGACCCGATCACGCGCGAGCGCCTCCAAGACGAGTTCCTCCGCATCCAGCGAGAGATCCACAAGA
Source organism: uncultured Thermotogae bacterium (assembly GCA_964635895.1). Lineage (GTDB taxonomy): Bacteria > Bipolaricaulota > Bipolaricaulia > UBA7950 > UBA9294 > JAPLGD01. Next base: position 17,287 of record CAZWQN010000005.1, on the reverse strand, counting down.
CGGTGGTCTTCGTCACCCACGACATCCACGAGGCGATCAAGCTTGGAGACAGGATCGCCCTCATGAAGGAAGGGCGCCTGATCCAGCATGCGACCCCGTCCCAGCTCCTCGCCCAGCCGGCCGACGACTTCGTGCGGGGGTTCGTGGGGACCGATCGAACGCTGAAGGCGCTCCGCTTGACCAACGTGCGGGAGATCATGGATGCCGAGCCGACGGTGATCGGCGAGGAAGAGACGCTCGCCGCGGCGCGGCAGGCGATGGATGCGCTGGGGCGGACGGCCCTTCCGGTCGTCGACGCCGGCGGTGCATTCCTCGGCTGGATCGAAAGGGCCACGGCGTCCGAGGGCGGCTCCGAGCTTGTCGCGAGCCGCGTCACCCCCTACGCGGTGCTCGGCTCGCCAGGGATGCCGCTCAACGAAGCCGTGGCGTTGATGCTCGAGAGCGCCACGGGGAACCTCCCTGTCGTGGACGACGAGCGGCGGCTCGTCGGGGTCGTCACGTTCGACCGTCTGTTCGATCAGCTCCGGCAGAGTTCCGCCGAGCGGGTCACGCCGAAGGAACTGCCGTGAGGCGGCGCTTCGTCCTCCTCCTTCTCCTCGGAGGGCTGTGTGCGCTGACCGGGTGGATGACGAGCCTCGGGCGGGTCGGCTTCTTCATGATGGCGCCGCCTGCGAAGCTCCTCGAAGCCCTCAAGGAGCACCTCCAGATCGTGCTCTCGGCGGAGCTCCTGGCCGTCGTGGCAGGGATTCCGCTCGGCCTTGCGCTCTCTCGCCGATCCTTCCGGCGCGGCGCACCCATCCTGTCGGCGGTTACGAGCGTCGGGCAGACCGTCCCGACGCTTGCTCTCGTCGGGGTCTTCTCGATCCTGATGGGGCTGGGATGGCGCTCGGCGGTTGTGGCCCTTGGCGTGTACACGCTTCTTCCCATCGTGCGGAACACCTACGCCGGCCTGGTGTCCGTCGACCCGAGGGTGAAGGACGCGGCGCGAGGCATGGGGATGTCGGCGTGGCAGATCCTGTGGCGCGTCGAGATGCCGCTGGCCGCCCCGCTCATCATGGCTGGCATCCGGACGTCGACGGTGCTCAACGTGGGCTCCGCTGCGGTGGCGGGGATGATCGGGGCCGGGGGACTCGGCGAAATCATCATGACCGGCGTGTCGCTGCGGCTGGTGGAGATGGTTCTCCAGGGAGCCGCTCCCACGGCCGCTCTCGCGATCCTGCTTGACCGCCTTCTGGAGGGCGTCGCGGCGACGGCGACTCCCAGGGGGCTTCGCCTCGCTCTTCGGCGCGGCAATTCGTAGGACGGGAAAGGAGGCGTAGTCCAAGACGACGCTCGACCGGGAATCCAAGGACCGTACAAAGGAGGAAGCAGATGACCAAGCGATGGATCACCATCAGCCTTTCGGCTCTTCTCGTCTTCGTTCTTCTGACCGGATCGCTTGCCGCGGCGGCGGCCAAAGGGCCGATCCGGATCGGCACGAAGAACTTCACCGAGCAGTTCATCGGCGGCTACCTCATGAAGCTCGTCCTCGAAGACCGCGGGTACACCGTGGATCTGAGGACGGGGATGTCGAGCATGGTGCTGCGAGAGGCCGTCGAGAACGGCGACATCGACCTGTGCATGGACTACACGGGGACGATGTGGCTGAGCTACACCCAGCACCTGTTCGAAGGCGAGACGCAGCGGGAGCTGTTCGAGAAGGTGAAGGCCTACGACGCGGAACGCGGGATCACCTGGCTCGACCCGATCTGGTGCAACAACAACTACTCCATCGCGATTCCGAGCGAGTTCGCGGCGGAGAACCGCCTCTCCAGCCTCAGCGACTTCGCCGCCTACGTGAAGGGGCAGGAGGGTAAGGTTCGCATTGCCACCACGTTCGAGTTCTACGCGCGGCCGGACGGCCTGATCGGAATGCAGTTGCACTATGGCTTCGCGTTCCAGCCTTCGTACGTGATCCCGGTGATGCCCGGACTGACGGCGCAGTACCTCGCCCAAGGCGATGTGGATGCGACGGTGGTCTTTGGCACGGATGCTGTCGTCGCCAAGTACGGGTGGGTGATCCTCAAGGACGACAAGGCGTTCTGGCCGCCCTACGACCTCGCCCCGGTGCTCTTGACGAAGACCCTCGGCCGCTTCCCGGATCTCCTCGGCATCCTGGGCGAGCTCGTCGTCGCATTCCCGGAGGACGCGCAACGGAGGATGACGGAGCTGAATGCGAGGGTGGACAACGAAGGGCTCGAGCCGGAGGAGGTCGCTCGCGAGTTCCTGATTGAGCACGGCCTTCTGTCTGGGGAGTAGCGAGCTCAGTGGGGAGAACCAGGCCGCGGGCCGAGGTTGCGGCGACGAGTTCTGCCGTGAGAGACCGGAGATCGGCACCCGGGCGGGGCCGTCCGCCCGGGCGCGGCCTGGAGAATGGACGCGGCTCCTGTGACAGAGGAGGGGCTCCATGACGACGCCGAAGAGGATCCTCTGCCCCACGGACTTTGGGGACGCTTCGCGAGAGGCGTTGCGAGCAGCCGTCGAGCTGGCCGGCATCTTCTGCGCCGAACTGGTTCTGGTGCACGTCATCGACCCGCTCCGCTTCACGATCGCCTGTCCCGAGACCTACGGGTTGGGTGCCATCACCTGTGCGCCGGTTCTGGGCAGCGCGATTCAGGCGGCGACGTCTGCAATCCGCTGCCTTGCTGCCGAGGTGCTGCCCACCGGGCTGGCGCTGCGCGACCGCGTGGAACTGGGGTCTCCCGTGGCACGGATCCTCAGCGTCGCACGCTCCGAAAAGAGCGACCTCATTGTGATGGGGATGCGCCGTCGCTCGTGGTGGCGCCGCGTGATCGACCCGTCGCTGACGGAGTTGGTCGCCCGCCGCTCGAGCTGCCCTGTGCTCGTCGTGCACGGCTCGACGTAGCGACGCCGCGACATGACGAAGAGCCGCGCGTGGGACAGCGGCTCTGCCCATCCCGCGCTCGTCTACTCGAAACAGCCGAGCTGGCAGCGCGAGATCCGGACGCCGATCGTCTCGGCGATAGAGCCGAACAAGAAGCGAGGCACGCCGCCTTCGTCGGCAAGGCGCCACGCCGCGGCGCACGGAAGGTGGCCGTCGACGGCCGCCGCGGCAAGGGCGGCGCGGAGTCCCTCAGGGACGAGGGGCAGCGCGCGAGTGGCGCGACGCTCGCCGAACGCGTCGTACCCGAACAGACCGAGCTGGCAGAGCGACACCCGAACTCCGGCGGCATCAGCAGCCTCGCGAACCGCGTGCGGGGAGACGCCCAACCGGCCGGCAAGGGAGAACACGATCGCGCACGGTAGGTGCCCCGCGTCCGCCACGTCTTGAACCACGTCTCGAAGCTCACTCACGGCGATCACCGAGGTGCATTGTGCCGGACGGAGGCGGCGGGTCCAACAGGCCGGCCTGGGATCAAGGCGGCTCATGTCGTACCCTTCCGCGTTCGTGTGCAAGTCGGGAGGTGGCGTTGCTGCTCTGGGTCGGATTCGCCGTGGCCGTTGTGCTTCTCGTCGTCCTATCGCGCTTCGGCCTCGCCCTCGGTCTGGCCGTCGGCGCCCTCGCCCTCGGCGCGTTCGCCCTCTCCCCCGCCGAGATCGGCGCCGCGCTCTGGCGGACGGTGTCGGACCCCTCCGTCCTGGTGCTCGCTCTCGTGGTGTTCCTCATCCCCGTCCTCGGCGGCGTCATGGAGGCGTCCGGGCAGATGGCGCGCTTGGTCGGCAACCTCCGCGTGGGAGTGCGCCCGTTCCTCGCGCTCGCTCCGGGACTCCTCGGCATGCTGCCGATGCCCGGGGGCGCGCTTCTCTCGGCGCCCCTCGTGGAGCGGGGAGCGGGGCACGTGGCTCCGGACGTCAAGGCGGCGGCCAACGTCTGGTTCCGCCATGTGCTCTTGCTTGTGTACCCGCTCGGTTCCTCGCTGATCGCCTCGGCGAAGGTGGCGGGGCTGGACGTGTACGCGACGATTCCGTACCTCGCGCCTGCGTTCGCTCTGTCCGTTCTACTCGGCGGGGTCTTCCTCCTGCGCTGCGCGCACCCGAAGAGGGCCGACGAGGAGACCGATTCCGCAAGTCAGGACGCGAGGGGGTCGTTCTCCCTGCGCGACCTCCTCGTGCCGCTTGGGATTCTCCTTGTCGCCCCGGCCCTCGACCTCGCCCTCGCCAGTACGGCGACGCTCCCCGTCCGCGAGATCGCGACCGCAGCGGGCGTCGTCCTGAGTCTTGCGCTGTCCTTGGTGATCGGCCGGGTCGGGCCGAAGCGTCTCGTGCGGATCGTCCTCCGCGCTCGTCCGTGGACGTACGCCGCGATCATCGTGGCCATGTTCGCCTTCCTGAACGTGTTCGCGTCGTCGGGGGTCCCCGAGCGGCTGGCCGCGATGCGGCTCCCTCCGCTCGCCTTGTGCCTCGGCGTCGGATTCGCCCTCGGCTTCATCACCGGGCGGATCGAGGCGTCCCTGGCGGTGGTCCTTCCGATCTACGCTTCGGCGCACGGACCGATGACGCTTCCCGGATTCGCGCTTGCGTACTACGCCGCCTTCCTCGGCTACGTCGTGACCCCGGTGCACCCGTGCATCTCCGTGTCCGTCGCCTACTTTAAGACGTCGATCGGTGCGCTCGTGCGGCGGCTGGCTCTGCCCGTCCTGATCGGAGCGGCTGCGGCGCTACTGGTTGGGTGGTTCGTCTTCTGAGCCCGGCGCCGAGCGGAGGTAGACCGTCCGCGTCGGGTACGCGAGGCGGACGCCGCGGGTCTCGAAGGCCTGGAGGATGCCGAGGTTGACGGCGTGCCGGGCATCCATGGATTCGAGGTAGACGCCGGACAGAACGAAGTACACGACCTCGAACGAGAGGGTAGAGCTGGCGAACGACCGGAGGTGGCAACGGTCGAAGCGCACGCCGCGCACCTTCTCGATTTCTGTTCGAACGAGCGCGGGAATCTCACGCAGCCGCTCGATCGGCGTGTCGGCTGCGACGTCGAACGTGAACGCGATGCGGCGCTCGGTCATCGACTTGTAGTTCCGCACGCGGCTGTCGAGCAGGTCTCCGTTCGAGAACACGATCTCCTCGCCGGACAGGCTGCGGACCCTCGTGGTCTTCAGACCGATTCGTTCCACAGTGCCGCCCAGATCTCCGACGGCGATGAAGTCGCCGATCACGAACGGCTTGTCGACGATGATCGACAACGACGCGAACACATCCTTGAAGACGCTCTGGACGCCGAGCGCCACCGCGATTCCCGTGATTCCGAGTCCGGCCACGAGCGTCGTGATGCTGACGCCCATGTTGTCGAGAACGACGAGCAGCACGACGGCCCAGATCGCGAGCTTGGCCAGGAAGCCGAGGGCGGCGAGCGAGGTCGCTGCCGCGGCGTCTCCGCCCAATCGTCGATGCACCGTGCGGGAGAGCCAGAAGTTGACGAGGCCGTTGCCCCAGTACCCGGCCTGGGCGAGCATCGCGATCACGAACCCGACCCAGAGAACCTCCTTCGCCGCCTCGGGTAGGGTCAGCAGCCGCGACCCCGCGTAGGCGGAGATGACGAAGACGAAGAAGAACCGAGTCTTGTGCAGAAGCTCGACGAAGAGGTCATCGAGCCGGCCCTCGGTGCGCTCGGCGGCGCGCCGCAGGCAGCGGATGACGGTGCGAGTGGCAACCTGAAGGAAGACCCACGCGAACAGGATGACGGCGGCGGCGGCGAGCCACCGCCAGGCGGGGTTCCCATAGAAGAGGGTCTCGAGAAAGCTCATCGGGCCTCCCGTCGCCGACGCGCGTGGTGCCGACCCGGACGAAGGGGTCCAGGGCGGCTTCGTCGTATCAAGCGTCGGCGCGCCTGTGCGACGAGCGACGGCCGGCGTCCGTTCGTGAGGGGAGAGCGGCGCGGATCCCTCCGCCGCTTGGTCCGGCGCGCGGGTGATCCGTGTCTAGAGCGCGGGTCCGCGAATGGATCGGGAGGGTTGGGAGCGGGCGATACGATGGCCCCATGGACAAGATCGGGGTCATCGTGCGGGCGAGCAGCCTTCACGACAAGGGCCACATTGACTCGTTGCGGACCCGCGTGCTCGCGGGGCTTCGCACGAGCGACGGCCTTTGCATCGAGGAGATCGCCCACCCGGCGGCCGACAAGCTGACGGCGATCCTCGTGCTCACGGGGGGCGTGGAGCGCGACGTGCTGAAGACCGTCGCCCAGCTCCCGTCTCCCACGCTCCTGATTGCCCACCCGGGGGACAACTCGCTCCCCGCCTCGCTCGAGGTCCTCGCGCGCATCCGCCAGGACGGCGGCGAGGGGCGGATCCTGTTTGGCTCTCCGTCGGAGGTCGTGGCCGGGCTGAAGCAGGAGCTTGTTCTCGCCAACGCCTGGGAGGCGTTGCGCTTCTCCCGGATCGGCCTGATCGGCGAGCCCTCCGACTGGCTCGTCGCGAGCGACGTCGACCGCGCGTTTCTCAAGGGACGCCTGTCGATCGAACTTGTGCAGATTCCGATGGATGCTCTGCTCGAGACGGCGCGCGCTGCGGAGGCGTCGCGGAAGGACGTCGCGAGCCTGACAAAGCGCGCGGAGACGGTAGCCGAGCCGAAACCGGCTGAGATCCGCGACGCGGTCCAGGTCTACGCCGGGCTCCGCAGCCTCGTCGACGAGCACCGGCTGTCGGCGTGCACCGTCCGCTGCTTCGACCTCGTGAAGCGGATGAAGACGACCGGCTGCTACGCGGTGTCCCGGCTGAACGACGAACGCGTTCCGGCGGGGTGCGAGGGCGACCTTCAGGCGCTCGTCACCCTCTACCTCGCGTTCCTCCTGTCGGGGCAGACGGCGTTCATGGGCAACGTCGCCGACGTCGACGTGAAGACCCCCGCCGTCGGGCTCGCCCACTGCACCTGCCCGCTCTCGATGACGACGAGCTACGCGATTCGGAGTCACTTCGAGTCCGGGATCGGCGTTGGGCTCGCCGGAATGATCCCCGCCGGAGACTGCACGCTGTTCCGACTCGGGGGAGAGAGGCTCGACCAGCTCTTCCTTCGCGAGGGCCGCGTTGAAGAGGCTCCGTTCCGCGACAACCTCTGCCGCACGCAGGTCCGCGTCGTGGTCGACGAGCCGGTCGACGAGCTGCTTACCGCGCCGCTCGGCAACCACCACATCCTCCTTGCCGGCCGCCACGGCGAGACCGTTCGCCGCTTCTTCGACCGCTACCTCGCAACGTAGATCCCTGCGAGGTTGCGCCGCTACCCTGGCCACCTAACCGTGCCAGGTTGCGCCGCTACCCTAGGCTGCGAAGCTGTCCGGCCACCTAGTCGCGCCAGGTTGCGCCATTCTCCCCACATCCAAATCTCGCGGGATGCCGCCGCTTCCCCGCGATCTTGTCCGGCGGCTGTCTCAGGACGCAGACCCCGCGAGCGCTTCCTTGTACCCATCCGTATAAGTCGCTACTATCCGGGATCGGCGGAGGTGAGCGTTCATGCCCGAGCGCAAGATGCAGATCACGGCGGACAACGAGACGCGGCGGGGGCACTACTCCAACCTCGCCCTGATCTCGCATCGCCAGGAGGAGTTCGTCGTCGACTTCCTGTTCGTGGACCCGCAGCCGGCGTCGCCCCAGGAGGGGCAGGCAATCCTCACGTCGCGCGTGACCTTGAACCCCGTGCACATGAAGCGGCTGTACCAGGCGATCGGCGAGAACCTCCAGCGCTACGAGAAGAACTTCGGGAAGATCGCCCTTCCGCCGACGCTGACGTAGATCCGTCAGCTCCCATGGACGGCGCGGCAGGATTCGCCGAACGCAAAGCAGGAGTCATCCGAACGATCCTCGTGCGTCGGCTGACGCTCGGCGTCTTCTCCGCCGTCGCCCTCGTCGTCCTGTTCACGAGCCGACTGAGCTATCGGAACCCGCTCTTCTATTCGCCCATCGTCTGGTTCCTCCTGACGTTTCCGTTCAAGGCCCTGATCGAGCGGATGAAGAGGGAGCGGGCCCTCCAGTGGGCGCACACCGGGTTCTTCCTCGCCGAGGCCGTCCTCATCACGATCCTCGTTCACTTCATGGGCGGAAGCACCTGGATCGGCAACATCTTCTACCTGTTCACGGTGCTGTACGCGAACTTCTTCCTTCCCCGCGTGTACGGGGCGGTGGTCACCGGCTGGGTGGTCGCGTGCTACGCGACACTCGTCCTGCTCGAGTCGGTGGGAATTCTCCCACACCGCTCTCTGTTCGCGGTCGCCGGCGACTCGTACCAGAGTCTGTCGTACAACGTCGCGACGATCCTCGCGGGAACGGTGGCCCTCTACTCCGTCGTCGCGTTCACGGTGCGGACGTTCGCGGCGATCGACGCGCGGAAGAACCGGATGCTGGCGGAGCGAGAGCTGGAGCTGGCGCGGATGTCGAAGCGGCTGCTCGGTGCCCAAGACGAGGAGCGGCGGAGGATCGCGCGCGGGCTCCACGACGGGCTCATCCAGTCGCTCGCGGCGATCAAGCTTCACCTCGCGCCGGCGAAGGCGAGGCTCGGCGAGGACGACTACCGCGAGGTCACGGGGATCGTCGACGAGGCGATCCGGCAGACGCGAACGCTCGCCTACTCCATCCGGCCGCCACTGCTCGACGACCTCGGACTCGTGCCGTCGCTCGACCGGCTGGCCGCGAGCGTCGGAGAGGAGAGCGGCCTCGCGGTTCGCGTCGAGTCGGACTTGGACGGCCGGCTCGACCGAGAGGCGGAGGGGCTTCTCTATCACGTCGCGCGCGAAGCCTTGGAGAACGTCGTACGGCACGCCAAGGCACGTCGGGCGACGATTCGGATCTCGGCGGAGGGGGCGTGGGTGCGGCTCGCGATCGAGGACGACGGGATCGGGATCTCGCCCGACGGGCCGCGGGGTCTGGGCCTGCGCGGGATCGAGGAGCGGGTGACGATCGCCGGTGGAGCGGTCTCGCTCGCGTCGACCCCCGAGCGCGGGACGATCGTCACCGTGGAGGTTCCCTGTGGGGACGACGCGGATCGCGATCGTCGATGACCACGCGCTCGTCCGCGACGGACTGGCGCGGCTCCTCGGCCTTGAAGAGGACCTGACCGTCGTCGGCTCGTGCGGCGACGGGGCGGGGACGCTCACGCTTGCGGCGGCGTGCCGTCCCGACGTGCTTCTCCTCGACATCGCGCTCCCCGACGCCGACGGGCTCGACCTCGTCGCGGAGATCCGTCGCGTGAGTCCCGAGACGCGGGTCCTGATGCTGTCGATGCACTCCGAGCCGGAGTACGCGGCCGAGGCGATCGCGCGCGGGGCGTGTGGCCTCGTCGCCAAGTCCGCGTCGGCAGAGGCGCTCGTCGACGCGATCCGGCGGGTGGCCGCCGGCGAGACGCTCCCGTCTTTGGATCGCCTTTCCCTACGGGAGCGCGAGATCCTGGCGCTCGTCGCGGCCGGGCGGTCGAACGACGAGGTCGCCCGCGAGCTCGGGATCCAGAGGAAGACGGTCGATGGGCACTGCGAGCGCCTGATGCAGAAGCTGGACATCCACACGCGGGCCGCCCTTGTCGCCTACGGACGGCGGATCGCGTTCTAGGGAAGTCCAATGAGTACGGTTTCCCCGTGTCGCGGCGCGACATGGGGGCATACAATCGGAGCATGGGGTCCATTCGGGTGGTCCTTGCGGATGATCACGCGTTGGTCCGGTCGGGGATCCGGGCTCTGCTCGGCTCGAGCGGGGTGGAGATCGTCGCCGAGGCGGGAGACGGGCGGAGCCTGCTCCGCGAAGTGCGCGCCCACCGTCCCGACGTGGCGCTCGTGGACGTCTCCATGCCGCTCCTCGACGGCATGGAGGCGACGCGGCGGATTGCCCGTCTCTCGCCGCAAACAGGCGTCGTCATCCTGACGATGCACGACGACGCTCCGTTCGTGGCTCGAGCGCGACGGGCAGGGGCCCGCGGCTACGTCGTCAAGGACGCCGCCGTCGAGCGCCTGCTCGACGTGGTCCGCCGCGTGGCGGCCGGTGAGACTTGCCTTGTGGACGGCGGCGAACCGCCGGACGAGGCGTTGACGTCGAGGGAGCGGGAGGTGCTCCAGCTCGTGGTCGAAGGGAAGAAGAACGGCGAGATCGCCCTGCTGCTCCACCGCAGCATCCACACGGTGCGCAACCACCGCGCGCGGCTGATGCGAAAGTTGGGGGCACGGTCGGCCGCCGACCTCGTGGCCGCGGCCGAGCGGCTGGGACTCGCCGTCGGGGCTCCGGGCACGGGGCGTGGGTGAGATGACGCCGCGGATCCTCCGTGCACACCGAGACGAACTCCGCGTCGCGATGGGCGACGCTCTGCGCGGCGGCACGCCGCTCCTGCGGGCGCTCCGGCTCCACGTGGGCCTGGAGGACGAAGACGGCGTCGCGATCGACGGGATGGGAAAGCTCCTTCGCCCGAGTCTCGTCCTGTTCGTCGCCGAGGAGCTGGGGGCGCCGATGGCGAAGGCGCTCCCCGCGGCCGTCGGCCTCGAGCTCGTCCACAACTTCTCGCTCATCCACGATGACATCCAGGACCAGGACCGGACGCGCCGCGGGCGACCGACCGTCTGGGCGAGGTACGGGATCGCCGAGGCGATCAACGCCGGCGACCTCATGCACGCGATCTCGACTTCCGTGGTTCTCCGAGCCGGGAGCGAGGCCGCGGCGGCTTTGGCGGCCGCGACGGCGGAGATGATCGAGGGACAGTCGCTTGATCTTGCCTTCGAGCGCCGCGCGGCGACGGTCGACGAGTACCTCGACATGGTTGATCGGAAGACGGGGACGCTCCTGCGTTGCGCGTTCGAGCTCGGCGGGATCGTCGCGGGCGCCGACGCGAAGGTTCGCGGACAACTCAGAATCCTGGGGCGCTCCGTCGGGCGCGCGTTCCAGATCCAGGACGACCTTCTCGGCGTCTGGGGGAACGGCGACGCCCTCGGCAAGCCGCGCGGCTCGGACGTCGGCCGACGGAAGAAGTCGTTCCCCGTGGCGGCCGCGTTCTCGCACGCCACGGCCGGAGATCGGGCGCGCTTGGAGGCCATCTACGCCAGCGAGCCGGTGTCGGAGTCCGACGCGCGCTGGGTGATCGAGACGATGGAGCGACTGGGCGCGCGCGATGAAGGCGCGCAGAAGGTGCGGGAGTACCTGGCCGAGGCCGAGGCGGGGCTCGAAGCCCTGCCGTTCTCGCCGCAGGGAAAGAGCGAGGCGCGGGCGCTGTTCGGCTACCTCGCAGGGAGGGAGCGATGAGTCGTCCGTTCCGGCTGGACGCGGCGGTGGCGCGGCACATTGCCGGCAACAAGCTGCTGCGGCGGAAGCGGTTCCCGTTCGTCACGATGCTCGAGCCTCTCGAGGCGTGCAACCTCGCCTGCGCGGGCTGCGGGCGGGTCCGCGAGTACCGCGACGTGGTCGATCGTCGCCTCGACGTCGACGCCTGTCTCGCCGCGGTCCGCGCGTCGGATGCGCCGATCGTGTCCATCTCGGGAGGCGAGCCGCTCCTGCACTGGGGAATCGGCGAGATCGTTCGCGCGCTGAAGGACGACGGGCGCTACCTGTACCTGTGCACGAACGGGCTCCTGCTTGAGGAGAAGCTCGACCTGTTCCCCCCCTCACGCCAACTGGCCTTCGTCGTCCATCTCGACGGCACCGAAGCGGTCCACGATCGCGTGACGGGGCGACCCGGCACCTACGCGACGGCGATCGCCGGAATCCGCGAGGCCGTGGCCCGCGGGCACCGCGTTTGCACGAACACGACGCTTTTCCACGGGTCGGACGCCGAGGACCTGCACGCCCTCTTCGCGAGCCTCCAGGCGCTCGGCGTCGAAGGGCTGATGGTTTCGCCGGGGTACGCGTACGGCGATGTCTCCGACCGCGACCTCTTCCTCGCGCGGCAGGAGTCGGTGGCCGTGTTCCGCCGTGTCCTCGACCCGACGAAGGGGTTCCCGTTCTACAACAACCCGCTCTATCTTGACTTCCTGCGCGGGGAACGCGAGTACGACTGCGCGGCGTGGACCACGGTGACGTACACCGTCAAGGGCTGGCGGCTTCCGTGCTACGCGCTCGCCGATCGGCACACCGACGACGTCGCGGAGCTGTTTTCGCCGGAGGTGTGGGCGAACTACGGGCCGGGCGTGGACCCGCGTTGCGGGAACTGCATGATGCACTCCTCGTTCGAGGGCGCGAGCATCCTCGACGCGCTCCACAAGCCGGTGGCCCTCGTCCGAGTCGCGCGAGGGGTGTGGGGATGATCGTCGTCGCGGGCTCTTTCCGGCGAGAGGTCCAGTGGGTCGAGCCTCGTCCCGGCCTTCGCGTCGTGCGGACGCGGATGGGCGAGGCGTCGGCCGCCGACCTCGAGGCGCAGAGTCGGAAGAGCATCGAACCCGCGCTCCTCATCTCGACCGGATTCTGCGGCGGCCTCGATCCCGGGATGCGGATCGGCGACGTCTTTCTCGCGCGGACGATCCTACACCGTGGCGAGACGCTCCCCATCTCCGGCGCCCTCGTCGACCGAGCCCGCGGGGCGCTCGACGAGCTTGCGTTGTCGGTGTGGACCGGGCCGTGCGCCTGCGTCGGAGCCGTCGCCGGCGCGGACGAGAAACGCGAGCTGGCGAAGACGGGGGCGAAGAGCGTAGACCTCGAGAGCGGCCCGCTCGCTCGATGGGCGGCGGCCCGCGGCGTGCCGTTCCTCTCGTGTCGCGTCGTCCTCGACTCTGCGGAGGTGGAGATGCCTTTCTCGGGCCCCGGCCCCCTTTGGTGGACGATGCTGCGCCACCTCGGGGCCACCCTCGCCCTCTACCGCGGTTCGACGCTTGCTGGACGCCAGGTCGGCCGCGCCGTGGCCGCGGTGGCGGACGCTCTTGGGGAGGCGGTCGAATGACGCGGCGAGTGACTGTGGGCGATGTGCCTATCGGCGGCGGGGCTCCGATCGTCGTCCAATCGATGACGAACACGAGCACGGTCGGCGTCGCGGCGACGGTGGCCCAGATCGGACGGCTCGAGGCAGCCGGGTGCGAGATCGTCCGGGTCGCGGTCCCCGACTTCGCCGCGGCCGAGGCGCTCCCCGAGATCCGGCGGGCGATCTCGATCCCCCTCGTCGCCGACATCCACTTCGACTACCGCCTTGCGCTGGCTGCGATCGCTGCCGGCGTCGACAAGCTGCGCCTGAACCCGGGGAACATCACTGACCCCGCGCGGATCGGCGAGGTCGCCGAGGCGGCGCTCAGGGCCGGCATTCCGATCCGCGTCGGAGCGAACTCGGGATCCCTCGCCAAGGAGTACTTGGACGCGCACGGGCGGCCGACGGCCGCGGGAATGGTGGAAAGCGCGCTTCACGAGGTGCGCCTCCTCGAACGCCACGGTGTCGCAAACATCGTCCTGTCCCTCAAAGCGACCGACGTGCGGATGACCGTCGACGCGTACCGCGCTGTCGCGTCCGAGGTCGACTACCCGCTTCACATCGGGATCACCGAGGCGGGAACCGCGTGGGAGGGGGCGATCCGCTCCGCCGTCGGCCTGGGCATCCTGCTTGCCGAGGGACTCGGCGACACCCTGCGGGTCTCCCTCGCCGGCGACCCGGTCGACGAGGTCCGCGCGGCGTACGAGATCCTGCGCTCGCTCGGGTTGCGTCACCGCGGCGTCGATCTCCACGTCTGCCCGACGTGCGGCCGCACGGGCATCGACCTCGCGCGGATCGCCGGCGAGGTCCGCCGCTCGCTCGACGATGTCGTCGACCCGGTGAAGGTTGCGCTGATGGGATGCGTGGTGAACGGGCTCGGCGAGGTGAAGGACGCCGACGTCGGCCTCGTCGGAGGCCGCGGCCAGGGGACCGTGTACGTGGGGGGCGAGCCGACGGCGACCGCGGTCCCCGAGGATCGCCTGGCCGACGAGATCGTCGGCGCCGTGCGGGGGTTCCTGGACCGAGGGAGACGGCATGGCTAGCGTGGTACGAGCCACGAAAGAGCCAATCGCGACAGGTCCCGCTGTCGCCGAAGTGGCCGACCTTGATCGGGCCATCGGCAATGCCGTCGACCACCTTCTCTCGATCCAGAACGACGCCGGCTACTGGTGGGCCGAGCTCGAGTCGAACGTGACGATCACCGCCGAGCACGTCTTCCTGCGCCACATCCTCGGAAACACGGACGAGGGCGAGCGGTCGCGGGCCGCCGCGTACATCCTCGAGAAGCAGCGCGGCGACGGGACATGGGCCAACTGGTTCGACGGCCCGGCGGAGCTGTCGACGACGATCGAGGCCTACGTCGCGCTCAAGATGGCGGGGATCTCGGTCGATCGGCCGGAGATGGAGAAGGCGAGGTCATTCATCCTCGCGAAGGGCGGCGTCGAGAGGGCGCGCGTCTTCACCAAGATCTGGCTTGCGATGACGGGCGAGTGGGACTGGCGGGGACTCCCCGCGCTCCCGCCCGAGATCGTCCTTCTGCCGTCGTGGTTCCCAATCAGCATCTACTCGTTCGGCTGCTGGGCGCGGCAGACGATCGTTCCGCTCGCGATCGTCATGGATCGCAAGCCGGTCGTTCCGCTTCCCGCGGAAGCGAGGATCGACGAGCTGTACGTCAACGGACGCGCGAACGCCGACCTGCGCGTGCCGGCGACGAAGCGGACGCCGCGAGCCCGCCTCTTCCTTCTGGCCGACCGGCTCTTCCGCGCCTACGCCAGGCTCCCGTACAAGCCGCTCCGCAAGACGGCGATCCGCAAGGCGGAGCGCTGGATCCTCGAACGTCAAGAGGCCGACGGCGCGTGGGGCGGGATACAGCCGCCGTGGGTCTACTCGCTCATCGCGCTCCAACTCCTCGGCTACCGGCTCGACGAGGACGGCCCACTCGCGAAGGGGTTCGCCGGCTTCTACGGCCCGCAGGGGTTCGCGATGAGCGCCACGGTGGGGGACGCGGCCGCCGGGGGCGACGCCCCCTTCCATCTGCAGTCGTGTCTGTCGCCGGTGTGGGACACCGGTCTCGCGGCGATGGCGCTCGAGGACGCCGGGGTGTCCGGCGACCATCCCGCCCTCGTGCGGGCCGGCGAGTGGCTCCTCGACGAGCAGATCCTGGGCGATGGCGACTGGCAGGTTCGCTGCGATGCCCCGCCCGGCGGGTGGGCGTTCGAGTTCCAGAACGACGTCTACCCCGACACCGACGACAGCGCCGTGGTGCTTCTCGCGCTCTCAGCGATCGACCTCGCCCCGGCGCGAAAGGCGGCGGCCCTCGACCGCGGCGCGCGCTGGCTCGTCGGGATGCAGAGCACAAACGGCGGTTGGGGCGCGTTCGATCGAAACAACGACCAGACGTGGACGCGCGACATCCCGTTCGCCGACTTCGGCGAGATGATCGACCCCCCCTCCGTCGACGTCACCGGCCACATCGTCGAGTACTTCGGCCGGCTGGGCCGTCGGGCGAGCGATCCCGTGATTCGGCGTGCGCTCGACTACCTCCGCCGGGAGCAGGAGCCGGACGGCGCGTGGTACGGCCGCTGGGGCGTGAACCTGATCTACGGGACCGGCGCGGTCCTCCCGGGGCTCGCCGCTGTCGGCGAGGACATGAGCGCGCCGTACGTGCGCCGGGCGGTCGAGTGGCTGCTCGCGCGCCAGAATCCGGACGGAGGCTGGGGAGAGAAGATCGAGGGGTACTACGACCCTGTGTGGAGAGGCCGCGGTCCGTCGACGGCATCGCAGACGGCGTGGGCCCTGCTGGCGCTCGTTGCCGCCGGAGAGGTGGACAACCCGGCAACGGAGCGCGGCATCCGCTACCTCGCCGAGACGCAGAACGAGGAGGGTGGCTGGGACGAAGCGACGTTCACGGGGACGGGATTCCCGACCGACTTCATGATCCGCTACCACCTATACCGCGACGTCTTCCCGCTGATGGCCCTTGGGCGCTGGCGACGGGCGACAGAAGGCGTTCCGCCCGTCGCTGGAAAGCCCGCCGAAGCTGCGGAGGCGCAAGCTGGCCGCGTCGCCAAGGACGGCGCGCGATGACGATCGCCAAGGCCAAGGTCCTCGGGTTCTGCGGCGGCGTGCGCCGCGCGGTCCAGCGGATCGAGACCGAGCTTGCCGAGCAGGGCCCGCTCCACACCCTCGGCGCCATCGTGCACAACGCTCACGTCGTCGACGCGCTGGCGGCCAAGGGCGCGCGGATGGCGACGAGTCTCGACGAGGTCCCCGAGGGCGGGACGGTGGCGATCACCGCCCACGGCGCCGGCGAAGAGGTGTACGCCGAGATCGAGCGCCGCGGCCTGCGGCTCGTCGACACGACCTGCCCGATCGTCCGCCGGGCGCAGCATGCGGCGGCGCGGCTCGTCGAGGAGGGATACAGCGTCGTCCTGTACGGCGAGGCCGAGCATCCCGAGGTGCGGGGGATCCTGTCGTGGACGCGCGGACGCGGCGTCGCCACGCAGTCGCCCGACATCGCGGTTCCGATCGGAGAGAAGGGCATCGCCGTGATCTCGCAGACGACGAAGAGCCCGGCGATGTTCGCCGAGTTCGTTCAGGAGCTGGTCAAGCGCTACACCGGGCGAGTGCCCGAGATGCGCATCGTCGACACGACGTGTCCGGAGACGGGGCGACGCTACCAGGCGGCCGCGGAGTTGGCCGTGCGCGTCGACGCGCTCCTCGTCGTGGGAAGCCGCAGCTCGGCGAACACGCGCAAGCTCGCGGAGACGTGCCGGGCGACGGGGGTTCCGACCCACCACATCGAGTCCGCGGGCGAGATCGAGGACGAGTGGCTGGCTTCCGGGAAGAGGTTCGGGGTGACGGCGGGGGCGTCGACGCCGGATAACGTCATCGAGGACGTCGTTCGGCGGCTGCGCGGCCGCGCCGGAGGGAGTCTGGAGGCAGAGAAGTGAAGAGGGGTGAGGATATGCGCACGACGATCGAGGACGGCGTGGCGATGAGAATGCACCGCGTCGCGATCCACCGGATTGCGCAGACGGCGCCGGAGTTCATCGACATCACGGACGAGGTCGCCGCAGCGGTCGAGGCGTCGGGGGTCCAGGACGGGACGGTGACTGTGTTCTCGCGCCACACGACGGCGGCCGTCAAGATCAACGAGAACGAGCCGCTCCTGCTCAGAGACATGGCCCGCTTCCTGGAGACCAGCGCGCCCCGCGAGGCGGAGTACCGCCACAACGACTTCGTCATTCGTACGGCGAACATGACCGACGACGAGTGTCCGAACGGGCACTCGCACTGCCAGCACCTGATGCTCAGCGCGAGCGAGACGATCCCCGTGATGGGCGGACGGCTTGCGCTCGGGCGGTGGCAGAGCGTGTTCCTCGTCGAGCTGGACCGGCCGCGCGAGCGCGAAGTCGTGATCCAGGTTCAGGGATGGTGACCGCGC
>CAZWQN010000004.1:0-36957 GCA_964635895.1 uncultured Thermotogae bacterium | reverse complement strand
ACACCAGGTAGAACGCCGCCTTCCCGCCCAGTAGCTTCTTCATCTTCTCCTCCCCCTTCTTGTTGAACCCGCCCCACTTCATCGCTACCTCCTCACCTCTAGTATTCCGCCCGCGGG
Source organism: uncultured Thermotogae bacterium (assembly GCA_964635895.1). GTDB lineage: Bacteria > Bipolaricaulota > Bipolaricaulia > UBA7950 > UBA9294 > JAPLGD01. The sequence goes on along the minus strand of CAZWQN010000004.1, from coordinate 36,840 downwards.
GGCTCGCCCCCGCCACCGAGGATATAGAATAACCATCCATGCTTCTTTCATCAACTTTGCATATTAGATATACGTCAACCCTCAGCATTCTGCCCAAGGACGCCGGTCACCTCCGGGCCGGATCCTTCGGCAGCCGGGCGCTCGACCGGCCCACCGGGGGCCGATCGAGAGGAGACGGCCGGGGCGCCGCCGTTTCCCCCAAGGGGGCTAGAGCGCCAAACCCCGCGCCCCGCCGCAGTTTGACTTCCCCGTGAGGCAGCGATACAGTTTCCCGAAGACCAACTGAGAGGTGTCAGAGTGCGAGAGTACGAGATTGTCTACGTGATTCGGCCGGACCTGACGGACGAACAGCGCGCGGCGAAGGTCGGGAGAATCCAATCGCTGATTACGGAAAGCGGCGGAGACCTCGTGAAGACCGAGGAGTGGGGACGGCGCGTCTTGGCGTATGAGATTCGCCATTTCACGGACGGGGTCTACGGCTTTACGGAGTTCCGCCTTCCACCCGCCGCCGTGAAGTCCATCCAAGACCGACTGAACATTGACGAAGAGCTGCTTCGCTACCAGATCGTGGTGAAGAACTAGAGGACTATGGCTGCGAGTCTGAACCGCGTCATCTTGATCGGAAACCTCACGGGGGACCCTGAGTTGCGGTATACCCCGGGCGGGACGGCTCGGGCGCGGTTTGCCATTGCGATCAACCGGCAGTACAAGGACGCCTCGGGGCAGCTCCAAGAGGAGGTCACGTTCGTCCCGATCGTAACGTGGGGCTCGCAGGCGGAGAACTGCGCCAACTACCTACGGAAAGGACGATCTGTCGCTGTTGAGGGTCGTCTACGAATCGATTCATTCGAGAACGCGGAAGGCGAGCGGGTCAAGATCACCGAGGTCGTGGCGTCAACCGTTCAATTCCTCGGCGGGCCGGCACGATCGAGCGATGAGGCGGGCACGGTCACCGCGCCGGCGACGAGTGACGAAGGTCAGCCGCCTGAGGAGGAGGTTCCTTTCTAGGTTATGTTCCACAAGCGAAGACGAAAGTGTCGTGCGTGCGAGAACCAGGTCAGCCTGGACTACAAGAAGCCCGAAGAGCTGAAGCAGTACATGAATCGGCTCGGCAAAATCCTGCCCAAGAGGGCCACACGCCTGTGTGCGAAGCATCAGCGGCGCCTGGCCGTAGAGATCAACCGCGCCCGAAAGCTCGCTCTGCTCCCCTACGTGGGGGAGAGAGAAGCGATGAAGGTCCGTCGCTGAGGCCCAAGCGGGCCGCCCTCCGCGCGCGCCGCTTCCCATGAGGAACGACCGGCTTGCAGGATGGCTCGCCGGCCGAGCGACTCCCAGAGAACCCGCCCAGGAGACCGCAGGCCTTCCCGGTTCGCTGGACGAGACGACCGACGCGCTCTTCGATTCCGGAACTCGAGAACATGGATTCCACGACGTTCTTACGTTCGAGTCCGAGGAGTCCTTCGAGCTCCGCTTCCCACCGATGGACCACCTTCGTGCGAGCGTGGAGCGCATGCTCGATCTGCTGTACGGCATCGGAACGTGCCGCCGGGAACAGCTCCGCCAACAGGGCTACGAGACGCTCGCCGACCTCGCCGCTCACCCGCGATGGGGAGAGAGCGCACGCGCGCTTCTCGCCGAGTGGGGCACAGCGTGGGACGTCGAGGCCGTCCTCGCCACTCTCGAAACGTGGCTGCCTGCTTCAGACCCACGACTCCTCGCCGCTCTGGGATTCGTTCCGCGCGAGCGCGTTCTCTTCTTCGACCTCGAGACGCTGGGGCTGTCGAACGCCCCCATCTTTCTGATCGCGACAGCACGGCTCGGGGACCGCACCCTGACCGTTCGTCAGTTCCTCGCGCCGTCGCTCGCCGGGGAAGACGCCCTTCTCGCGCGCTTCACCCGCGAGCTCAAGGGAGCCACCGCCCTCGTGTCGTACAACGGGAAGGCGTTCGACTGGAGCCTCCTGCGACAACGATGTGCCTACTACGGGAGGAATCTCCCGCCGGTCGGGATCCACGCAGACCTTCTCCACCACGTCCGCCGGCAATTCGCGGGTGTTCTTCCGGACGCTCACCTCGGAACCGTCGAAGAGAAGGTGCTCGGTGTTCGCCGCGCGAGCGACCTGCCGGGCTCGCTCGTCCCGCAGTTCTACTCGATGTACCTGGAGACTGGAAGCCCAGCGCCCCTCCGACCGATCCTTGACCACAACCGGCAGGATGTCGTCAACCTCGCGCGGCTTCTCCGCGCCCTGCTGCCGAGGGGGCCCGATGCGACTTGATGCGTTTCTGACCGCGTTGGATCAAGATCCCCGCTACCGGGGTCAGGTCGTCCATGCAGCCTCCCTCCCGGCTCACGCGCCGGCGTATCGAGACGTCACGCTGCGCCCGGAGCTGGCGGCAACGCTCCACGAGCGCGGAGTGCGCCTCTATCGGCATCAGGTCGAAGCGATCGAAGCGTTGCGCGCGGGGCGTGACGTCGTCCTTACGACCGCCACGGCATCGGGAAAGACCCTCGCCTTCCAAGTTCCCACCCTCGAATGGCTGAGCGAGGATCCGAGTGCGACGGCCCTCTACCTCTACCCACTCAAGGCACTGGCCAACGACCAGCTGGAAAAGCTCCGCGCCCTCGATGAGGCGTGCGGCACGGACCTTCGGCCTAGCACGTACGACGGCGACACGCCGCCGCAGAAGAAGGCCTGGATCCGGCGCTCCGCCCGCGTCATCCTGACAAACCCCCACGCGCTTCACCAGTACCTTCCCTGGCACAGCCAATGGGCCCGCATCTTCGCCAACCTCAAGCTTGTTGTACTCGACGAAGCTCACCACTACCGAGGCGTGATGGGCGGGAACGTCGCGCAGCTTCTGTCCCGCTTGTCGCGCATCCTCGAGCATTACGGCGCCCACCCGCGGTTCATCGTCTCGTCGGCCTCGATCGCAAACCCCGGCGAGTTCGCCCGTTCCCTCACGGGACGGGACGCGATCCCGGTCGACCACGATGCGTCCGCGCGGGGACCGCGGAGCGTCGTGTTCTGGGATCCGCTGGCTGATCCGACCTCGTCGACGACTCGTCAAGCGGCGACGCTGCTCTCGTTCCTCACGGAACAGGGGGCGCAGACAATCTGCTTCGCACGATCGCGCGTCATGGCAGAGCGAGTGGCGAGCCTGGCGCGGAAGATGTCCGCGACGGAGACGATTCAGGCCTACCGTGCCGGCTACCTCCCGGAAGCTCGAAGAGCGCTTGAGGCCGACCTCCGCGAGGGTCGCTTGCGTGGCGTCGTTTCGACGTCGGCTCTCGAGTCGGGCATCGACATCGGCGGACTCGACGCGGCGATTCTTGTCGGGTTTCCAGGAAGCCTTCTCTCCGCATGGCAGCAGGCGGGCCGCGCGGGGCGGGGCTCCCGACCCTCGTTAATCGTGTACATCCCGTACGAAGACCCCCTCGATCGGTACTTCCTGCGCGATCCGGAGCGCTTCCTCGCCCACACCGGCGAGCGGCTGGTGCTGCCGCGCCGAACGCTCCGTCAACGCGCGGGGCACCTTGCCTGTGCCGCGGCCGAGCTTCCCCTTGGGGAGAATGAGATCGACGAGTCGGACAGGGAGGCGGTGGAGACGCTGCGCGACGGCCGACTTCTGGCCGGCACACCGTCCGGATACATCTACCGCGGGCTGCGCCGCGCTCACGAAGCGTTCCCCCTCGAAGAGATGGCCGGCGAGACCGTGCGGCTGGTGTGTGACGGACGAACGATCGAGACGATGGATCCGGTTCGTGCGCGCCGCGACGCCTATCCGGGCGCCGTTCTCCTCCACCGCGGAGAGACGTACGTCGTCCATGCGCTCGACCTGGAAGAGGGAGTGGCGACTGCAGCCCGCGAGGATGTCGACTACTCGACGCAGGGGCTCCGAGCCAGCACGGTCGAGATCGTCAGCGCGGAGCCAGCGGTCCTCTCGGGAACAGCGCAGGTCGCGTACGGCCGGGTTCGCGTGACCGAGTCGTTCGTCGGTTACACGTCAGTCCACAACGATCGTAGCGTGTCGCTCCATCCGCTCGCGCTTCCGCCACACACCTACGAGAGCGACGGGCTGTGGGCAGCGTTTCGGGACCTCCCGCCGGAAACCGCCGCAGTCGATCTCCTGGGAGCCCTGCACGGAGCCGAACACGCGCTGATCTCGATGGCTCCGCTTCTCGTCTTGTGCGACGCCGCCGATATCGCCGGCGCATCCATGCCTCTCCATCCCCAGATCGGGGCGCCGACGGTCCTTCTCTTCGACGCCATCGAAGACGGCGCCGGCTTGGCGGAGGTGCTGTTCGAGGAATGGTCTCGCCTCGCGGCGGCCGCGCACGATATGGTCTCGCGGTGTCCGTGCGAGGCAGGGTGCCCGGCGTGCCTGCTCTCCCCCCGCTGTGGGAGCCAGAACCAGCCGTTGTCGAAGTCGGGGGCGATGCGCATCCTTGCCCTGTTGGCCGATGCGAACCGAGGGGAGGTCCGATGAGACGCGTCACGGCTCTTGTGTTCCACGCTCCGGTCGGCGTGAGTCCCGGCGAACGCATCGTAGAGGAAGCCCGGCGGGCGTCGACCCGAGATCTATGCTCCCGCCTGAACGCGTGCGGCCTCGATCCGATCGTCGTGACGACCGCGGAGGTGGTTCAAGAAGGGGCCTTTGACGCGAAAGTGCGCACCTCGCCGGACGCCGAGGAGGCGTCCTTTCACTTTGGGCGCGCGCTTCAGCGCTTGATCCTCGACCTCGATGTCGAGGGCCTCCTGTACTTCGGCAGCGGAAGCGGCGGCCTCCTTTCGGACGAGGAGATCCGCAGTCTGATCGTGTTTGCTCAGGCCAGCTCAGGGTCGGCCGTCTTCAACAACTTCTACTCCTGCGACTTCGCCGCCTTCACCGATGCGAAGCGCCTGGTCAAACTGAACCTCCCCGCCGCAGATAATCCGCTCGGGTTCGCCCTTTCCGACGCCGGGATTCGCTGCCTGTCGATGCCCCGCTCGGCGTCGACGCAGTTCGACATCGATACGCCGTCCGACGTTCACCTGCTCGCGCGCACCGACCGCGGACACGCAGGGCTTCGCCGCTTCCTCGAGGGCCGCCCATGGAGTCATCCGTCCATAGACCGGGCGCTGGCCGTGCTCGCCGACCGCTCGGCGTCGACGATGCTTGTCGGACGCGTGAACCCGACGACGTGGAGCCACTTCGAGCAAGAAGTCGCCTGTCGGACGAGTGCCCTCGTGGAGGGCCGCGGGATGCGCGCGTCGGCGTCCCGCCACATACCTTGGGTGCGGCGGACACTCCTCGAGGACGGAGCGGAGCGGTTCTTCCACCGCCTCGAGGAGGCCGCCGACGCCGCATGGATCGACACGCGACCGCTCCTTTCCTTCGGCGGCGTCCTGCCTCCGCCGAAGGAGCGCTTCGCGAGCGACCTCTTCCTGCTCGATGAAGTCGACGACCCCGTCTGGCGGAGCTTCACCGAGGCGGCGATCCAGTGCCGCGTCCCCGTCGTCCTCGGCGGGCACAGCCTCGTCAGCGGAGGGCTCTACCTCGCGGCAGAAGCCTGCTGGAAAGCGCGAAACGTAGTCCGTAGACTTCACCCGGATCCGTTCGGCGGTGAAAAGGAGCGACCATGAGCCCATCTCAACTCAACCAGCGCGTGCTTGACGTGGACGCTCAGACGGCGGCGCTCATCGCCGCCGAGGAGCGTCGCCAACGGGAGAAGATCATCTTGATCCCGTCCGAGTCCTTGACGCCCGCCTCGGTTCGAGAGGCCCTCGGCTCGGCGTTCACGAGCGTGTACGCCGAGGGGTATCCCCGCAAGGCGATGATGAGAGGAACCGTCGAGCAGCTCGCGGACATCGACCTGCAACTCGCGAACTATCGACGCTACGCCGACCGCCGCTTCTACAAAGGCGTGGAGATCGCGGACCTTGTCGAGTCGCTCGCCGCCCGACGCGCCGCGGAGTGCTTCGCGACTCCCGACGTTCCCGCTGAAAGGATCTACGTGAACGTCCAGGCGCTCTCCGGCGCCGCCGCAAATCTGGCCGTGTACGAGGCGTTCGTCGCGCCGGGAGAAACGGTGATGGGCATGGCCCTCACCGAGGGCGGCCACCTCACCCACGGATCCGAGTTCAACGTCACGGGCCGCCGCTACCGGATCGTCTCGTACGCGGTGGATCCGGCGACAGGAAAGCTGGACTACGACCAGATCCGTCGTCTCGCCGAGGAGCATCGACCGCGGATGATCATCGGCGGATTCACGTCGTACCCGTGGCAGGCTGATTGGAGGAAGTTCCGCGAAATCGCCGACGCGGTCGGGGCCATTCTGCTCGCCGATGTCGCCCACACGGCCGGCCTGATCGTCGGAGGGGTCTACCCGAACCCGATCGACCACGCCCACGTGGTGTCGTTCACGACCCATAAGACCCTGTGTGGTGGACGGGGCGCGGTGCTCCTGTCCACCGACCCGGCCATCGCCGCGAAGCTCGACTCGTCGATCTTCCCCGGCCAGCAGGGCGGACCCCACGTGAACAAGTTCGCCGCTCTGGCCGTGGCTCTCAAACTGGCCCAGCAGCCGGAGTTCGCGGCGCTGCAGCGCCGCATCGTCGAGAACGCGAAGGCTCTGGCCAAGGCGCTCGAGGCCCACGGACTCACTCTCGCCTACGGAGGAACCGACACCCACCTTCTCCTCGTTGACCTGAAGCCGCTCCCGAGCGGCACCGGGTTCGTGATGATGGGGGAGATCGCGGCGCGCATCCTGGACCTCGCCGGGATCGTCTGCAACAAGAACACCCTCCCCGGCGATCGCAGCGCGGCGGATGCCCACGGGATCCGCCTCGGAACGCCATGGGTGACGCAACGCGGAATGGGCGAGGGGGACATGCGAGCCCTAGCCAAGATCATCGCCGATGTTCTAAAGGCCATCCGCCCTTTCTCGTACTGCGGGCTGCGCGGCGAGTCCTCGCGGGGGAAGGTCCCGCTGCCCGTGCTCGAGGCGGCGAAACGCGACGTGAGAGAACTCATCGGCCGGGTCGACCCTCGGGTGGGAGGTGCGCCGAGAGACGCTCGCCCGGCGACGAACGACGGAACATGGTGTGCGATTCGGATCCGCGGCGGCCGCGCCGGCGCCCTCCTGCAAGAGAGCCTGACGGTCGACCTGTTCGCCCTCCCCTCCGGAGCGGCGGCCCATGCGTACTTGTTCGACGAGAACGGACAAGCCGTGTCGAACGTGATCGCCGGGTCGCTCGGCCGCGACGACTACCTCCTCTACGCGCCGGCAGAGAACGCACGCGCCGTCAGGGAATGGCTGACCGGGCTGGCCGACGGCTACGCGCTCTTCGACCCGGTGGACGTCCTGCGGAAGGTTCAGGGACCCGCCGTCATCGAGGAGGCGGCAACGAGCGCTTTGCCCCCGGCGGCCCGGGCATGGAAGCCGGCCGCGCCGGGCGAAGATGCCGCGGGCAAGGACATCCGCGAGATCTTCTCCAGGCATCCGGATCGCTTTGCGCCGGAGAAACCGTACTTCGTCGGCAGGGATCGCCTCCCGGCGCCGGTTCCCGCCGCACCCCCAGCGGAGTTCCGGTGGGCGCCGGCCCAAGAACCCCTGCGAAGGACGCCTCTCTATGACGCCCACGCGGCCCTCGGGGCGAGGCTCGTGGCGTTCGCCGGCTGGGAAATGCCCGTCTGGTACACGTCGGCGCTTGAAGAACACGCGGCCGTGCGCAAGGCCGCCGGCCTGTTCGATCTCGGGCACATGGGCGTGTTCCAAGTGGAGGGCGAGCACGCCGTGGACTTCCTCAATGCGGTCTCGTCGAACTACGCGGGATGGCTCGAGATCGGGCAATCGCAGTACGCCTACCTGTTCGACCCCGACGGAGGGGTGATCGACGACATCATGGTGTACCGCCGGGCAAGAAACCGATTCCTCGTCGTGGTGAACGCCGCCAACGAGCAGAAGGACTGGGACTGGCTGTGCGGCGTCAATGCAGGGACCTACCTCATCGACCGCGACCACCCGTCTTGCCGCCCCGGCCCGCAGGTCACGATCCGCGACCTCAAGAAGGAGCGCGGCGTCGTCGACGTGGCCCTTCAGGGACCGAGGAGCCACCAAATCCTCAACCTCGTCCTGGCACCGCAGGAGCGCCGAGCGATCGCGTCGCTCGACCGGACACAGTTCGCCGAGGTTGTCGCGGAGGGGCACCAGCTCCTGGTGGCCCGAACGGGCTACACGGGGGAGCCCACGGGCTACGAGATCTACTCCGCCGCTCCCGACGCCGCATGGCTGTGGAGCCGCCTGCTTGACGCCGGTCGGCCGCTCGGCCTCCTGCCGTGCGGGTTGGCGTCACGAGACTCGACCCGAACAGAGGCCGGACTCCCGCTGTACGGACACGAACTGGCAGGGCCCCATGGAGTGAACCCGTACGAGGCCGGCTTCGGGTCGTACATCAAGCTCCACAAGGCGTTCTTCGTCGGCCGCTCGACGTGCCGGCGGCTCTACACGGACGGAGCGAAGCGATCGATCGTCCGTTTCCAGGTCGACGAGGGAGCCCGCCCCGTGCGCGACGGGGCACTCGTGCTCGACAGGAACGGAGCAGTTCTCGGCCGAGTGACGAGCTGCGTGAGTCTGGGAGGGCTTCAGGTCGGAATGGCCCTCGCGGAGAGCGACCCGGGGACGCTTCCTCCAGGAACGCCGATTGCTCTGGTGAACCTGCCAAGAGGCGCGGGGGCGGAGGGAACGTGGGCGGATGCGAAGCCCGGGGACCGCCTGCCACTCGGGGCGCAGGGACGGATTCTCCCTCGGTTCCTATCTCGGGAAGACCTCCCCGATCCGGAGGGCGAGTAGGGGCGCGCCGGATCAAGCCCGGGGATGGCTAGTTCATCCGCCGGTCGCCGGACGTCGCCGGCGAGACGGAGTTCAGCCACTTGAGCTCGGGAGGAAGAACCGACTGGAGGGCTGTTGCGTACTCCCGCCACTGGTCGCGCTCGCGAGTCGCCTCCTGCAGCAGCTCGTGAGCGAGAGCGAACTCCACCTCGGGGCGAAGGACGATACAGATCCCGGACGTGGTCTCGTCGTCGCCCAACTCGCCCCGCAGCCGATCGGCCGCCTGGCGGATCGGAAGCCCCTCTTCTCGACGCAACTCCTCGAGACGGCGCAGGATGGCCACGGCTTCCCCACGGAAGATCAGCCGGTTTCGCTCTCCTCGAGTGAGATACCTCTGGAGGGTTTCGCCGAGAGCGTCGACCCTCAACCGCACAGCGCGCTTCGAGAGCCCGAGGAAGCGCGCCACTTCATCCAACGTGGCCATGGCCCCATTATACGAGAAAGGTCACGGGTTGCGTGTAATGCAGACAACCTTCCGACCCCGTTGTCACCCGCATCACCGCCTCCGCGCCTCGCCGACTCCGGCCCAGTCTCTTCCCTCCCCCCCGCCACAAACGAGGCTCGCTCATCGACAACTGAGCCCGCCCTGAGGCAGACCACGCCGACACGACGCGGATCACGCCGAGATCCTCGCCGGAGCGTTCGACGCCGCCAGCGAGCCCGCAGGCCAGTTCATCGTCGTGGTCAGGTCCGCAGGGAGAACGGTCCGAGGAGGGCGCCGGAGAGCGTCGAACCCGCAACAGCCCTCTGTCCCCCTGTGACCTGTGCCATGGGAAAGGCAAGGGAGCGCGCCACGGACTGCCTGTCGGCTCCAGTCGTTCGCGGCCGGCAGCGCGCCTTCTCCCGCCCGCTCGTTCCGACTACGATGAGCGAAGCAAGACACGGAGGTGACCGAGGTGCGAAAGGAGTTCAGGGAGTTCATCACCAAGGGGAACCTGCTTCAGTTGGCCATCGCCTTCGTCATGGGCGCGGCGTTCGCGACCATGGTGAAGTCGTTCGTCGATGATCTCATCATGCCCATCATCGGCAAGCTGATCGGGAACGTAGACTTCGCGAACCTCTACGTTGTCCTGTCCGGTGAAACGTATGAGTCCGCGGCCGCCGCGCGTGAGGCGGGCGCTGCGGCGATCTACTACGGCGCATTCATCAACACCTTGATCACATTCCTGATCGTCGCGTGGGTCATGTTCCTCCTTGTCCGCGTGTTCAGCCGAATGCAGAAGAAGGCCGAGACGGCGGCGCCGACGACGAAGGAGTGCCCGCGCTGCCGGACGCAGATCCCGCTCGCCGCCACGCGGTGTCCTCACTGCACGTCGGAGGTGTAGCTCACTCAGGAACAGGAGACCGGAGAAGGGAGCGACGCTGGAGTTCCTCGAAGTCCTTCGCGCGGCGGAGCCTGTGCTCCGCGCGCAGCGCCGGGTGGTCCGACTTCGTCCGGATCGACGGGCGGTGTTCGTCGGAGACACGCACGGGGATCTCAACGCGACCGAGGAGGTTCTCCGGCGGTTCTCCGCGCCGGACACGGCCATCGTCTTCCTCGGGGACTCGGTTGACCGCGGTCCGCGATCGAGAGAGAACCTGGGACGAATTCTCGCCGCAGTGTCTGCAGATCCCGAGCGGACGATCCTCCTGATGGGGAACCACGAGGCGTGGAGCGTGGCGAGGTTCTCGCCGGCCGATTTCTGGGAGAGCCTGGCCCCGGACGAGGAGGCGGCGCTCGACCGAGTTCTCCCTCGGCTTCCCTTCGCCGCGTGGCACCCCGCGGGCGTCCTGGCTCTCCATGGCGCGCTCCCCGATCTGCCATGCCTCGACGCCATCGAGGATGTCGAGCTTGGCTCTCCGGAGTGGCGGGACATCACATGGGGCGACTGGCGAAGCGACGCCCACGCGGAGGCACCCATCACGGTCACGGGGCGCCCGACGTACGGTGCGGCCACGTTCGAGGAGCGGTCTCGCCGCTTGGGCGTGCCCGTGCTGGTCCGATCGCACCAGCCGGATGCTCCGACGTACTTGTTCGGAGACCGCTGCTTGACGATCTTCACATCGCGAGCGTATGGAGGCGGACGACGACGCATCGCCGTTCTCCCAGAAGGCGTGCGGGTATCCACGGCGCGGGACCTCTCTCTTGCAGAGGTTTGATCTTGTTTAGGGAGACGTGACCCGATACCGTCAAGGAGGTCTGATCGGGCGGAAGAAGCCCGGCACCTGCTCGGAGGAGGCAATCCGATGTTCGACCCTCGCATCGCCAAGTTGGCCGAGGTGTTGGTCCGATACTCGGTCGGCGTCCGGCCGAACGACACCGTGTTCATTCAGGGGGGACCCACGGCGATCCCGCTCATCAAGGCGGTCGTCGTAGAGGTTCTCCGATCGGGCGGACACCCCTACACGCGAATGACGGTCCCCGACCTGGACGAACTCGTCTTCCGGCACGCCTCGGACGCGCAGCTCCGCCACGTTCCCGAACCCACCCGCGTCATCTACGAGTCGTACGACGCGATGATCACCTTCTGGAGTTCCGACAACACGAAGTCCCTGACGAGCGTTCCCCCGGAGAAGCTCGTCTTGTCGAACCAGGCGACGAAGGACATCTTCCGAACGTTCATGCAGCGAGTGGCCACGCAGGAACTCCGATGGGTCGGCACGCTGTACCCAACGGAAGCCTACGCGCAGGACGCCGAGATGGGGCTCCATGAGTACGAGGACTTCGTGTACGGCGCGTGCCTGCCGGACCTCGAGGATCCGGTCGCGGTTTGGAAGAAGCTCTCGATCTGGCAGCAGAAGCTCGTCAACTGGCTCGACGGGAAGAAGAAGCTTCGCGTCGAGGGTCCGGACGTCGATCTGCGCATGACGATCGCGGGACGAACGTTCAAGAACTGCGACGGCAAGAACAACATGCCGGACGGGGAGATCTTCACAGGGCCCGTGGAGGACAGCGTCGAGGGGCACGTCCGGTTCTCGTACCCGACGGTGTACCAAGGGCGGAAGGTCGACGGAGTTCGACTCTGGTTCGAGAAGGGCAAGGTCGTTCGAGCCGAGGCCGACACGGGGGAGGAGTTCCTCCAGAAAACGCTCGACGTCGACGCGGGGGCGCGCTATGTGGGGGAGTTCGCCGTGGGCACGAACCGGGGGATCACACGAGCGACAGGAAACACGCTGTTCGACGAGAAGATCAACGGCAGCTTCCACATGGCGCTTGGCGCAGGAATGCCCGAGACCGGGAGTCGGAACGAGTCGGCGATCCACTGGGACATCGTCTGCGATCTGACGAAGGGCGGCCGGATTCACGTGGACGACACACTGATCTACGACAGCGGCCGGTTCCTGATCGGCGAGTGAACGCACCGTGAACCGCGACCTCATTCAATCCATCGAGCGAGCCACGTCCGCGGAGCGTCTGGTGACGGATCGCCGGGACTTCCATCGGTACCCCGAGTCCGGCTGGACCGAGTTCCGGACGTCGTCGAGAATCGCGCGTCGCCTCAAGGAGCTCGGCTTCGAGGTCCTCGCGGGGCGGAGCGTCTGCGCGGCCGACGCGCGAATGGGCGTACCCCCGGAGGAGGTCCTCGAGAAGCACAGCGCCCGGGCGATCGCTCAAGGCGGCGACCCGGAGTACATCGAAGCCGCGCGCGGTGGATTCACGGGGGTCGTAGCATCGCTCGGGAGCGGAGACGGTCCGACGGTCGCCCTCCGGTTCGACATCGACGCCCTCGATCTGATCGAGAGCGAGTCGCTCACTCACCGCCCGGTCCGCGAAGGGTTCGCGTCACAGAACCCGGGGAGCTGCCACGCGTGCGGACACGATGGGCACGCCGCCGTTGGGCTGGGGTTGGCCGGCGTGTTCGCCGAACTGCGCCGCTCGCTGCGAGGGACCGTCAAATTGGTTTTCCAGCCGGCGGAGGAAGGGGTCCGCGGAGCTCGCTCGATCGTGGAGGCCGGTCACCTGGACGACGCGGACGTTCTCATCGGACACCACGTGTTCAGTGGATGGGGCCTGGGGGAGACCGCCGCCGGGATGGGCGGATACGCGGCGACCCGCAAGTTCGACGTGACGTTTGAAGGCGAGGCGGCCCACGCCGGGGGCGCCCCTGAGCAGGGCCGCAATGCACTCCTGGCGGCGGCCAACGCCGCCGTTGGGCTCCATGCGCTGCCTCGTCACCGCTCCGGGTTCACGCGGGTGAACGTCGGACGCCTCGAAGCGGGAACCGCACGGAACATCATCCCCGACCGCGCCCTCCTCGTGGCGGAGGTGCGCGGGGAAACGTCAGCCCTATGCGATTCGATGTACGAGCGCGCCGTTCGCGTCGTCGAATCCTCCGCGGCCATGTTCGGCTGTGAGGCGCGCGTCCGCCCTATGGGCGAAGCGGCGACCGCTGCGAGCGACGCTGTGCTGGTCGGGCGAGTCAAGGAAGTCGGCGCCGAACTGGGGGAGTGCACCTTCCACGACGTGAAGCGAATGGGTGGAAGCGAGGACTTCACGGAGATGATGCGCCGAGTTCAGGCCCGCGGGGGCCTGGCGACAAACATCGGCATCGGCGCGGACCTCCACGGCGTTTGCTGGGACGACCCCGATCGCTCTCGCGTGCTCGGCGCACACACCCCCGTGTTCGACTTCGACGAACGGGCGCTCGGACTGGCAGTTCGCCTTCTCGCCGCCTTGACGATCGATGTCATGACCATCCCGATCGCGCGCAACTCAGGAGCGCGTCGATGAACCGAAGCCGCGCAACGGAATTCGTGTCCTTTGAGACGTGCCCGCACGCGCCCATTGGACGAAGTGGGACACACGGCACGCGTGCGCCTATTGACTCCCGGCGGCCGAAGCCGCTATCCTGCGTGCCTCTATCGCAGAGTGGCTCTTCACTTCGTGAACCCACACCGACCGAGCGTAGAGATGCGAGGAGAGAATGACAGCGGAGGGAGGGAATGCCGGAGGATGCGACGAAGCGGCGCGCAAGCTGGGCGGGAGAGGCGGCGCGGCCTGCGGTCGGAGGTGATGACGAAGCTGTAGACTGGCAAGAGCGGTCGATGTTGGAGAAGATGCGCTTCCGGTGGGCTGGGTCCTTCACCACCAGGAAGGGTGGCTTCGTGGAGGGAACATGAGCAAAGTGATCTGCCCTGTGTGCGACGCGGTGTTCGATGTGGACAAGGACGAGCTTTCCCTGTTCAACCGCCTCCGGTGCGAGGAGTGCGAGGCATTGCTCGAGGTCGTCGACGAAGATCCGATCCGGCTGGAGTGGATCGAGGAGGATGACGACCTCGACGAAGAGGACGACCTCGACGAAGAGGAAGAGGAGGACGACTACATCTAGCGGCGCCAGAGATCGAGCGACGCTGGGAACAGACCGGCGCCTCTCGGTCGAAGCCGCACTCTCCTAGTCAGGCGGTGTCTTCCCTGCAGGTTCGGCAGGGGACAGCGCGGCGAAGGGTGGAGAGCCTCGAGGAGGCTTTCCGCCTTTCTTCGTCTGGAGCTACAGCCAGCGTCGCCGACGGAAGTAATAGAGCATCCCGAGCGCCATCAGACTCATGAATCCCACGACGGCGAAGTAGCCGTACCGCGACCCCAGCCCTGGCATCCACCGGAAGTTCATCCCGTACACCCCGGTGACGAACGACAACGGCATGAAGAGGGTGGCGATGATGGTCAGTACCTTCATGACTTCGTTCATCCGGTTGCTGAGGCTCGACAGGTAGACATCCATCACGCTGCTCAACATCTCGCGGAACGTCTCCACTGTGTCGATGATCTGAACGGCGTGGTCGTAGGCGTCGCGGACGTACGGCAGCGTCTCGGGAGCGAGAAGAGGGGAGTCGCCGCGCTCTAGGGAGCTCAGCACTTCCCGCAGCGGCCACACGGACTTCCGCAGGTAGAGAAGCTCGCGCTGCAGGAGACGAATCTCGTCCACGTCCGACTGCGCCGGGGACCGCGTCACGTGCTCGTAGACTTCCTCGACCCAGTCCCCGATGTGCTCCAGCACGACGAAGTAGTTGTCGACGATCGCATCGATCAGGGAATAGAAGAGGTAGTCGGCCCCAGCGCGGCGAAGGCGGCCGCGCCCGTTTCGAATCCGCTCCCGGACGGAATTGAACACGTCACCCGGCGTCTCCTGAAACGAGACGAGCCACGACGCGCCGAGCACGAGGCTCACCTGCTCGTCTTCGATCTCCCGACGTTCCTCGTGGTATTGAAGCATGCGCAAGGATGCGAACAGGAGCGAGCCGTAGTCCTCCAGTTTCGGGTGCTGCAGGGTGTGCATGATGTCCTCAAGGAGGAGCGGGTGAATGTCGCCCATCCGCCCGATCTCCTCGACGACCGCTGCGTCGTGCACGCCGTCGACATTCAGCCACAGGACTCCGGTCGGTCCGTTCGTGGGCAGGGCGCACGAGAGCTCCGGGTGGGTTTCCTCGAACGTCGTTTCGTCGAACCGGAACAGCGTCAGACAGATCGTCTCCGGGCGTGCATCCCCAACGTGAACCAGGGCGCCGGGGAGCTGCCCAGCCGTTCGCTCTGTCTGCCTCACGAACCTTGCCATAGCCTCACCGGAGGCAACGATACGCCCTGCGGAAGAGGTCGACAACTACTCGAGTTGTGGCCCGGTTCCCCGGAACGCTATCCTCTCGCGCTTCGCGGGGCCGCGCACGGGAGGGCTCATGGACAAGGCATCGTTGCGACCGGTGGTGTTCGAGATCCTTCGCAGGACCCCACAAACCCACCTTCACGCGATCGAGAACGAGATCCGGCAACGAGTGACGGAGTACGAGCGCGCCGACGCGCTGCTGGTGCACGAGATCGTCTGGGACCTCCTCGTTCAGGGAGTCCTCGCTCCCGGCAAGAACTCGCTCAACCTCCACCTGCCGTTCGTCCACGTGACGGAGTACGGCGCCCAGAGCCTCGAGGGCGGGGCCGTTCTCGTCCACGATTCGGACGCATACGTCGCTCGCATCACGGAGCAGTCCCAAGGACGTGCGTCGACCCTCGTCGTCGAGAGCGGCCGTGACGCGCAGCTCGCGTACACCCGAGGGCTGTTCCGCGTTGTCGTCGTCCTCTTGGCCCGCGCCGCCGAGGATCTCTGCGCGGCACTCACCGCGGCGCTCCGCACGGACGCGGGCAACCTCTCGTTCGATGCGATGCGGAAGCAGCTGGCCCGACTGGATCTGCCCCCGGACGCCGTCCGCGACGTCGACCCGCAGCTTGGCGAGCTGGAGACGGTGATCCTTCTGTCCCGCGATCAAGCCGGGGCGCCGCGCCTGCCCGCCGGCGACCGGGATCGGGCGCTCGCGCTCCTCTTGCTGTTCCCCGGGCAATGCGGCTTCGTCTACGATCTCATCGACCGGATCGGACAGGCACGCCGGTCGGCCACATAGCCGGGCCCTACGTGCGACCGGGCGGCTCGAGCAGCGGGATGAGCTAGTTCTTGCTTGACGCGCAGCGAGTGCTTCGGCAGCTCGAAAGAGGTCATCGCTCGTGGATGAGGCGGTCCAAAGAAGAGACGAGACAGACCCGGAGGCCGCTCGAAGGCGCTGCCGGGGACGAGGGTCCCCGAGCGGGAGTGCGCCTCACATCGGCACGCTGAACGAGAAGCCGCTGCACGCAGCGCTCAAGGCGTGGCTCGCGGAGGAGGGGGACCGATTCGAGGTCTTGGTGGACGGGTTCGTCGTCGACATCCTTCGCGGAGAGACGGCGATCGAGATCCAAACGGGATCAGCGTCGGGGCTCGAGCGCAAGCTGCGCGCGCTGCTGAAGCACCGTCGGGTTCGTCTGGTCCTCCCCATTCCCGCCGTGCGCACAATCGTCCGCCTCGACGAGCCGCACCGCGACCGACGGGCTCGAACGTCTCCGCGGCATGGCCGTGCCGTGGACGCATTTCGGGAGCTCGTCTCCCTCCGCGACCTTCTCGGGGACACGAACCTATCGATCGACGCGCTGCTGATCCACGAGACGGAGCTTCGACGGGCCAGCGCATCTCCTCGCGGAAGAAGGGGCTCGTTCCGCGAGGAGCGCCACCTCGTCGAGGTCGTCGACTGCTTGTCGTTCCACCATCCGGCCGACTACCTTGCGGTCGTCCCCGCCGAACTCGAGGAACCGTTCACGACGGCGGATCTCGCTCAATCCATCGGACAGCCCCGGTGGATGGCTCAGAAGATCGCCTACGTCCTCCGGGGAATGGGCATCCTCGTACCGACGGGCCGACGTGGAAACTCGGTTCTCTACCAGCGAAACGTAGGCGGCTAGCCGTCCGGCGTACCGGGGAGACGCGGCGGCGCGTTGTGGGTACGATCGGGCGGATGAACAAGGAAGCGTCGTCCCGCTGCGAACTCCCGGAGTACTCACCCGGCGAGCAGATCGCCAACAGCGTGACCCATGGCATCGGCGCCGTGCTGAGTCTTGTAGGGACAGCGTTTCTGCTCTACTACGCCGTGCTCGGGGGTTCGGCTCGTCACGTCGTCGCCTTCACGGTGTACGGCGCCACCCTCTTCCTCCTGCATCTGGCGTCGACCCTCTACCACGCTCTCCGTCCTCCGCGAGCCCGGAGGGTGTTTCGAATCTTCGACCACTGCTCGGTCTATCTTCTGATTGCGGGGACCTACACCCCGTTCCTGCTGCTTTCGCTGTGGGGACGATGGGGACTCACTCTCCTCATTGCGATTTGGTCGTTGGCCGTCGCGGGGGTTGTCTTCAAGAGCCTGTTCATCGGCCGGCTTCAGAAGACGTCGGTCGTCCTGTACGTCGCGATGGGGTGGATGATCGTTGTCGCCGCCCGCGAGGCGTGGATTCGGGTGCCGCACGAGGCGATCGCCTACGTCGCGGCGGGCGGCCTCTCGTACACGGTCGGAGTCGTCTTCTACGCGTGGAAGCGCTTGCCGTACAACCACGCCATCTGGCACTTGTTCGTGCTTGGCGGAAGCGTGTGCCACTATGTCGCGATCCTTCTGTACCTCGTTCCACGCCCGCTGTAAGGGAGACCTGGAGTTCGCACGGGGCGGCCGCTAGAATCGGCCTCATCCGTACGTCGTGTTTCTCATCCTCAAGCGAAAAGGGGTCGTCTCGCCATGCCGCTTCGTTGTGGTCTCGTCGGGGTTCCCGGGTGTGGGAAGACCACGATCTACAACGCGGTCACGTCGGCCGGCATGTCGATCTTCGACGGGGCAGAGTCGCATCGCGCCACTGTCGCCGTGCCGGACCCACGCGTCGCTCGCCTCGTGAACCTCTACCACCCGCCCAAGATCGTCCGCGCCAGTGTGGAGATCGTCGACATCCCCGGCCTTTCGCATGGGTCGACAGCGGAGGGCGGGCGGGGCGCCCGCCTACTGACTCACATCAAAGAGGCGGACGCGCTGATCCATGTCGTCCGTTGTTTCGCAGCTCCTGAACGGCCCCCGAGTCCCCTTCACGACGTCGAAGCCGTCGACCTCGAGCTGATGGTCGCCGACTCCCAGACGATCGAGAGGAAGATCGAGCGCCTCGCGAAGCGAGTTCGAGTTGGGGACAAGGATGCCGTTCGCGAGGCCACGGACTGCAACCGGGTCCTCCGTGGTCTCCACGCAGGGACCCCCGTGCGGAACCAAGGGCTCGCGGACGCGGAGCAAGCCAGCGTCGCGGACTGCCACCTCATGTCGCAGAAGCCGGTTCTCTACGTCGCCAGCGTCGGGTCACCACGAGATGTCGAGGGCGATGGCGTCATCGCCCTCCGCGAGCGGGCGTCGGCGGAGCGCTGCGAGGTCATTGCCGTGTGCGGGCGCGACGAGGCCGACATCAGCGAGCTCGCGCCGAGCGACCGGGAGCCGTTCCTCGCCGAACTCGGGCTCGAGGAGCTGTCGATCGATCGACTGCTCCACGCCGCCTATCGCGAGCTCGGGCTGGTGGACTTCTTCACCGCGGGCGAGAAGGAGGTCCACGTGTGGACCTGTCGGCGCGGGGAGAAGGCTCCCGCTGCGGCGGGGAGAATCCACTCCGACATGGAGCGAGGGTTCATCCGCCTGGAAGTCATCGCCTACGCAGACCTGGTCGAGTGCGGATCCGAGGCCGCCGCGGCCAAGGCGGGAAAGAGGCGGCTCGAAGGCCGGGACTACGAGATCCAGGACGGGGACGTGGTCGTCGTCCGGTTCAGTCCCCCCCGTTGAGCCAGAAGCAAGGCCCGGGACGACGGACGCGCGCCCCGGCCGAGACACGGGTCCCCAGAGGGGCGCGCAAGGTGACTTGACAACGTCATTTGCGGTGCGTACTTTGATCGCAACCGGCCGTCCGAGATCGACAGCGATCTATCGTCGGAGGGTTCCGAAGGAGAGGGAAGGGGCGAGTCATGATACGGAAGTGCCTAGGATTGATGGGCGTTGCCTTGATCGTCGCGGCGCTCCCGCTGGGGGCGTCCACGGCCGAGATGTACTTCTCGTCCGACAAGGGCGGCGCGACCCGCGTGACGAATGTCCAGGAAGGAACCGAGGTCTGGATCTGCCTGTACGACCCGGATGAGAACATCGACTGCGACGTGCGGGACAAGATCTGGACCGACGTCAAGCTGATGGACCCGAAGACCGGCGCGTCCATCGTCTGGACGAGCAACCGCGAGACGATTGGCTTCAAGGCAGCGCACCCGCTTAACGCCAACCAGAACAATCATGTCACCTCCGTTCCCTATAAGGGCCACTACCCCGGGAACCCCGGGTCGCTCGCCGGGGACTACTTCGAGGAGACCGGCGCCGACACGGGGATCTTCGTGAGCAAGCGGCCGTTCCAGATCGGCACGCGCGAGAGCTTCGCCTCGAGCGAGCCGTGGAAAGGGACCCACGTCGTGGATCTGCCGACCGGAGGTGCGGTGGCCGGGAACAACCACATTGTCGCCAAACCACTCGTCGCAGAACCGCGCTCGTTCAAGTGGGGCGCCTACTCCCACGTCGCCCTGTTCACCGACACGAAGCCCGGGGACATCACGCACGGGGACGTCCTCTGTTGGGTCGGTTTTCAGCCATTCAACTCCGTGGCGTTCAAGTCGGGGCTCGTGATGAGGGATCTCGCGTTCCTCCCTCTCTGGGCCGGCGTGCTGCCCTCTGAACTCGACTCCGCGAGAACGACCGACCTGGTGGACTACTGGCTGATCGGGCGGTTCGAGAACATGGACACGCTCATCGGCATGGTCCAGGATCAGAACGACGAGACTGACGTCGCCGTCGAGATGATGAAGATCATCGACACGGAAGCAACCATCACCTGGGAAGGTGGAAGCTCGAAGGGCAACGGAGTCGTCTACAAGGATGGGAACGAGGCCGCGACGATCACGATCGTGGACCCGGACGAGAACCTAAACTGCAACCGGGTCGAAGTCGTTCCCGTGTTCATCATCGTGAACCCCGGGTCGTGGAATCCGACGAACTCAGAGGACGTCGCGACGAGCACTACCGGCGACAATGCCACCAACTTCTGCATGCTGAAGCGTACCGGCGGAGTCGACGGAAGCTACATCGGGACGACCGACCGCGCGGTGATGCCGGATGGCACAAGCGGCGACCTGTCGAACCGGCCGATTCGGTGGTTCAACATCTACAACGCGGAGAAGAACGACTACGGGAGCAAGGGCGCGAAAGACGGCCGCTACTACATCCAGTATCCGAAGCGCGGGGTGTTCGATCTCGAGTATCACGGATCGCTATTCGACACGGTGAGCGCAAACGGAGTCACGGCCGTTTCGTTCTACGCCCGAGAAACCGGGACGAACACCGGCGTGTTCGAGCTCAGGCTGAACTCGATCCTCGTAGACCTCGGGTTCTTGAGCCTGAACGTGCGCGACGTGCTCGTCGCCTACTACCTCGATCCGAACGACGAGGACGACTTCAAGCTGGCGACCGCGTACATCGGGGAGCGGCAGCACTCGGCGACGAGCTTCACCGACGCGTCCCGCCAAGACCGAGACGTCTACTGGATCGGCCGCGATGCGATCTACGTTCAGGTGATCGACGAGAATGCCAACGCCGACCCGTGCTGCCCAGAGCAGGTCGTCGTCCATCTTTGCGACCCGCACGATGAGGACGACGGTGAGTTCTGGATTCTCGACGAGACATCGTCGAACTCGTCCACCTTCTTCTCGAGCGCGGGAATGCAGCTTCTCCCGGTGTGGGACGCGCTCGGCGTCGGCCTGGCCGGCCTCCTCGGGGGCTATCAGCTCGTCCTCGACAACTGGAAGCTCGAGGTGTTCAATGAAGATGACGTCTACGTCCGCTACAACGACGTCTACTACGTGAACAACGACCAAGGGATGTTCGGGCTCGGCGACGAGGACACGTACACGGCGTACTCGGGTCCGCGCATCGATCGGATTCGCGCGTCGAACGATGTCTCGTTCGACCTGATGTCGATTGCCGACACGCAGGTCTACGACGGCACCACGACAAGGATGCGCTTCCTCGATCGCAACGGAAACGCCGTCACCGGCTACGTGAACTCGGACTGCGTGTTCCTCGAGGTCACGGACGACGATCAGAACGAGGACCTGTTCCGCCGGGAGCGCGTGGCCGGGTTCTGGGACGGGGGGCAGAACCTCCCGTTTGGCCCGTTGCCGCTGAACGAGTTCGATTGCATCCCGGACCGCGTCAACACGCACCCCGTCAACGCGCTGCTCGGCGACACGAACATCTTCAACGACTCGCCCAATCCGTACCCGAACGACGCCTATGACGGAGCGCCGAGGGTCTACGTCTTGAACCCGCGCAGCGGCCGTTGGGCGGCCCTCGACCTGCTCGAAACGCGGGTAGGCAGCGGGACGTTCATGTCCGTCATCTGCGTCGATCTGACTGCGGTCTACCCGTGTGTGCCAACGCTCGACGTCCTTCCGGGCGACACGATCGTCGCCTTCTACCAGGATCCGTCGAACCACTCCGACGCGGCGATGATCGCGATCAAGACCTCGGTCGGCGGAGGCGCCCCGACCACTCCAGGCTCGTCGACGGCGTTCATCGACTCTGCGGGGAACGAGGTCACCAGCTACACGCCGGGGGATTGCATCCGCGTTCGAGTCACCGATGTTTCGCACGCGCTGGACGTCTCCTTGTCCGACGCCGTCACCATCGACGGCGTCGCGTACGACCTGACGACGTACGGAAGCCAGAGCCACATGTTCGTCACCGATCCACTCGAACTCGACGTGGCGGTCGGCGACGTGCTGACAGCGACGTACACCGACCCGACGGACCCGACCGACACAAGTTCGGACACGGTGGTGATCGTGGCGGGCGCGCTCTTGGTGACGCAGTTCTACGCAGCGCCCAACCCGTTCCCCGGGAGCGTGACGTTTGCGTACGAGGGCTCTGGGGTCGCGACGCAGTTCTCTGTTCTGATCTACGATCTCAACGGCCACCTCGTATGGGCGACCACACAGGTAGACGCGACGAACGTCGTGTGGGACGGTATGAGCGACGATGGCGAAGCGTTGGCGAACGGCCCGTACCTCTACGTCATAACGGCGACGGACGGGACGAACACCTTCACCCCGGCCAACACGCCGTCCGCCAAGGGCACCGTGTTCATCGACCGTTAGCGAGCATCGGCAATCTCCGGTGAGGGGCCCATCCGGGCCCCTCTGTCTTTCTTCTACCTCACGCGCCGCGTTCGAAGGCTCGAGGGCAAGGGCTCATTCGACCCTCCCCTCGAAAGCGGCCCCTGAGGACGCCTGCGCCGTTCCCTTCGGCAGGCAACAAGCTGTATGGGCCGACACCTACAAGAAGAGAAGTGGCGAGCCTCTTCGAGCGACGGCACAGCACACACCTCCTACGGCTGCAGAAGAGTCGTTCGCTCGGCGGCGCCGGTTCGCCGGTCGACATGGAGCACAGCTCCATTAGCCATGGCCGTCCACGCTCCAGCGAGCTCCGGGAGAGGCTCCGACGAGACCACCGGTCCGCCGCCCGCCTCGCTCTGGTAGAGGGTGTAGTACGCTGAGTCCTTCGCCCAACGACAGACGGTCCACAGCTCCTCTTCCTCGAGCAGGAACGTATTGAGCGACGTGTAGTGGGCGAGCGACCCGTAGACGGAGCAGAGTGTGGCCGACGTGTCGGTGCCCAAACCCTCCCCGGCCAGCCGAAAGAACATCCGGTAGGAATCCGTCGTCGCGGCGAGCCTAGACTCTGCAGGGGCAGGGAGTGGATCGTGAACCGTGCCATTGTGGCAGAAGAACCACGTTCGCCCCGCCACATCGAGGGAGAATGGGTGCGCGTTTTCCGCGGAGACGGCTCCGTTGGTCGCCCGTCGCGCGTGGAGGAGAAGGATGCGGGCCTCACCGAACGCATCGAAGGTTGGGTCCTGCCAGCAGGGTCGAGCGCTTCGGTACGCGCGAAGGAGCCCTCTCTCCTCGTAGACGACTCCCCAGCCGTGTGGGTGGTCCCACGCGTTGCTGTGCTTCCTCGCGGGGTTCTCCCCGCGGGCCATCGCGCGAAACGGCCCGAGGACGGCGTGACCTGGCAGTCCGAGCGGAGCAGCGAGCATTCGGCACACGGCCAGGATTCTACCGGAGGGAGGTTTTGGTGTCGCCAGGGGCGCAACGGAGCCGAGACGCTGCGCGGCAACAATGCTTCGGTGGGCGCGTCGTGTACGGATCAGAGGTCGTCTGCCGCTCGCCCC
The DNA here is from genome assembly GCA_964635895.1 of uncultured Thermotogae bacterium. GTDB lineage: Bacteria > Bipolaricaulota > Bipolaricaulia > UBA7950 > UBA9294 > JAPLGD01. The sequence continues at coordinate 13,370 of CAZWQN010000004.1, read as the reverse complement.
GAGAGTCATCGGAAGAGCTTGTCTCGTGAGGAGGAGGAGATGGATCGCGAGGGGTTCCGCCGTTACCTGCAGGAGCGGGGGCTCACCGAGAATCAGGTCAAGGAGTCCATCAAGGTTGTGGAACGCTTCGAGACGTTCCTTCGGATGCGGAAGCCTCCACGCGATCTTGCGACGGCCACGAGGAAGGATGTCAACGCGTTCTCGGCCGCTCTGATCGAAGAGGATGCCAACACGTGGGAGACGTACCTAACCGTTGCCCGTAGCGGGCGATTCGCCGGCAATTACGAGGTCTTCGCCGCCGCTCTCGAGTACATCGACGGGCACGAGGTCCTCGGCAACCTGTTTGCGAAGCTCGCCGACAACCTCGGAGCGGACGAGCGCGATCGGGTCTTCCGCGGGGTCCCCCTTCCTCCGCTCGGCACCCCGAACACGGAGAAGCACCGAGCCATGCGCGTGGTGATCGAGCGGTTAGAAAGAGACATCGGCCCCAAGCGGTGTGCTGAGATCCTCGGGACAGGACTGCGCGACCTACCGGACGAAGGATTCACCGACGAGAAGAGGAAATACCAGGCGGCGGGAGGGATCGACGCCTATCTCGCGGAGAAGGGCGACGGGTTCATCGCGGAGCTTGAGAAGATCCGCGACGAGAGGAGCCTTTACTTCAATCAGCCCATCACGGACGACGTCATTGCCTACGTGGAAGCCCATCCGGAGATTCGACAAGGCGTTCGGGTCGGCAACGTGATCTACGAGGCGAAGATCCCGTACATGGCCGTCGAGTTCCTCGCGGAGAGCGACCCGAGGAGAAGGGCGTACCTCTACTGCCACTGCCCGTGGGCGCGGGAGTCGCTGCGCGATGGGGAGACGCCAGTCCCTGCGACGTTCTGCAACTGCAGCGCCGCGTTCCACAAGAAGCCGTACGACGTGATCTTCGGCAGGTCTCTCCGAGCCGAGGTCATCGAAACCGTGCTCCGCGGCGATCCCTGGTGCAGGTTCGCTATCTGCCTCCCGGATGATGTAACATAGCCGCGTCCGGATAGGAACACGGCTAAGCCGCAGAAGTACGCGGCGATCGAAGGGAGGGATCGGTGGCGGGAAGGCTGGTTCTCGCCGGCGCGTTGGCCGTCCTTCCGGTCCTCGTCCTAATCGGCTGGTTCGCCCGTCGGAACGCTCGGCGCGATGTCCCACTGGCCCTCCTCGGCACGTTTGTCCTTGGCTTCCTCGCGGCGTTCCCGGCGATAGCCCTCGTCGCCGTCGCCTCCCTGACGTCGACCTCTTCACCATGGCTTGCTGCGGCGGTCGGGGCGTTCGCCTTGACGGCTATCCCCGAAGAGGTTCTGAAACTGCTCGTGGTCCACGTGTACAGCGTACGGCGCCCCGGATTGCGCGATGCCTCGGACGGCCTTGTGTATGGGATTACGGCCGCGCTGGGTTTCGGCACGCTGGAGAACGCCCTCTACGTCATTCAGGGCGGGTGGCTTGCCGCGGTCCTCCGGGCGGTCACCGCAGTGCCGATCAACGCAGCGACCGGGGCCATGCTGGGTTACGGCGTCGTGAGGGCCCGCCTCACGCCGGACGATCGAGGCGTCCTCTCCCGGTGCTTGACTGCCGCCATTCTGGTTCACGGCACCTACGACTTCACGCTGATTGCGACGGCCCTCACGCCTCGCATGGGAACCGCCGCGGGGATCGGCCGGGTCCTCTTCCCGGCCGTCGCCTGCGCCACGCTCGTGGGTGCGGTCGGATGGGTCGTCCGTACCGCCCGCCGGCTGCGACGAGCGACGTCCCTCCGATCGTCTCCAGCGGATTCGACACCCGACCGCTGACCCGTCGCCACGCCCTTCCGGAACGCCGAATCGTGTATGCTGCGAACGATCCGGGCCTTGGAGGGCGGTGCTTCGGACGCAAGAAGGGAACGGGCGCCCGAGTCGGAAGAGGAGATGGTGCCGACGTCAAAGACAGCTCCTCATCGCATCGCGATCGTCGGAGGCCGCTCTATTCTTCCGGACGGAGACGAATCCCAGGCCGATGTCCTCGTGATCGAAGACCGGATCGTGCGGGTGGGGTCGGTGGAGCCGGCTCCCGACGACCTGGTGATCGACGCAGCCGGGTGTTGGGTCGTTCCGGGCTTCGTCGACCTTCATGTCCACGGAGGAGCGGGCGCCGACTTCGCCGACGGTTCGCTTCATGCCGTGAAGATCGTGCTCGACTTCCACGCCGCGCACGGCACCACGCGTGCCGTCGCCTCCCTCATTCCGATGGAGTTCGCCCGGCTTCGCCAAGCGATGGCGATTCTCGCCGATCGTCCGAAGCTCGGCCTTCTCGGCATTCACCTCGAGGGCCCGTACGTCTCTCCGACGAAGCGAGGGGCGCTTGACCGCGCCCTGTTGCGCTCCCCGGATGGCAGAGGATTCCGAGAGTTGGTCGCCGGGTTCGAGAGCAGCGTTCGCATCGTCACCCTCGCGCCGGAGCTTCCCGGTGCGGCCGGCCTCTTGGAAGCCGTGTTGGACGTCGGCGCTGTCGCAGCGATCGGCCACTCCGACGCGACCTACGAACAGGCCTGTGCGGCGATCGAACAGGGAGTGGGCCACGTGACGCACCTCGGGAACGCCATGTCAGGCCTGGATCACCGCGCCCCCGGTGTGTTCGGCGCCGCGCTGTTCGACGGCCGCGTCACCCTGGAGTTGATCGCTGACGGGCTCCACGTCCATCCGGCCGTAGTTCGTTTCCTCGTCGACGACCTCTCCGCTCGGGGACAGCTGGGGCGCCTTTCTCTCGTCACCGATGCGATCCGCGCCGCCGGGTCCGCGGACGGCGGCTTCACGCTGGGGAGCCTCGCAGGAACAGCGCATGATGGCGTCGCGCGCCTCGCCGACGGCACGCTGGCCGGTTCGACGCTCACGCTCGACGAGGCTCTGCGGAACGCCGTGCGCTTCACCGATCTCTCAATCCCGCACGCAGTTCAGCTCGTGACCCGGAATCCGGCCGACGTCTTAGGAGAAACCCACCTCGGGCGACTCCACCCCGGCGCCGTCGCGGACGTTGTGCTCCTGGACAGCGATCTCTCGGTCCGGATGACGATCCGCTCGGGTGAGGTCCTCTTCGACTCCGCGGCGCCGTCGTAGCCCTCGCAGGGCCCGCCCGAAGCGCTCCTGAGGTCAGTGAAGAGGCTTCGATCGGTACATCCTGCGTCGCTGCATCCACGAGAGGCCCCTCCAGAGGACGACTGCGGTCGTCACTCCGACGATCGGCCCCCAGATGAAGACAAGGCTGAAGCGGTCGACTCGGGTACCGGCAAGGTCGACGATCATCATCATGACGCCGGCGGCCGCCAGGAAGTATCCCAGCTGAGAGAGATTCGACGTCCCCCACGTCATGTGAGGCTTGTCCTTCGGCCGAGCGAGCCATTCCTGCACATGGCTGGGATGCACGGGCGATACATAGGGGGGCCTGTACCCCCTGTTCTCATCGTCTCTGTTCAACGAGATCACCTCCGATCCATCCTACGGAGGCGGCTCGTTCCATGCAACGGGCTTGTCGAGGGCCGAACTACGAACCGCGCCGGCGCCGTGCGGTCGCCAACCGCTCTATTTCGTCGAGATCAAGCCGGCCTCGCTGTCCCCATCCCGACGCTCCGGGCGGCGCAGAAGGGCGAAACTGCATGTAGAGGTCCATCGCCGCCCGTTCGAGTTCTGCAGGCGCGTGCGCGGCGGCAAGAGCCTCGAGTCGATCGCGAACGCTCGACAGAGCCTCACCGAACCTCGATGCCAGGTAGCGCCGGACCGCCTCGGGATCCGTCGGTCGCGCCTCGTCCAGCGCCCGCAAGCCTCCGTCGGTCCGGAGACACGGGATGGCACGCCCCATGAACTCGACGAGGCCTGCCCCGAGATCCTGCCGCTTCTCGCGAAGCGTCTCCGCCTCGCTCGTCGTCTTGCCGGCGTACAGCCCTAGGCGTTTGCCCTTGGCTGCCGCCGTCTGCCCCGCGACGGCCTTTCCCAGGGTGAGGGCTTCCTCTTCCTTGTAGCCCAGCCTTCGTGCAACCACCGTTGCCCAGAGGATCAAGACCGGAGCACGATTCACCAGGATGTCAGGCATCGCGGATCACCGAGAAGATCGTACCAGAGCGGGACGCAGCGAGGAAGGCGAGCCGTGGGCCGGGCGGCACGACGCGGACCACATCTCTGCCACAACTCTGACCGAGGCGCGTCAACTCCTCCCGGCAGAGTGGCATCGGTTGGATACGTTCCTTGGGAGGTACCCATGAAGCACGTGAAGAGAGCCGCTCCGTTCATCGCCCTGGTGGTCGCCGCCGTGGTGATCCCCGTCCTGGCGTCGACACTTTCAGGAAGCGAAACTGACACCGCGCCGAGCGCCACGTCAGACGTCAACCTCGATCTGGTCATTCTGGTCAATCGGATGGAACTCACGAAGGAACAGATGCAGACGCTCCACGACACCTTGGTCGGCATCGTCGATCAGCGGGATGGCCTCCGCGTCGCGCTCGAGGACAAGAGAGCCGCCCTCGAGGCCGAGATGATCGCGTTCCGAGGAACTGAGGAAGAGCTTGACGCTCGTCTTGCAGCGTACCAGGCGGAGGTCGCCGCCATGCTCAAGTCGTCCCGCGACGGGCATACCACAGCGTTCGAGGAGCTCGGCGAGCTTCTCACGTACAACCAGGGCGTGCTTCTTGAGCGAATCCTTCCGCGGCTCGACGGAACTCTCACCGGCGACATCCGCGCCCAGATCAGAAGCGGAGAAACAGGTCGGGGCATGCGGTGGCTGAGCTTGAAAGGAAGCGCTTCGGCAGGCTTGAACCGGTCGGAAGGCGATCCGGCGCCGCGGGCGACGATGAACTGGGGATTCGGTTGGGCCATGCCCGGCGCGCTCGAAGGGCAAGAGCGGTGGGGGGAGACCTCCCCGCAGGCGGATGCCGAAACCGCGCCGTCAACTTCGTCGCCCAGCGGAACTCGCAGCGGGCAAGGTCCTCTCATGCGCTTCATCCAGAGACAAACAGGAAACGCAGTCGGGTTCTGGAGAATGGAAGCCCCGTCCGAACGCGAAGGCGGGCTCCCGATTCTCGAGGAGCTGATTCGCGTTCTGGAGCTGAAGTTGGGCCAGGCGTAGCTCAGCCCTCCAGCCGCTACCCCCAGCCGGCCACCGCCCTCGTCCTGGACGGTGGCCTTCTCTTTCTCAACCTCCCTTCTTAGCCGGCGTGAGTTGCACGAGGAACGTCGAGACGATGGCGATACGTCCCTGTGCGACGTTGTTGTTGTTCCGAACAACGCTCCGTCCGGGAGGAGGTACCGCGTGAAGACCCTCATTCTCAAGGCCAGCCCAAAGAAAGACGGGAACACGGCGACGCTCGCGGATGCGTTCGTCCGCGGCTTGCGCGACGCCGGCGAGCGAGAGATCACCGAGTTTTCGCTCGATGAGACGCCCGTCGGGCCGTGCCGCGGCTGCAACTCCTGCTTTCGTCCTCCGTTCGCGGGGTGCGTCGTCGAGGATGGATTCCGCGAGATCGCGCCCGCGTTCCGCGCAGCCGACCTTATCGTCTTCGCCTCGCCGATCTATTGGTGGCACCTGTGTGCACAGATGAAGGCGTTCATCGATCGAATGCACCCATTCCTCATCTACGACGCCCATCACAACTTCGCCAAGAAGCGACTGGTCGTGATCCTGTCCTACATCGCCGAGGATCCCTACGGGGTCGATCTGGTGGTGCGGATGTTCGAATCGATCACGCAGTGGTGCGGCATGAGGCTGGATGTCATCCGCCACCACGCCGCGAAGGGGCCGGTTGCGGACCTGCCGGCCAAGCTCGAAGAGGCGGCCTCCCTCGGCCGATCGCTTGCCGGGTGGCAGCCCCGCCCCCTGGCACAAACGTGTGCGCTGTGTCGGATGCAGTTCCCGGACGTCGACGCGCTGGCTGCCCACCACGTCATGGCGGCCGGCGAGGACCACCTGCAGTGGAAGCGCGAGCATCTTTCCGCAGTGCACACGCTTGCGAACACGGCGGCGCTCAAGCAGGAAGCGGCAGAGGTTCTTCGCTCCCTCGAGGCGGCGGCGGATGAACGGCCTTCGGCGGTCTAGAGCGGCCCGCGTCGGAGGGCGCCGGGAGCCGATCGCTTCAAGACTAGACGGCTTCGACCTCGGTGACGCCGGGGACCTGTTCCTTGATGACCCGCTCGATCCCGTCCTTGAGCGTCATGCGCGACATCACACAGCCGTGGCAGGCTCCTTCAAGGCGGACTCGAACCACGCCGTCAGGGGTGACCTCGACGAGTTCCACGTCGCCGCCGTCGGCACGCAGCATCGGCCGGATCTTTTCCAAGGCCTCTTGGACTTCGTTCAGCATATCGGTCTCCTTCTCGGCGAGCCCGGGCCGCCGAATGTCGCGGCTGCGCCCCCGAGGATACCCGGTCTCGGCCTGCGTGACCTTGCGGCCTGCCGCTCGGCTCGGCCCGAGGTCGAACGACAGCGGGGGCAATCTCGACGGGATGACGCGGAGATGGCGACCGGTGAGGTGGGTTGAAAAGGAAACGCGCCGTCCGGAGACGACACGTTACCGTTAAGATACGTTTTCGGAGGGCCAAGTGTCAAGGGTAACGCGCGGGACCCGCGCGCTGGCTGGGCGACGCCGCACGGCAATCATCTATCGAAGCGCCCTTGGGTACAGCGGCGCACCCCCCAACGTTGCATTGGCCCGCTTTCCACACTATCGTAACTAGGTTACACGGACCACGATGACTACAAACGATACCGTCTCCGATGCACGCGAGCAGGAGCAGGCTTCCCTCACCCAGGGGCAGTCACAACGGATGGAGGACCACAGCCGAGTCGAGGACAGCTCCCCCAGGGAGCCGTCGGCATCCCCGTTGAACGCGGAACACACCACATCTCCCGCCAGGGGATCAGCCAAGCAGACCGGCCGGCTGAATCTGTCGGCCAAGACGCAGGCCGTAGCCTGCCTGACCCCGGCCCAGCGGCAGCGACTCGATGAGAAGAAGCGAGTTGAAAGGGTGGTACGCGACGCGCGACACGCCCGCCTGACGATCGGGAAACGAAGGCACCTCTCGGCCGCCGAGCGCGAGGTCATCGCCAAGGTCAAGGCGGAAACCCGATTGGAGCGATCGACCCGTCTGCTTGTGGTTGCCGCCCTCGCAGTCGGCGTCGCTCTCATCGCCTTCTCCATCCACGCGCTCGTCCAGCGAAGCGCCTTGAACCGGGACGTGGCGGGCTTGGTCGAGCAGACGCAACGACTCGCCGATCAGCAAGCGTCGACCATGAGGGCGGTTCAAACAACGCTCGACAGCCTGTCCGCCGCGGAGACCATGCAGGCGACCCAGGGCGAGGAACGCCTGGCAGGGATCGAGGCCGTGACGGCCGCTGGATTCGCGGACGTCTCCGAGCGATTGGGCAAGATCGATGCCTTGACGGAGGCCGTGGCCGCCCTGTCTCTGCGCGAAGCAGAAGGCGCCCCAACCGAGGCTCCCGCCGTGACGAGCGCCTTCACGGAGCGGGAGATCACACTCCCATCCGGCCGACGAGCCCTGCTCGCCGCTTCCGAGAACGCCCAGAGAGCGGCGCTTCTCATTCCGGGCGCCGATGCCGCGGCAGACCCTCTCCCGCAGGTCGCCGAGTACCTCGCCGCCCGCGGATGCGTCGTCCTGCGACTTGACTCGGCGCCGGTGGGCACCGCGCCCGAAGACGATCTTGCGGTCGCTCTCGGGGCCCTCGACGTCCTGCTCGAGCAGCCGGAAGCCGCCGGAAAGGGGATCACGATCGTAGCGTACGGAGAGAGCGCCGCGACGGGGACCGCCGTCGCTCAGGCTCGGCCCGAGGTCGCGGGGCTCGTTCTGCTCGCTCCGTTATCCGAGTCCGAGCAACACCTGCGTCAGGTGCTGCAGGTCCTCGGTCCCCTCGATGAGACCGCGCTCGCCGACCTCGAGGCCTGGATCAGCGCCCGGACGAGAGAGTCACCGTAGGAGACCTGGCCTGCCCTTCAGAGGGACCGGCGCATGACGACTTCGCGGTCGTCCATCGTTCCCGTCGGCTCGAAGCCCATCTGGCAGTAGAAGGGCTCGGGGCTCCCTTCGATCGGCACGTAGGAGAGCGTGATCTCGGTGGCGTTCGGACGTGAGCGAGCCCGATCCAGGATCAGGTTCATCGCCTTCCGTCCGAATCCTTTCTTCTGGTACGGTCCGCCGATCATGAGCCGCCAGAGATAGCCGTTCGGCTTGTCGGGATCGTCGTAGAGCATGACGAACCCGATCGGCGTCTCATCGGCGTAGACTGCCCGAAACCACGCCTTCGGCTCGAAGTGCGCTTGGGCGATCGACACGGCATTCGCTGCGACCATCTTCTTCTGAGGTTCGAAGAGCGTGTCGCTCAGCCTGCAAATGGCGCCGACGGTCTCCGCGGTCACCTCGCGCAGGCTGACGACAGCATCGGATCTGATCCCGATATCCGCCACGGCTCTCCTTCCTGGACGAACAGCTCTTGCTCTCGAGCGAGTCACGCCTCACGGCGACGGGGCAGCCCCTTACGGTCCCAGGGGGCCAGGGAAGTTCACCGGAAGGGACACCTTGAGCGTCGCTCGCCCCCCGGTCGCCCAGTAGAACGGCGCGTAGTAGTCCGACGGCGACGGCGCCGCCTTGGTCGTCAGCTCGTACGACAGAAGCGAGAAGTAGGCGTACTCGGCCGACGTGAACGGCTCATCGCCCACCACGATGAACGCGACCGAGAACTCCACCGGCCCTTGGCTCGCCAAGTACGTTCGGGCCCCGCCGTGGGCCGTGACAAGATCGTCGATGGTCACCGTGACCGCGGAGGCTGGGATGACCGACAGCGGATCCGTAAGGTCGGGATCGACGAGCACGTGCACGGGAGGAACCTCCTCCGCCTTCAAGAGCCCCATCGTGTAGAGCTCGAGCGGCGCGTAGCGAACATTCTCCACCGCCGTGACGAACCGCCACGTTCCGTCCGAGTTCGCTTCGAAGCGCCCGATGAGGCCGTCGTCCGAGGTGTAGTAGGACGCGAGCTGCCCACCGACGTCAGAGAGGGGACTCCACAGGTAGTGACCCTCGCCAACCTCTTCCGACACCCCCACGGCCGCCCCGATGTCAGCTCCCCAAAGACCTGCGATTTCGACGTCGACCAGATCGAGCCCGCCAAACGAGTGGTAGACGACACCCTGCAAGAGGCCGCCGGACCCGTACTCGGCCCCACGGTCGAAGATGGGAAGGCCGATGTGCTCGACGTTATTCGCTACGCGCAGCGACAACGACGCGACCTCTCCGAGGTCGAGGGTTTCGAAGATCGGCATCGAGGGCACCACGAGGGCGAGGTCGAACGCATCGGGGAAGACGCGGTACAACCTTCGCACCGCCTCTCGCGCCGCGACTTCGGGCATCGTCGAGGAGACAGGGTACCCGTCGAACAGGGCCCGGTCGATGTCTTCAATAAAGAAAGCGTACGCGGTGGCGGAGAGGCCGTCGCCGTAGCTCTCGAGGCGAAAGGCGTTGCCGTAGCGCGGATGCACGAGCCCGATGCGCAGGAACTTCCCGTCGAGGAGCCGTTGTCCACTCGCGAGCGTGACCTCAAGTGTCCCGTACCATGTCCCAACGGCACTCCCGTACCGAAGCGAGAAGCGGCTGCTGCAGTATGGACGAACGTCCGCGGCGGTGAACACACCGTCCCCGGCTGTGACGTCACCGTGGGTGCCGTCGTCGTGCAGCTCGAAGACCTCGTTTGGGCCGACCACGCGCGCCGCCGCCACATCGTCGCGTCCGACGATGTGTGCCTCGATCGTGACCGTGGAGTTGCGGTCGCCGCACCACACGGCTGTCGGACGAACCCGCGTCCAGACGTTCTCGGAGGGAAGCGGTCCGTCCGTCCCGCTCGCCGGAAACGCAGCCACAGAGATTAAGAGAAACCCAAGCCACGCCGACGGCCGTCCCATCCTTCCCGCCGACCTTCGTACGTGCGATCGCTTGGTCGTCATGCCCGCATTGTAGTCGAGCGCCGGCTCCACGCCGCTCGGCACGCAGGAATCGTCACGAGCGCCGTGGACCCTGGCCGCAAGACTACGGTCCGAAGGCAAACCCTCCTCGCGAGAAGACTCCGATGCACGCGTCGACAACGTCCGGGTCGTAGAGAACGCCCCGATTCGCTTGCAGCTCCTGGAGCGCCGCCGGAAGTCCGACCGCGGGCCGATACGGACGGTGAGAGCACATCGCCTCGACTACGTCGGCCACCGCGAGGATCCGGGCCTCGAGGAGAATGGCGTCGCCGCACAGGCCCTGTGGGTACCCCGAGCCGTCGAGGCACTCGTGGTGCTGAAGGACGATGTCCGCCACCGGCCACGGGAAGTCAATGCTTCGAAGAACGTCGTACGCCGCGCGGGGGTGAGCCTGAATCAGCCCGAACTCGGCCGGCGTCAACTGGCTCGGCTTGGCAAGAATCTCCGCGGGAACCGACATCTTGCCGATGTCGTGCAACAGGGAGGCCACGCGCAGCCCCTCCAGACGGTCGGGGGAAAAGCCCAACGCCTCCGCCGTCGCGCAGGCCAACCGCGTGACCTTGTGTTGGTGACCGGCCGTGTACGGATCCCGTAGGTCGGTCAGCGCCGACACCGCCCGAACCGTCCCTTCCAATCGGGCTCTCAGCCGCTCTTCCGCCAACATTCGATCGGTCACATCCCAGTTGACCCCGATCATGCGCTCGGGGACTCCGTTCTCGCCGTGAAGGACCACAGCGTGGGCTTCGATGTGGCGCACGTCGCCGTTCGGCCAGACCGTTCGGAAGTGCGTGTGATACCCCCTCTCGCCGTGAATCGCGGCCTGAATGGCTTCCTCTGCGGCTGGGACATCGTCCGGATGAAGAGCCTGCCGCCAGGTCTCGTACGACCCCGCGAACCCGGCGGGAGAGACTCCGTACAACGCGAACATCCGCGAGTCCCAGGTGAGCCGATCGTGGACGAGGTCGAGATCCCAGACTCCGATCCGCGCCGACTCGGTCGCCAGGGCCAGCCGGCTCGCGATCTGGCGCACCTCGACCTGCGCGGTCAGCCGAAGGATCTCGACCGAGGCGTGGCGCGCGATTCCCTCAATGATCGAGGCGTGACTCAGTAGAGCGCCACGTCGCAGGAGCAGAGTGACGCCTCCGATGGGCTTGCCGTCGAGAGAGAACGCGACGTGGTACACCGAGCCGACGCCAAGCGTCCGGCGAAGCAGGGTGCAGACCGGCTCCGGAACCGTCCCCCCCAGAAGCTCGAACAGGCCGCCTGGGTAGGCGATGAGCCGTCCGCTGGCGTCCGCAGCGGCTCCCCCCGTCGCCGCGGAGTGGTCGAAGGTCCTCTCGGTGCGGTTCGAGCCGACCAAGCGGTTGAAGAAGTCCTCGTGAGGACCGAGGCCGCGGTCGCAACGCCATCGAATGGCGCCAACCTCGGAGTCGTACAGCGTCACGATCACGTAGGCCTTCGGAAGAAGGTTGTAGACGGCCGAAGCAGCGAGCTCACAGATGTCATCGACGCCCGTGCACTGGCTCAGTCGAAGGATCGTCTCCGACAGAGGATCCGCGTCCTGCACTCGCCGGTCTTTGCCCACGCCGCAGCTCTTCTACGACGGCCCCGCCCGGTCTGCAGCTAAGCCGTAGAAGCCCTCGTCACTCTCCTTTCCGACCCCGCCCATCCGCGCTCGCATTGTAGTCTATTTCGCGCAGGAAACTACGGGAAACAAAGTCATCTATATAGGATGTGCAAGCTCACAGCGTTTCCACCCATGGGAGAGCCAGGGCATGGGGTTCTCCGTTCCGCCTTGAGTCATGTACAGTTCTCAGCGTTCGTCATCCCCAAGAGAGCCCATGACGAAGAGACCGGACAGAGACTGTGAGATCAGCACCGACAAGGCACGCCTCGACATCGAGCGCATTCATGGCTTCTTGTGCCGATTCTCGTACTGGGCCCAGGGACGTTCGATGGAACAGGTTCGGGCATCGGTCGAGAACTCCCTCTGCTTTGGGGCGTACGATGGGCCTGCCCAGGTCGGGTTCGCCCGCGTCGTCACCGACTACGTGACGTTCGCCTGGCTTTGCGACGTGTTCGTCCTCGAATCCCACCGCGGCCTCGGGCTGGGGAAACAACTCATCCAGGCCGTCGTGGAGCACCCGGCGCTCCGCGATCTTCGACTGATGATCCTTGCGACGCGAGACGCTCAGAGCCTGTACAGCGAGTACGGCGGTTTCCGAACGATCGAGGTGGGGGATCGCTGGATGATCCGCCGCCGACCGGAGGACGTCACTGGGACTCGGTAGATGCTCCCGCGGCGCCCGCAGCGCAGCCCGCGCGACAGGGAGATCGCCCACCACCTGGCGAGACGCGACCGTCTGTTCCCGCTTCGTAGGTCTTCCCCTTGGCGTATGGTTTCCTCGTCGTTGCTTCTGCAATGGGATACCTCAGGTGTCGGGAGGAGAACGGCATGCGCTCGACGGTTCGTATGGGCGTCGTCCTTGTCGTCGTGGTCCTATCGGGCATCCTCGGAAGTGCGGAGCAGACCTCGATCGACTGGGATGACCACATCGTGCACCTCTTCGAGGAGAACTCCATCCTCCGCTACGAGATCGACTGGGACGTGTTTCGAGCCTAGGTCGAGAAGACCGCCAGGCCGTACAACCTCGGAACCGAGTCGGAATGCCTCGAGGTCTTTCGGCGGATGTTCGAGCTTCTCGAAGGGCACTGCGACGTTCACTCCGAGCTGGTCCTGCCCGGAATCGTGGAAGAGAACCAGGCCGCGTGGGCCGACGGGCGCACGCCTCACACCCCGGGCGAGGGCCAGAGAATCCCTACGGTATGAACGCTCGGATCCTCGAGGAAGGGTTCGCGTACATCGCGATCCCCCCCGACTCCTCCGCCCGGATGCTCGGCGCAGAGGAGCCGATCGCAGAGATGGGGTACGCACTTGTACGTCTCGTTCGGGTGCTCGATGCCGAACAACCGCGAGGGTGGATCGTCGACCTGCGCGCCGACGTCGGCGGATACGGAGCCGCCCGATGGATCGGGTTCCATCCCTTCCTAGTCGAAGGTCGGTTGTACGGTCACGCGATCCCTGCAGCGGACGGCGCTCCCCAGATCGTCGGTTGGCTCCTCTTCCGCGACGGTGTATTCCTGAAAGCGGCGGCCAGCTCCGGAGGCCTGCAGCCCGAGTCGGTGCTCTACGACCTTGGCGAGCACCGGTACGCGCTCCGGAATTCCTCGACGCCGGTTGCGGTTTTTGCAGGCAGCGGTACAGCGAGCGCTGGGGAGAACGCGACCCTGGCGCTGCGCCAGAACCCTCGGGTCCGTGTGTTCGGAGGAGCAACGCGTGGTGCGACCA
>CAZWQN010000003.1:21877-39524 GCA_964635895.1 uncultured Thermotogae bacterium | reverse complement strand
GACGCCCTCGTCGCCGTGGAGAACCTGCCGCAGTAGGCGCCGTGCCGAGCCCCTCTTGTGGGCCGCGATCACTTGCCGGATAATGCGTCGGTCCCCTCTCACCGTACGATGACCTATGATGGGAGCGGTGAGAGGCATGGTGGTTCGTTCTTTCTCGAGGCGGGGCGCGGGGACGGTCGCGACTGCGTTCCTGCTTCTCTCTCTCGCGCTTCCCGCCTGCGGCGCAGCCACCGTGACCTCCCAGTTCGGGTTCGACGGTCAACTGATCCGCTTCCGCTACGCTCCGATCCGGGTCGAGATCGCCGGCCTCTCGGCGCCGGTGGACGGCCGGATCGTCGTCAAGCAGTTCGCCGGCTCCGACCCGGCGAACCCGCTCCCACTCAGCCATGAGATGGCCCGCGGGGCCTTGGACAACGGCATCTATGAAGCAGCTCTTCCCGCCTACGACCTGCTTCTCCCGGCTCTCATCCAGCTCCTCGGCCCCGACGGCGAGGTGATCGCATCCACCACCCAGAACGTGCGGCAGGCGGGCCGAGGGCTACCCTTCGTCGTCGTGGCGGGCGAGGCATGCTCCCTCGACGGAAGCGAGTCGATCCTGTCCCCTTCCGAGCTCCCGAGCGATTGGTGGGCCTACGAGCCGGCCCGCAGCGTCTGGCTCACCGCCCCGCTCTTCGACCAGGCGGTGTGGGAGGCCCTCGGTCAGTGGGTGGTCTCCGGAGGGTCGCTTGTCCTCTTCTCCGGCTCAGATTTCTACCAGTGGGACTCCCCCGCTGCGCGAGCCCTTCTTCCGCTCTCCTCCCCCACCCTGCGCGAGTTGTCGCCCGGCTCCTTTCTCCTGACGGGGACGCCTCGCACGGGGGCCCAAGTCCTCCTGAGCAGGGACGGGGAGCCTCTACTCGTCAGGATTCAGCACGGCGCCGGCCACGTCTCGCTCGTCACGACGCGCCTACGCGACGTGACGACCGCCGATCTCGAGCGCATTTCCGCCCGCATCCCGTCGGCCCGCCGCCTCGTGACCGTGGATCGCCTCACCCAGGAGTCGCTCAACAACAGCCGCGTCGTCCGGCCTCTCTACGCGTTTGCCCCGGCCGTCGTCCTCGCCGTCCTTCTCGGCTTCGTCGCCTTCCACCGCAATGCCGCCCGCGGCCGCTTCGTACTCCCGTGCCTCCTCCTCCTGACTGGAGTCGTCGTCGCGGTTGCGTCCGGATTCTATGTAAACAGGATCGGGAGCGTCGCCTACCAATATAGCATAAAGACGTCATTCTACGTTAATACCTCGTTCGTAGCGAGGATGGATTCGTACGCCTTCTTCTCGCTCGAATCCACGTCGGTCGCAATCGACCACGACAAGCGCCAGTTCCCGATCCAGGCGGATGTGTGGGTCACCCAACGCAGCCGGTACGGGATCAGCAGCGACCTGACCCAGACGGCGTTGGCGCTCCCCACGCGGACCCGCCGCTTCCTCCGCACGTGCGGCACCGAAGAGGCGGAGTGGCACCTGTTCGCGTCGGAGGACGACCGGACCTTCCGAATCGAGAATCTGCAGGCCCGAGAGACTGCGGCCGCCCTCCTCTTTCTCGACGGCTTCTTCTACGAGGTCCCCCTCGCCGACGGCCGCCCTCGCGACGCCTTCGCATCGAGCGACCTGCGCCGGGTCAGCGCGTCGGCGATGACCCGAGAGGAGGCCCTCCTGTATGCCAACGTCGCCGATTGGCTCCTGACCTCCGCAGGAACGTGGCTTCTCACGTACGAGGAGTCGTCCGACGTCTCTCCCGGCGAGGATATGCCCGCAAAAGTGAGCCTCGTTCGAATCTGCATCACGGAAGGAGAACGATCGTGAAGGCCTTCCCGCTCTTCTTCGATCGCGGTGGATACGCCGCCGCGCTCGCCCTGCTGATCGGAACGGGCCTCGCTCTCGTCCTCTCCATGCCGTGGGCGGGGCGCGTCGCCGACTTCTTCGCGTTCCCGTGGAGTCCGACCCCCGTCGCCCTGTTCTTCGCCCTCGCTCTACTCGGCGCGGTGCATGCGCTGAACCGCGGCGCGGCCGTCGAGCCGCTCCCGAGGGTCCGACGAAGGCAGCTTTCCTCTCTGCCCTTGCAGATTGGCTTCGTCCAGGCCCTCGTGCTTCCCCACGTCGCCGTCTGTACGGTGCTAGTCCCCGCTCGCCACGCGGGCCTCCTGTGGATGGCTTGGGGATACGTCGGCTTGGTCAACGTGGCTTTCGCGGTCGTCGCGTTTCGGGTCAGCGCGCGGTGCTTCCGCCTTGCCCGCTCCCCGCTCTTCTCGCTTCTCTTTGTCGCGTCCGCCTACTACCTGGTCCCGCTTCTGTTCGAGTTCGCCCCCGGAACGTTCCGAGTGGCCGCGCTCGTGAGCCCCGCGGTAGCCTTGTGGACCCTGCTTGCGGGCGAGGCGTCGGCGGGGCAGCTCGCGTTCTCCTTCCTGGTGCCCTTCGTTCTTGGAGCCGTGCTGTTCGTCTCGGCGCGCCGCCGCGTTGCCACGGAGGAGCATGCTCTCCGTCCCTGACCTCTTCGCCCGACTGCTGCGCCACGCCCGCGCCGCCCGCGGAGCCTCGTGGGCCGCTTTAGCGTGGGTCGTGACCGCGGCCCTCGCCTTCGCCGGGGTCGTCGCCGCCACGTTGTGGGCACCCGCCTCGGCGGCAACGGCCCGTATGCTGCTCTTGGGCCTTCCAGCGGGAGCTGCCGCCGTCGGCTACGCCCTCGGCCACCGCCCCCGCCCGCCACTTGCCGAGCTACTGCTTGCCGTCGACCAGCGGCTCGGGCTCGAGGCACGCCTCAGCTCGCTCTACGAACTTACCCGTCGCCCCGCCCCCGCGGCGTTCGCCGCGCGGATCTCGGAAGACGTTGCTCGCCGTGCCCCGAAATGGCGGAAGGGAGTCCCTCAGAGCCGCCGTTCCCTTCCCTGCGCGCTCGGAGGCGCCGCGCTGGTGGCCCTGGGGCTGACCCTCGTCCCTCTCGCCGCCGCGACGCCCGCAGAGAATCCCGCGCTGTCCGAGGTCAGCGCGCCCGCAGCTCCGGCCTCCGTCGCCGAGGCGGACCGCGCTTCCCAGCCGCAGGATGGCTCCTCGCCCGACGAGGCGGCCGCGCTGTCCCCGCCCGGAACGCCGCTCCCTGTGCGGTCAGGAGCTCTGCGGGACATCCTCGCCGAGCTGCGGACGTCGAGCGGCACGCCGGGCGTTTCGTCGGCAAGCGGCCCCGAAAGTGAGGGTGAGGTGTCGGAGTGGCGCCGCGACCTGGAGCGCCTGAGCGAGCGGCTGGAGCGGGACTCGAGTCCGCTTGGCGCGTCCGAGACGGAGACTCTGCGGAACTACGTGGCCGCGACTGCCCCCGAGCGCCAGAAGGCGGTCGACGACGCGGTCGCCGCCTCGGACCTCGACGTCCTCCGGCAGATGGTCCGCCAGCTTCTCGCCGAGCCGGTTCCGAACGAGATCGACGACGACGCGACCACGACGTCGCACCTAGCTCCGGATGCGCCCCTCCCAACGGAGCCGGAGACACCCGGGTCCGCGTCGACGCCCACCGCGCCTACGACCGTCCATCCGGAGCGCCCGGGAGCGGGAACGCTAGGTGACAGCACCGAACCCCAGGCATCCCCGGGGGACGAGGAGCCTCCGCCGGTCTTCGACGCCTCCGAAACGGGCGTCATCCCCGTCTCCCCACCTTCCGTCCTCGGGGCGAGCGGCGAGTACTCCGAGTATCTGACGCTGGGGGTGCCGGTCGAGACCTCGTCGGCCGAAGGCGGCCTTCGGGACGAGGCGACCTTCCGCTTCGATCGGATAGAGTCGGTCTTGTCGGGGCGCAGCATCCCGGACGGCGCCGTCGACGCCGTTCGCACGTACTTCGAACGAATCACGGAGGAAAACCCATGACCACGGAAGTCAGACTCGAGGAGGCGTTCGAGACCTTCGGGCGTCTCGAGCGAGCGGTCGCACAGGTCATCGTCGGCCAGGAGGCCGTCGTGCGGTCGACGCTCATCGCGCTGTTGTGCCGCGGAAACGTGCTCCTCGAAGGGGTCCCCGGACTTGGGAAGACGCTCCTCGTCCGGACCCTCGCGCACGCGCTGGGGCTTCGCTTCTCGCGAATCCAGTTCACCCCCGACTTGATGCCGGCCGACATCCTTGGCACGAACATCATCGGCGATCGCGACGGACAGCGGCGGTTCGAGTTCTCTCGCGGCCCGATCTTCGCGCACATCGTCCTCGCGGATGAGGTGAACCGCGCGACGCCGAAGACCCAGTCCGCCCTCCTCGAGGCCATGGAAGAGCGAACCGTGTCGATCGGAGGCACAACGTACCCCCTGGACGAGCCGTTCATCGTGCTCGCAACCCAGAACCCCATCGAGATGCAGGGAACGTACCCCCTGCCGGAGGCCCAGGTCGACCGGTTCCTCCTCAAGGTCAACCTCCCGTTCCCGTCGCTCGACGAACTAGTGCGGATCACGGCCCTCAACACCGAGTCGGAGTCGATCGCGTTCCCGTCGCCTGTCGCATCCGCCGCCGACGTCCTCGCGGCGCGCTCCGTGGTTCACCGGATTCCCATCGCGGAGGGGCTGCGGCTCTACGTCGGGCGCCTCGTCCTCGCTACGCATCCCGACAGCGCCGACGCTCCGGACATGGCCCGCAACTACGTCGAGTACGGAGCCAGTCCCCGCGCCGCCATTGCCCTGGTCCGCGCCGCGAAGGCGCATGCGTTCCTCTCGGGTGAGGTCCACGTCCGCCCCGCCGACATCCAGGCCGCCTTCCTTCCCGCGCTTCAGCACCGGATCATCCTGAACTTCCGCGGCGAGGCCGAGGGGATCACCCCGTCCGGCATCCTCGCCGAGGTCTGGCGGAAGGTGCCGGTGGCCTGATGCAGCAGCTGATCGACCACGGGTTCCTCGAGCGGTGGGCGAACCTTCGTTTCGCCTCGCGGCGTCGCCAGGCCGGCCGCTTCTCGGGATCGCACGCGTCGCCCCGAGCCGGGATGAGCGTCGAGTTCGCCGACTATCGCGAGTACGTCCCCGGAGACGACTTCCGCTACGTCGACTGGAACCTGTACGGTCGACTTGATCGGCTTCTCGTCAAGACGTTCGTCCAGGAGGTGGACGTTCCGGTCTACTTCCTCCTCGACGTCAGCGGGTCGATGAGGCTCGGCGTCCCCCAGAAGGCTCACTACGGCGCCCAGCTCGTGCTCGCGCTGTCGTACCTCGCTCTGCGCAGCCTCGACCGCGTCGGGGTGTTCCCGTTCTCCGACCGTCCGCTGGACTCGGCTCCGCCGCGCCAGGGCATGAGTCAATTCAGCTCGATTCTCCGTCTCCTGTCGGCCGTCGACCCGGGCGGCCGGACGTCGCTTGCCGCAGGCGTAACCGGCTTCCTGTCGCAGACGCGGGAGTCAGGCCTGGTGGTCCTCGTCAGCGATTTCCTCTCGACCGACGATCTGCGCGACCCGCTCGCGCGCCTCCGTCACCGCGGCGACGAAGCGGTCGCTATTCAGATCCTTGACCCCGAGGACATCGATCCCGAGATCGCCGGACCAGTCCACTTCGTCGATGTGGAGACCTCCGAGCGGGTCCACCTCGCCGTGGGCTCGGCCACCCTCGACGCCTACCGGAAAGGGTTCAAGGCCTTCCAAGCGTCGCTTCGGAGCGCCTTCCTGCAGCACGGCGTCCCGTTGTTCGTGGCTCCCACGAACCGCCCGCTGGAGACGCTGATCCATCAGGACCTCCGTGCGGGAGGCATCCTCGAGTGAGCTTCCTCCATCCGGCCGCCTTGGCGCTCCTCTCGACGTGGCTCCTGGTGGTCCTGTTCGCAGTCCTTCGAACGCGACAGCGCCGCCGCGATGTCGGCGCCCTCTTCCTGTGGAAGGAGTTGCGCGACTCCCCGACGGGGCGAACTCGAAACCTCCGATTCCTCTTGGATCCTCTCCTGTTGCTCCAGCTCGCCTGCGTGCTCGTCTTCGCCCTCGCGCTCGCGCAGCCGGCGTGGACGACCCGCCGCCTCGGCGTGGCCAGCCTGGCCATCGTCATCGACGGCAGCGCCAGCATGCGAACGACCGTGGACGGCGACCACACGCGCTACGACGCAGCCGTCGGCCTTGCCTTGGACCTCCTCGCGCGCGTGTCGACCCATACGGTCGCGGTGGTCCAGTGGTCGAACAACCCCGTCGTCCTGGCGCGGGAGGGGTCGCGGCCTGCCGACGCGCGATCGACGCTCTCCGCGTCGTCTCCCACCTGGAGCGGCGACGGGGCCGCCGACGCCCTCGCGCGCGCCATCTCCGCGATCGGCGGCCCGTCACGCTTTCAGCGGATCATTCTCTACACCGACCACCCCGTCGACGCGGCGCCGTTCCCGGTAGAGACGACCCTCGTCTCCGGCGGGGAGAACCTCGCGATCACGGCGTTCACGGTGCGCCCGAACCCAGACGGAACGGGAGTGAGCGCGTTCGTCGAGCTTCGAAACGGCACGAGGGAGTTCCAGGCCCCGAGCCTCCAGATCGGGGACGAGTTCCGCCGGACCACCCTGGATGCGTTCCTTGAGCCCGGCGAGACGACGCGCTACGTGGTCCCGTTCCCTGGATCGCGGGGAACCCGCTTCATGGCCGCGATTGATGCGGCCGACGACTTCGCCGCCGACAACGTGCGCCACTTCTCGCTCGAGCGGTCGGTCGTCCTGCGCGTTCGGTGGGTTGGAGCGGAGAACCGCTTCCTGTCCGCCGCGCTCGCGTCCGTGCTCCCGGTGGCTCACGTCGGAGACGGCGAGCCGGCGGACCTCACGGTGGCCTACGACGCCGTCCTCCCCGCCCTCCCTTCGGGGCACGCGCTCCTCGTCCACTCGACCGTCGACGGCGTCGTGTCGATCGGCGCGGCGGGGACATCCCGCGGCACCGCCTCGATATGGATCCCCGACCACCCGCTCCTCGCGGGCATTCGAGCCGAGGACATCTTCGTCGAGAGCCTTCCCAGCGTCGCGATCTCCGTGCCGTCCCGGACCCTGCTCGGCGTCGGGGGGAGCCCGCTCCTCGTCGAGATCCCCGATCCGGACCGGTCCATTCTCCTTCTCACCGCCGACCTTCTCGCCACCAACCTCCCGATCACCGTGGACTTTCCCCTGCTCGTGCGCGCGTTCGTGTCGTCCCTCGTGCGCGCAGATCCGGGCCTCGTCCCGGAGTGGGTCCACGTGGGGGACCCCGTGCTCCTCGACCGCTCCGGGGCGACGGCGAGCGTCTTCGCGCCCGACGGGCAGCCGGTCCCCCTCGCCGACGGGCAACGGGCCTTCTTTCCCGATCGGCCCGGGGAGTACACGCTCGCCGTCGGCGAGGATCGCTACCCCCTCTCGGTCAACGTCGATCCGAGCGAATCTCTCTCCGCGACCACGGGCCCCGCGGCGTCGACCGATGTCTCCCTCGCGAGGCCCGACGATGCGTCGCCGTCGACCACGGCGCTGTGGCCGGTCCTCGCAGGGTGCGCCTGCGCGCTCCTCGTCCTCGAGCTCGCCCTGGCCCGCCGCATCGCGCTCGCGTCGAGGAGGTCCGGTTGATCCGCCTCGCCGTTCCCGTCGCCCTGGCCGCCGTTCCCGTGCTCGCTCTCGCGCTGGTTCTCCTGCGCCGTGGCGCGGCGAGACGCGACGTACTCCGATATGCGGCTCTGGTGCTCATCGTCCTCGCCCTCACGGATCCGCGCCTCTCCGTGCGCGATCCCCGGAACAACGTGATCTTCCTCGTCGACCGCTCGGCCAGCGTCGTCCGCACGGCCGCAGAGCGCGAGGTGCGCGAAGCGATCGACGCCGTCATCGCCGCTCACGCCGATTGGAGCTACGGCGTCGTCAGCTTCGGACGCACCTCCGAAGTCGATGCGCCGCTCGGCGCGAGGCCGGTGCTCTCCTCTGCGCTTCCCGACCCGACCGGATCCGATCTCGTCGGCGCGGTCCGGCTGGGGCTCTCTCTCCTGCCTCCGGAGAGCGCCAACCAGCTCGTCGTCCTGAGCGACGGCCGCTTCTCGTCGGACCCGATTCCGGCCGTGGCGGCGGCCCAGCTCGCCTCGATCCCGGTCAGCGTTCTCCCCGTCGGCGGCCCTCGCGCGAACGACGTTCGCTTGTCCGGATTCGACGGACCGCGAGAGGTCTCCGTGGGTCGTTCGGCTGCGTTCGTCGCCGACGTCGCGAGTGACGCGCCCGGCCCGGCGACGCTTGCCTTGTACCGCGGCGGCCAGCTCGTCGAGGCTCGAGACGTCACGCTGTCCGGCTCGATCGACTCGTTCACGTTCTCGGATGCCACGCCCGAGCCGGGGTTCTACGAGTACCGTGTTGTCGCCAAACGAGAAGGAGACGCCATCCCCGAGAACGACGCCCGCTCCCTCGTTCTCCGGACGGTGGACCACCCGTCCGTCCTTCTGGTCGACGTTCGCGGCGACTCGGCCCTCCCGGAGCTCCTTCAGTCCATCCACGTCGACTTCGTTCGGGCGGACGCCGTGCCGCCGCTCGCCTCCCTCTCCGACTACCGCCAGGTGGTCTACGCCGGCCAGCCGCTCCAGGACCTCACGGGCCGGCAGGTCGAGGACCTCACGCAGTACGTGCGGAGCCTCGGTGGCGGCCTGCTGGTCGTCCAGGGTGACCGCGAGGTTCGCGGCTTCGAGGCCGGACCGATCGACTCGCTCCTCCCGGTCTCGTTTTCGGTCCCGGAGAAGGGCCGGTCGCCGAGCATGGCCATCGTCTACCTCCTGGACCGCTCCTCGAGCATGAGGGAGTTGGCCGGCGACCGCGCGAAGATCCGGGTGCTTCGGGAGGCCGCGGTCGCAAGCCTGCTTCTTCTTCCCAGCGACACCCTCGTCGGCATCGTCGGCTTCTACGACGCGTACGACTGGGTATTCCCGCTGCAGCCCCTCGGCGACGGCACGGCCGCGTACCGCGCCATCGCCACGCTAGACGCGTACGGGGGCACCGACGTGTACTACCCGCTCGACGATGCCCTCGATCAGCTCATCGCCGCCGACGCGCGCGTCAAGCACATCCTCCTCGTCTCGGACGGCCAGACGACCGAGGTCGGACGCGACTACCCGCAGCTTCTGCGGAAGCTCACCGAGCACACGGACATCACGTTGTCCGCCATCGCCGTCAGCCGCCGCCCGAACGTCCCGTTCCTGCAGAAGCTCGTCGACTGCGGCCGGGGCGTCTTGTACTACGCCGCCGACTTCGTGACCCTTCCCCAAGTGACCGTCCAGGTCACGCAACGCCTGAGCCGAAGCCGGTTCGTGAACGTGGACACGGCCGTCGAGGCGTCGCCGGGGCCGTTCGTGGCCCTCGGCGCGATCCCCGCGGTCCAGGGCTACGTCCTCACGTACCCGCGGAGCTCCGCCGCCACGCTCCTGTGGGCCGGCCCCGACCCGCTCCTCTCCACGTGGCGAACCGGGCTGGGGAGCGTCACCGTGCTGAACCTCGACCTGTCCGGCACCTGGTCGCGCGACTGGCTCTCGTGGAGCGGAATGCCACGCCTGTTCGAAGAGATCCTCCGCACCACGACGCCCCTCGTGACCGCCACCTCCGGCGTCGCGTCCCGGATCGACGTCGGTCCGTCGACGACGACCGTGTGGCTCGACGTTCGCGCGCCCGGCGGCGGCTTCGACGACTTCCGCACGTTCGGGGCCACGCTCGTGCCGACCGGGCGAACCCTCGACGCGCCGCAGGTCGCCCCCGGCCTGTACCAGGTCCGCTTCCCGACCCCCGCGGAGGGCGCGTACGCGCTGTGGATCCAGGAGGACGGAGGAGGGCGCTCCTTCTCGGTGCCGTTGTCGGTCCCCTACTCGCCCGAGTACGAGTCGTTCGGCGTCGACCGTGCTGCGCTCGCCCGGCTGGCCGAAGCGACCGGAGGGGCAGTCCTCGGCGACGGCGCGGAACTCCGACCGGTCCGCTCCACTCGCGCCCAGCGTGAGACGCCCCTCTTCCCCGCTCTGCTCGGCGCAGCGCTCGCGCTCTTCCTCCTCGACCTCGCACTTCGCCGGCGGGCGGCGTCCCGCGACCTGCGGCGGGCCGACTCCCCACGGACCGCCGATTGAACGTCCCAAACGCCCTCCCTATAATCGCAACACGTGCGGGGAGTGGCGCAGCCTGGTAGCGCGCCTGCTTTGGGAGCAGGAAGCCGCTGGTTCAAATCCAGTCTCCCCGAGTCGATCGAAGGGGGTTTGTCTCGTGACGGAATCGTCGCCCCATCTCTCCTTGTACCGCCGATGGCGCTCGCAGACGTTCGCCGAGATCGTCGGGCAGGAGGACGTGGTTCGGACGCTGCGCAACGCGGTCGCCGCCAAGGAGGTCGCCCACGCCTACCTCTTCTCGGGAGAGCGTGGCGTCGGCAAGACCTCGGTCGCCCGTATCCTCGCCCGAGCGGTCAACTGCCTCGAACCGAAGTCGGGCGAGCCGTGCAACGCGTGCGCCAACTGCCGCACCATCCTCGCGAGCCGATCCCTTGACATCATCGAGATCGACGGCGCTTCCAACCGTGGCATCGACCACATCCGCAAGCTGCGCGAGGAAGTGAACTTCGTTCCCGCCGACCTTCGGATGAAGGTCTACATCATCGACGAAGTCCATATGCTCACGAACGAGGCATTCAACGCCCTCCTCAAGACGCTCGAAGAGCCGCCGGCCCACGCGATGTTCGTCTTTGCGACGACGGAGCCGCACAAGCTGCCGCGGACGATCGTCTCGCGCTGCCAGGCGTTCGAGTTCCGGCGCCTCCCCGCCGACAAGATTCAAGCTCACCTCCGCCGGGTCGCCGAGTCGGAGGGAATCTCCCTGGACGACAGCGCGTGCGACCTCATCGCGCGGCGCGCCAACGGCGGGATGCGCGACGCCCTCGTCATGTTGGAGCAGGCCGCCAGCCACGAAGCCGGCCCGATCAGCGAGGCCGCCGTGCTCGACATGCTGGGCCTCGCCGGTCGGGACACCCAAGAAGCTTTCGTCAAGGCCCTCGAGACGGCCGATCGGGGCGCGATTCTCGCGACGATCGAGGGACTCACGGAACGGGGCAAGGACCTTGACCTGTTCCTTGCGGACGTCATCCAGCTCCTGCGGGAGCGGATCCTCCAGGCAGGCGCCGACGCGCCGGCCGCCGTGCGCATGGCTCAGGGACTGCTCGACGTCAAGGCCGACCTGTTCCGCGCCCTCGATCGGCAGGTACGGCTGGAGATCGGGGCCCTCGCCCTCGCCGAGTCGCTCGGTGTCCCGTCGCGGCGCTCGACGCACGAGGACGTCGCAGAGATGTCCACCCGGCCGGCCGTCAAGCCGACCACGGTCGCCCGCCCCCGCGCCGCCCAGGAGAAGAAGATCCCGGCGGCGGCCCACGCGGAGACGAGGCCGGACGCCGAAAGCAAGTCATCCCCTCCCTCCCCTTCCGCCGTCGCGCCGGCCGCGGCTCCCACCCTTCCGCCGGGGCTCGAGGCGCACTGGACTGCGATGCTCGGCGAGGTTGAGAAGGACCGCATCGCCATCGCCGCGTACCTGACCGAGGCGACCCCGTCCATCGACGGCTCCCGCCTCGTGTTGTCCTTTCACCCCGAGCACACCTTCCACAAGGAGAGCCTCGAGAAGCGCGAGAACCTCCAGTACCTTGCCGGAACAGCGCGCCGGCACTTCGGAGACGCGTTCCATGTAGAGATCCAGTTCGACGAGAACGTCGTCCGTAAGCTTCTTCCCCGGGACGCCCTGCTCGAGAAAGCGCGACTGGTGTGTGAGGTGTTCGACGGGAAGATCGTGAAGGAGGCGCTGTGAAGGGAATGGGCAACCTGGGCAACCTCGGGAGCCTGATGAAGCAGGCCAAGAAGCTGCAGGAAGACCTCGAGCGCGCCCAGACTGAGATCGCGCAGCTGAAGGTGGAAGCCACCGCCGGAGGCGGGATGGTCACCGCGACGGTGAACGGCCGCGGAGAACTGCAGCAGTTGAAGCTGGAGAAGGAGGTCGTCGATCCCGAGGACATCGAGATGCTCGTCGACCTCGTCATCGCTGCCGTCCAGGAAGCCCAGCGCAAGGCCCAGGAGGCCACGCAGGAGAGGCTGGGGCCGTTGACCCAGGGCATGGGCGGAGTCGCGGGAATGCTTGGTCCGTAGGTGCAAGCGCGTGTTGCGCTGGGGCCCCGTCGTCTCTTATAGTCGGCACAGACCGTCGGAACCGCGAGGGGGACCTTGCTGAACGAGATCCAGCAGCTGCTCAACGTCCAGCGCATCGATCAGGCGCTCCAGGACGCCTCCTTGCACGTTGACCACTTGCGCGCCCATCGCCAGCAGCTCGAGGCGCGGATCGGCCAGGAACGGGCTCGCGTCTCGGCGCTCGCCGACCGCCTGCGCCAGCTGGAGCTCGACAGCCACGCTAAGAACCTCGAGGTCGACGACCTGGACATGAACATCCGGGCCTACCAGAAGCGGCTCGACCAGGGAATCATCTCGTTCAAGGAGATGGAGGACCTGCGGACCAAGATCGGCCTCGAGAAGGGGCGCATCAATCGACTCGAGGACGAGGCCCTCGACCGAATGGAGTCTCTCGAGAGCGCCCGCAGCGACCTTTCCACCGCCCGATCCGAACTGAGCGGGAAGGAGGACGCCCTCAAGGTTCACATCGCCGAGGTGGATCGCCAGATCGAGACGGCGCTCGCCCAGGTGGCCGCCGTAACGGCGGAGCGGCAGACGCTCCTGGCGGCAGCACCCACCTATCTGCTCGCCCAGTACGACGCTCTGAGGGCGAAATTCCCGAACCCTATCGCTGTTCTGGACCACGGAACCTGCAGCGGATGCAAGCTCCGCGTGAGCGGCAACACCGCGGAGCGCGTGCGCGGAAGCATGGGGATCGTCACGTGCGAACACTGCTCTCGCATCCTCTACTTGTCCTCGGACTGATCCTCTCCGCTCTCTCGCTGACCTGTTCCGCCGCCCCGAGCGGAGTGCCCCTTCCGATCGGTCCGTTGTCGGACTACGGCGCGGTGCTGGATCGGGACGGCCGCGACGCCGTCAACGCGCGCATCGAGCAGACGGAGAGAACCCTCGGCGTCAAGGTGTACGTCCTGGCCAGCTGGGAGAGCCCCCAGCCCGACGTCGAGAGCTTTGCGAACGCTGTGTTCTCGGCGTGGGGTCTTGGCTCCGGTCGCTCCCTGCTCGCCGTGTTCCTCCGCACCGGCGGCGACTGGTCGGCGAGCGTGGTGGCGAGCGCGTCCGTGCGCACGCAGTATGGAACGCTCGCCGAGAGCCTCGAGCGACGCATTGCCGACCTCGTTCTCCACAAGCGCGTCGAGGAGGCGATGCTCTCCCTGTTCGACGGGCTCGATGAGATCAAGCGGCCGGCCAAGGAGCCGCGCGTGGAAGCCACCTCCGCTCCGCGGTCGCGCGGCCTTTCGCCTGCCGTGTCGATCCCGCTGGTCGCCGCCGGGACGGCGGCCCTCGTCTTCCTCATCCACCGGCGCGTCTGCCCGCGTTGCGGGTTCATCCTGCGCATCTCTCCGCCGTCGGGCTTCTCGCGCGCGCGGGGCCGGGTATACTCGTGCCGCCGCTGCGGCTTTCGCCGCCAGCGGTAGGGGAGAGGGTCAGGGAGACGCCGGGCGTCGGGTTCACCGACGGCCGGAGGAAAGTCCGGACTCCAAAGGGCAGACCACTGAGGAGATCTCAGCAGGGGCGACCCTGGGACAGTGCAACAGAGAGCAGACCGCCGATGACCCGCCTCGCGCGGGAACAGGCAAGGGTGAAACGGTGGTGTAAGAGACCACCAGCGGCCCGGGCGACCGGACCGGCTCGGTAAACCCTGGTCGGAGCAAGGCCAAGTAAGAAGGCGCTCGAGAGTGGCCCGCTCAAGCCTTCGGGTAGGCCGCCTAGACGAATGTCTCCCCGCGACAGAATCCGGCTTATCGACCCTCTCTCCGTCGTCCGGGAAGCGTGCCGCGGCCCCGGCGGCAAGCTCCACAATGCTGACACAATTGCGCTTGCCGCGTCTCGGCGGCCTCCGTATACTCCCCACCATACGAGGAGGCGAACGAAAGGATGCTCGGGAATCTTGTCTTCGACCCAACCTGGCTGATCGTGCTGCCGGCTATCGCCTTGGCGATGTACGCCCAGTGGAAGGTTCAATCGACCTACAGCCGCTACGCTTCCGTCGACGTCGCCCATCGGACGACGGCCGAAGACATCGCGCGCCGCATCCTCAACGCCGAGCACGTCGAGGACGTCACCTTCGAGTCCGTCGACCGGAAGCTTGGCGACCACTACGATCCGCGGAAGAGGGTCTTGCGCCTCTCGGCCCCGCAATCGAGCTCCATTGCCGCCATTGGCGTCGCCGCCCACGAGGCCGGACACGCCATCCAGCACGCCAGGAAGTTCGCGCCCCTCGCCCTGAGATCGTCGCTCGTTCCGGTGGTGAGCTTCGGCTCGCAGCTCGCCATGCCTCTCTTCTTCGTGGGACTCCTGACGCAGCTGCCGATCCTCATGACGATTGGCATCGTGCTCTTCTCCGGCGCCGTTCTGTTCACGCTCGTCACCCTGCCGGTCGAGTTCAACGCCAGCCACCGCGCCGTTCGCGCGCTCGAACAGTCGGGCGTCGTGACCACCGAGGAGCTTGGCGCGGTCAGGCAGGTACTCTCCGCCGCCGCTCTGACGTACGTTGCCGCAGCGGCGGTTGCCGCGCTCACCCTCGTCAGGCTCCTCCTCGTGGCGAACAACCGCCGCCGATGAAGCTCTCTCCCTCCCTTCTCTCCGCCGATTTCGCGGCCCTCTACCGCGAAGCCATGTCCGTTGCGCCGCTCGCCTCCAGCCTCCACTGGGACGTCATGGACGGCCACTTCGTGCCGAACCTCACGTTCGGGCCGCCCGTCGTCAACGCCCTGCGGAAGAGGATCGATCTCCCGTTCCTCATCCACCTGATGATCGAACGCCCCGCCGAGTACGCGCCGCAGTTCGACGTCAGGCCGAGCGACACGATCATCGTTCACGTCGAGGCAGGCGACGGCCCCGAGCGGGCGCTGGACGCGGTCGCATCGACGCCGGCCCGCGCCGGCCTCTCGCTCCGCCCGGCCACTTCGATCGATCGCCTCGACCCCTACCTCGACCGCGTCTCAATGGTGCTCGTCATGACCGTCGAGCCCGGGTTTGGCGGCCAGTCGTTTCTCCCCGACTCCGTAGCTCGAATCCGCGAGCTTGCTGGGAGAATCGGGAGGCGCTCGATCGAGATCGCCGTCGACGGCGGGATCCATGCGGGCAACGTGCGCGAGGTCGTTCGCGCCGGCGCTGAGGTCATCATTGCGGGCTCCGCCGTGTTCGGCGCACGGGATCGGCTCGCGGCGATGCGGAAGCTGCTCGAGGCGGCGCAGTGACCGACCAACAGTGGATGCAGCTCGCCCTCGACCTGGCAGAGCTCGGGGAGGGAGACGTCAACCCGAACCCGCTCGTCGGAGCCGTCGTCGTTCGTGACGGGCGTGTCGTCGGCCGCGGGTACCACCGGCGGTTCGGCGGTCCCCACGCCGAGGTGTTCGCGCTTGATGAGGCCGGGGACGCCGCCCGAGGGGCGACGCTCTACGTCACGCTCGAACCGTGCTGCCACTACGGGAAGACCCCCCCATGCACAGACCGGGTCCTCTCCGCCGGCATTCGACGCGTCGTCGTCGCGACCGTCGATCCCAACCCCGCCATTTCCGGCCGGGGTCTCGCCACGCTGCGCGCCGCGGGAGTCGAAGTCACGGAGGGCGTCCTCGCCGAAGCGGCGCTCCGACAGACCGAGATCTTCCGCAAGTTCATCACGACCGGACTTGCGTTCGTCCACCTCAAGCTCGCCGTGAGCCTCGACGGCCGCATTGCGACGAGGACCGGCGACGCCCGCTGGATCAGCAGCGAGGCCTCACGCGTACGGGCTCACCGCCTGCGGCGGCGGAATGCGGCCATCCTCGTGGGGATCGGCACCGTGCTTCGCGACGATCCTCGTCTCGACGTCCGCCACGTCTTCGGCAGGAACCCCACCCCGATCGTGCTCGACGCCTCGGGTCGCCTTCCGCCCGCGGCGCGTCTTCTCGGCAGCGGCCGCTCCCCGGTCGTCGCCGCCGCGACCGTTCCGGCCGACCGCCGTGCCGCCCTCGAACGCGTCGGGTGCCGCGTGTGGGAGCTCCCTTCGGGCGACGGCGGAGTCGATCTTCCGCTCCTCGTCCGCCGAGTCGGCGAGGCCGGCCTCGACTCGATTCTGATCGAGGGAGGGGGGGAGACGGCCGCCTCGTTCCTCGCCGCCGGACTCGTCGACCGGGTTTCGTTCTTCGTCGCGCCGCTCTTGATCGGCGGCCGCGACGCCGTTCCCGCCCTCGGCGGCGTCGGCGTCGACCGCGTCGCCGACGCCGCGCGGCTTCTGGACATGACGGCCGAGCGGATCGGGGGGGATCTCCTCGTGTCGGGGCGAGTCGAGCCTCCGCCTAGCGCGGCCGCCCCCGACGCCTGACGTAGCCGTTCGCCGTGAACCACTCAACCGCGCGTCGCAACGCTTCATCGATCGGCGTTGAGGGGAACCCAAGCTCCCGGCGCGCCTTGGAGGCGTCGTAGTACATCGCGTGGTGCGACATTCGAATCGTGTCCGGCGTCATCCGCGGTGTGCGGCGTGTGACACGGCAGGCCAGCGCGTTCGCGTAGGAGAGAGCGAGGACCGGGCGGTAGGGAACGCGAGCCCGCGGCACCGGAAGTCCCGTCACCTCCGCGAGGAGTTCGAGGAGCCGCCTCATCGTCACATTCTCCCCGCCGAGGATGTACCGCTCGCCGACCCGACCGCGCTCCGCGGCGAGAAGATGCCCCTCCGCCACGTCCTCGACCGCGACGACGTTCATTCCGGTCTCGATGTACGCCGGCATCCGTCGGTTGAGGAAGTCCACGATCACGCGGCCGGTGGGCGTCGGCTTCACGTCCCACGGCCCGACCGGGAACGACGGATTCACGAGGACGACGGGCAGCCCTTGCCCCGCCGCCTCCAGAGCAACCTGTCCGGCCAGGTACTTGCTCCGCTTGTACGCCCCGACAATCCGGCTGGGGTCGACGGGCGTCTGTTCGGTCACAACCTCGCCCTTCTTCGGTACAGCGAGCGCCGAGACGGAGCTTGTCACCACAATCCTTCTTGCGCCCGCCTCGCCCGCGGCGTCGAGCAGGTTCCTTGTCCCCTCGACGTTCACCTCGTAGATG
The DNA here is from genome assembly GCA_964635895.1 of uncultured Thermotogae bacterium. Taxonomy (GTDB): domain Bacteria; phylum Bipolaricaulota; class Bipolaricaulia; order UBA7950; family UBA9294; genus JAPLGD01. The sequence goes on along the minus strand of CAZWQN010000003.1, from coordinate 22,364 downwards.
AGATCCGGGTCGCGCACCCAGAAGGAGTAGAGCGCGCCGACGTGAAAGACCCGATCGCATGACCGAACCGCGGAGCGGAGCGACGCGCGGTCCGTAAGGTCGCCGCGGACCACGTCGACCGAGAGTCCTCGAAGGTTCGAAAGGTCCGAGTCCGGGCGCGCCAACACGCGCACCGCGTCGCCGCAGCGCAACAGCGCGCGAACGACGTTGGCGCCGATGAAGCCCGTTCCCCCCGTCACGAGCGCCGGCATGCTCCTCCTCGGAAGAAGAACGGCGAGCCTCACCGGCTCGCCGCTGTGGGCGAAGCAGGGCTCGAACCTGCGGCCTTTCGGATGTGACCCGAATGCTCTCCCAGCTGAGCTATTCGCCCTCTTCTATCTTGAGGCGAACGGCGAAGCCATTCGCCCTTGTCTATCTCACTTCTGCCTCGGAGCGATCGACGAGCCGCGCCCGTCTCACCCGCGCGGCGAGTCATTCGCCCTATTCT
>CAZWQN010000003.1:0-21777 GCA_964635895.1 uncultured Thermotogae bacterium | reverse complement strand
ATCTTGAAGCGAACAGCGGAGTCGCCACTTCCCTAGGCGACGGAGCTATTCGCCCTATTCTATCTTGAAGCGAACAGCGGAGTCGCCACTTCCCTAGGCGACGGAGCTATTCGCCCGCGCTTCACCATTGTACTCCGAGTCTCGACCCAAAAGGAGAGGCTTGCGAGCTGCGCGGGGCACGTCGCCGAGCGCCCGTCAAGCGTCGAACTTCGCGTTCTCCAGCATGTCGGCGAGGCTCTCGCCGCGGCGCTTCCGCGTGATCTCGACAAGGCCAAGCGCCGTCATATCCACGAAGTCCGCCGAGACGCGATCCTTCTTGAGCTCCTCCTTGACCCGGTCGACCACCTGCTGGATGTGAGCGGGATCCTCCATGTCGACGAAATCGACGACGATGATTCCGCTCATCTGACGCAGCCGCAGCTGCCGTGCGATCTCCGAGGCCGCCTCCAGGTTCGTGTTCAGGATGGCCGCTTCCTGGTTGCGGTGGCGCACGTCGCCCCCGGTGTTCACGTCGATGGCGATCAGGGCCTCCGTTTCGTCGATCACCAGGGATCCTCCCCCCGCGAGCGGAACCCGGCGCGCGAGGCTGTCCTGAATCTGCTGTTCCACGTTGTACTTGGCAAACAGGGGTTCCGTCCCCTTGTGAACCTGGATTCGGTCCTTGAACTCCCCGAGCTGCATGTAGTCGAGGAACGACGAGATCTTCTCGTAGAAGAACGGCGAATCCACAACGACCTCGCTCATCTCCGGTCCCAGGCGGTCGCGCAGCACGGTCTGCACAAGGCCCATCGCCTTGTACAGGAGCCGCGCTCCGTTCGTCTCTTTCGAGGCTTGCTCGACGCGTCCCCAGGTCTCGACGAGCAGCCTGTAGTCCCGCTCCAGCTCCTCGTCGGTTGCCCACTGCGCCGCTGTGCGCGCGATCATCCCCTCGCCATTCTGCTTGAGCGTTCGAGCGATTCGGCGGATCCGCCTCTGGTCCCGCACGGACTCGACCCGGCGGGACACCCCGAGGCGATCCTCCGTCGGCAGGTAGACCCAAAACCGCCCCGGAAGGCTGACCTTCATCGTCCCCTGGGGGTTCTTGCTGCCGATGCCGTCTCGCCGCACCTGCAGCGTGACAAACTGCCCCGGCCGCAGGAGCTTGTTGATGGGAACTCCGGCCTGCCACGGCTTGAACCCCTTCTCCAGGAGATAGGAGCCGTTGATCTCGCTCTGCGAGAGGAAGAGGCTCTTGCGCTCTCCGACGTCCACAAACGCCGATCCCAGGCCCGGCAGCACATCCTCGATGCGCCCCCGATAGATGTTTCCCACCAGCTTCTCGTGCGACGGGTGCCCGTAGTAGATCTCCATTAGGCGACCTTCTTCGAGGAGCGCCACGCGCGTCCTCTTGTCGCCCTCTTCCGTCACGTCGACGGAGATCAGAATCTTCTTGTCGTCGATTTCAGCACCTTCTTTCCCTCATCGAGTCCCGCCAGGATGTCGGCGAAGCGTCGTCCGTCCCGCGGGTCCGCAAGGTCCGGCGCGATCTCCACGAGCGGAACGAGAACGAACCTGCGTTCATGCATCCGCGGGTGGGGCACCGTGAAGTCCGGCTCGTCGATCTGATGCCTGCCATAGAGGAGCACGTCGACGTCGAGCGTGCGCGGTCCGAATCGAGCCGTCGGCACTCGCCCCTCGGCGGCCTCGGCGCCTTGACAAGCCGCGAGCAGCCTCCTCGGGGAGAGCGTCGTTTCGCCTCGTGCCACCAGGTTCAGAAACCAGGGTTGATCGTCCAGACCGACCGGCTCGGTCTCGTAGATGGACGACCGGGCGGTGAAACGGACGCCGCTCTCTTCCATGCGCCGCAATCCGCTCTCGATCCTCCCCCGCCGGTCTCCGAGGTTCGATCCGAACAGGATGTAGACCTCGACGGGGCTTACGCCCGCCGCCGGCACAGCTCGACCATCGTCCATGCACTCGGCCCCAGGTTGTCGACGGAGAGCTTCCGAACCCGGACGTGAACTTCCAGGATGCGTGCGAAGCGATCGAGCAGCTCGTCCGCGACGGCCGCCGCGAAGGACTCGATGAGGTGGAACGTACGCCTCCGGTTGACTTCGCAAACGCGCTGCACGACCGCATCGTAGTCGACGGTGTCCGAAAGGTCGTCCGTCTCTGCGGCCTGCGCCAGCAGGCCGCGCATTTCGACGTCGACACGGAATCGATTCCCAGTCTGCCTTTCCTGCGGGTACACGCCGTGGAACCCCCGAAGCTCGATGCCCCCGACCGTCAGAACCACGTCCGCGTCACGGAGCACGGCCAGGGGCTCGGCGTCCCCCTTTGCCCGGAGAGCCGCCGTCGCTCTCCCGCGCGGCGTCCGGACGCCGTCCGACGTCGCCTTGGCGCCCTTGCGCTCCGGGAGTGATCCAGGGTTCACCGCTACCTCTTGACGGCCTCTTCCCTCGCCATGTCGGCAAGCGCCGCGAACGCCCGGTCGTCGCGGACGGCGATGTCCGCGAGCATCTTCCGATTGAGGAGGACGCCGCGACGCTGAATCCCCCCGACAAACGAGGAATACGAGAGCCCATGGAGCTTCGCCGCCGCTCCGATGCGGGTGATCCACAGTCGCCGGAAATCCCGTTTGCGCAGCCTTCGGGCGATGTAGCTGTTGCGCAGGGCATGCATCACCGCTTGCTTCGCGATCTTGTGCGACGTCCCCCGCTTCCCCTTGAACCCCTTGGCGAGACTCAGAATTTTCTTGCGGCTGTCGAGTCTCTTGCTGCCTCCACGCGCTCGTGGCATGCTCTTCTCCTTACGTCGTCCCCCGGGCTACCTCGACAGCATCTTGTCGAGCATCTTCTTCAGCCCGCCGGTCACTTCCTTCGGCTTGCGAGCTTGTCGCTTGGCCTTCGGGCGCTTCTTCACGTTCTTGTGCCAGTAGTTCGACATCGAGTGCATGATCTTGCCACTCTTCGTCCGTGTGAAGCGCTTCTTCGATGCAGAGTGCGATTTCTGCTTCGGCACCGTAGCTCCTCCTCCCCAAGGGGGTCAGGTATGCTGAGCGGGAACGACCATCATCTGCAGGATCTTGCCCTTTGCCATCGGCTGCCCCTCGACACGGGCGATGTCCTTGACCTCTTCCTCCACCCGCTTGAGGAGGTCGTGCCCCCGCGACGCGTGAACGATTTCTCGCCCGCGGAAGAAGATGCTGATGCGAACCATGTCTCCGTGAGACAGAAACTCCCGAACCCGGTTCAGCTTCGTCTGGAAGTCGTGCTCGCCGATCTTGATCGTGAACTTGACCTCTTTGAGCTTGGAGCGATGCTTCTGCTTGCGCTCCTTCTTCTCCTGCTGGTAGTGGAACTTCCCGAAGTCCACCAGCCGGCAGACCGGCGGCGACGCTTGGGGCGCCACCTCGACCAGGTCGAGGCCCTTCTCTTTCGCCAACGCGATCGCTTGGGGCGTCGGCAGCACGCCAAGGTTCTCTCCGGTGTCGTCCACGACACGAACCTCGGGAACGCGAATGCGTTCGTTCACACGCAGCGTCTTGCTATCGATCCTGACCTCCTGTTCCTTGGGATCTCGCTCGATCTCCTACCCCATACAACCCGTGTTCCTCGATGTACCGCGCCACGCTCCGAGGGACCCACGCCTCGATCGACTCGCCGCGCGCCGCCCGGTCACGGACGACCGTGGAAGACAGGTCGACCTCGTCCATGTCCAGCACGTGGATCGACGCGGCGTCAAACGGCGGTCTTCCCAAGAAGGAGAGCGCGACCCCGGCGCGCGGTGCGACGATGAACGACACGCTGTCCAACAGGGCCTTCGGCTCCCTCCACGTTTCGATCTCGAACAACTGGTCCGCTCCAAGGATGAAGCAGACCCCTTCGGGGCAATCTTCCTTCATTGCGCGAATCGTGTCAATGGTGTACGAGGGCCCGCCACGATCGATCTCGATCCGTGAGACCGAGAATCGCCGGAAGCCGGCGATCGCCAGAGACACCATCCGATACCGGTCCTCGCTCGTAACCCCGTTGGAAACGGCCTTCCGCGGCGGGATGCCGTTCGGCACGAACACGACGCGCGAGAGCTCGAATTGCCGGAGCGCCCTCCTGGCGACCGCGACGTGGGCGTTGTGCGGCGGGTCGAACGCCCCCCCGAGGACCCCCACCCTACCCCTCAAGCTCGAACCCAAGCTTCACCTCGCCGATCCGTACGGCATCCCCGGCGTGGTACCCGAGACGTCGCAGCTCCCTCGTCACGCCCATCTTCTCCAGCCGATCCGCCAGGTACTCCTCCGCGTCCCGCGAGGTGAGCACCAGCTTTCGCGCCAGGGTCTCGACCTCCTGGCCGGTGACGCGGAATCCGCTCCCGTCGCGCTCTACGCGGAACCCCGTCTCCCCGTGGAACTGGTACACGCGACGTCGGAGCGGCGCCGCGGCAAAAAGCTCCTTTCCCCGCTCCTCGGCCAGGACCCGGTACACGCGCTGCACGACGTCTTGGAGCCCGCTCCTCGTCGCCACCGAGATCGGGACCAGGTCGATGCCGGCCGCGGCGAAGCGCTCCCGCAGCGCGGCCGTCTCCTCGGCGGCGATGAGGTCGACCTTGTTCCCAACGACGACCTGCTGCCGCGTGCCGAGCGCCGGGGCGAAGGACACCAACTCGTGGTTGATCCGGTGGTAGTCGTCGAGCGGATCCCGCCCGTCGAGTCGCGCCAGATCCACCATGTGCAGGAGGACGCGGGTTCGCTCGACGTGCCGGAGGAAACGGTCGCCAAGCCCCCGCCCCTCATGGGCTCCCTCGACGAGCCCAGGAACGTCGACGGCGACGAACTGATTCCTCCCGTCCACGTCGACCACGCCGAGGTTCGGCACGAGAGTCGTGAACGGGTAGTCGGCCACCTTGGCCCGCTTGCCGGAGATGGCCGAGATCAGGCTCGACTTGCCGACGTTGGGGTATCCGATGATGCCGACGTCGGCGATGAGCCGAAGCTCGAGCCGAAGCGTCTTCGCCTCGCCGGGCAGGCCGCGCTCGCGGAGCCGCGGCGTCGTACGGGTGGAGCAGGCGAAGCTCGCGTTCCCGCGCCCGCCCTCGCCACCCCGCGCGACCAGCACCTCGTCGTTCGGCAACGCGAGGTCGGCCAGGATCTCCCCGGCCGGATCGCGCACGACGGTCCCGACGGGGACGTGGACGACGAGTTCCTGCCCCGCCGCTCCGTTCTGGCGGTTCCGGCCGCCGCTCGTCCCATCCTGCCCCTCGAACAGCGGCCGGTTGCGGAACGAGTAGAGCGTCGACATGCTCGGCGTTGCCCGCAGCACGACGTCGCCGCCGGGCCCGCCGTTGCCCCCGTCGGGTCCTCCGCGAGGGTTGTGTCGACTGGAAAGGAAGTGGATCACCCCGCTGCCGCCCTGTCCGCCACGAACGCGGACGGTGGCCTCATCAAGAAACATCGGTCGTCATGGGGATGATTCCATTCGCGTGCAGGTCAGGCGGAGGGTGTGGAGGGCAGTACACTGATGTGTTTCTTGCCTCGCCCCTCGAAGTGAACATACCCCGGAGCGGTGGCGAAGATCGTGAAATCCCGTCCGATTCCGACGTTTGTCCCAAGCAGGAACTTCGTGCCTCGCTGGCGAACGATGATCGTTCCCGCCTCCACCCATTCCCCGCCGAAGCGCTTGACGCCCAGGCGCTGACCCGGGCTGTCGTGCACGTTCTGCGTAGATCCCGTACTCGTCTTGTGTGCCATGTCGTCTCCTCACACCACCTCGACGCCGACCGCCGCGTCGTGAACGACGAGGTCGCCCGGGCAGTCCCGCTCCAAGAGGCGAAACCCGGTCGCGAGGGTCTCGAGGACCGCGTCCAGCTCGCGAGCCAGGTGTGGATCGCTCCGGTCCACGGCGAGGTACATCTCCTCCGAGAGCGCGCTCTCGGTCGGGACGTGCAGGTAGTCCGCCAGCGCTGAGGAACCCGCCCGCAGAAGCTGAAACACCCCGATCCCGGGCAGCGTCTCGGGGGAGAGCCCCCGAGCCACGAACCCTACGATTCGGTTCGTCTCATCGCGCTGAACCAGGATCTCGCCCAACCGTCCCCCTACGCCTCGATCGACGTGATCGACGTCGCCATGTAGTCCTGACGGTGCCCCTGCTTCTTCCGGTATCCCTTCTTGGCCTTGTACTTGTAGATGATGAGCTTCTCGCCGCGGCCGGTCTCCTTGACCTCTCCCACGACCTTCGCGCCGTCGACGTAGGGCGTGCCGATCCGCACGCCGGCCTCCGTGGCCAGAAGGAGCACCCTGTCAAACTCCACCGTCTCCCCGACCTCCACGCCGGGCAGCCGTTCGTGCGCGAGCAGCATTCCCTGCTCCACCCGATACTGCTTCCCTCCAGTCTCAATTACTGCATACATCGATGGTTCACCCCAATCCGGGTCTGATTCTAGCTGTCGCGATCTGCGTTTGCAACATGCTACCCAACGGGAGTCCCGGGCTCGACGGGACGTTCGGGACCGATCAGAGCGAGGGTCGAGCCTTGGGCGGCGAGCAGCATCGCTTCGGACTCGATTCCGCGGATCGTCCTCTTCTCGAGGTTCGTGACGACGACCACGGACTTGCCGAGAAGCTCCTCGGGCTTGTAGCTTTCCCGAATCCCGGCGACGCACGTGCGCGTCTCCGTCCCGAGATCGACCCGCAGTCTGTACAGCCGACTCGCCCCCGCGACCGGTTCGGCCTCGCGGATCACCCCGACGCGGAAGTCCAGCTTGGAGAAGTCCGCGAACGGAACGGCCGCGTCCGCCGCTCCCGCCGGCTTGGCGGTCACCTCCGCGCGGATCGCCTCGACGTCGATTCGCTCGATGAGGACCCGGTCCGCCGAGACCTTCGTTCCGCCCACCGGCCGCGCGAGGTCGCCCCACGTCGGGGAGTCGACGCGCAACACCCGCAGCACCGCGGCCGCGAACTTCGGCACATACGGCAGAAGAAGGACCGCCATCCCCTTCACAAGGTGTGCGGCGCTTGCCACCGCCGACGGATCCTTCGCCGCCCACGGCCGCTTGCGCTGGAAGTACTCATTCCCGAACACCGCAAGGTCGCAAGCGCTCCGCAGCGCAGCCCCGAGGAAGCCTGCCTGCACCGCCTTCTCGTACGCCGCGGTCGCCTTCTCCAGGCGCTCGATCACCTCGACGTCCGCCGGCACGTTCGGGACCACGCCGCCTTCGTGCGTCTGGACGAAGGACAGGACGCGGTTGATCAGGTTCGAAACGTTCGAGATCAGGATCCCGTTGACCGCCTTCTCGAGCTCCTCCCACGAGAAGTTGACGTCGCGCGACTCGGGCCGGTTGTAGAGGAGGTAGAAGCGCCACAGCTCGGCGTCCATGACGCGCAACGCCTCGTCGCAGTACAGGCCCACGCCGCGGGTCTTGGAGAAGCTGTCGCCGCCGATCCAGTTCAGGTACTCCGTCGCCGCGATCTGATCCGGGAGGTGGTACCCGCGCCCGGACGCGATCAGCTGTCCGGGGAAGATCAGCGAGTGGAACGGGATGTTGTCCTTTCCGATCGTGTAGATTTGAAAGACGTCGTCCCCGAACCAGTACCCCTTCCAGCGCTCGTCGCCGCCGAACTGCTCAATCACCGCGGACACGTAGCCGAGCGCCGCCTCGCCCCAGACGTAGATGACCTTGCCCTCGGCCCCCTCGAACGGCGCCGGGATCCCCCAGTCGATGTCGCGGGTCATCGCGCGCGGTCGCAGGCCGTCGTCGATCATCTGCTGCGTGAAGAGGTGGACGTTCCCCTGGAAGTCACGCGACGCCACGTACGACGTCAGGGCGCGCGCCAAGCGCGGGAGATCGAGGTACCAGTGCCTCGTCTCGCGGAACTCGATGTCGCTCTGGCCGCAGAAACTGCAGGTCGGCGACACCAGTTCCTCTGGCTCGAGGATCGAGCCGCACGAGTCGCACTGATCGCCGAGCGCGCTCGGAAAGCCGCAGCGCGGGCACGTGCCGCTGATGAACCGGTCGGCGAGGAACCGCTGACACCGCTTGCAGTACGCGCGGGACTCGAGCTGCGTCTTGATGTACCCGCTCTTCTCCATGTCGAGGTAGATGTCGCGGACGAACCGTTTGTGGGTGTCGCACTCCGTCGTCGTGTAGTTGTCGAACGCGATGCCGAACGCGTCGAGGATCTCGCAGATCTTCGTGTGCGTCCGCGTCGCCAGCTCGAGCGGCGTGATCCCAAGCTTGCGCGCCTCGAACTCGATCTTCGTCCCGTGCGCGTCCGTTCCCGACACATAGACGACGTCCTTTCCGCGAAGCCGGTAGTAGCGTGCGAACACGTCGCCCGAAAGCAGCGAGCTGACGAGGTTCCCGAGGTGGGGAATCCCCGACGCATACGGCCACGCGCTGCACACCAGAATTCGCGACTTGTCCACGGACGTCCCTTCCGCCGGTCAGGATGCTGCGGATTATAGCGGTGCAATCGGGTCCGGCAAACGCGAAGCGGCCCCGCTTCCGGGACCGGGCCGGCGACGGTTGCATCCGTCTCCCCCAGCGGGTATACCGGAACGGCAATGAATCCCTGTCCGGAGAGAGCGACGTCGCCCAAGGTTGCGCCCGAGGCGCCCGCGACCGTCATCGTGAAAGTGTTCGGGGGACTGCGCGACGCCGTCGGAGGCTCGGCGCTCTCCGTGTCGGTCCAGCCTGGATCGACCGTCGACGATCTCCTGGCGATCCTCGACTGGAGCCATCACGAGCTTGCCGGCGCACTGCGCCGCGGCCTCTCGGAGGGTTACCTGAACGTGCTCGTCAACGGGCGCAACGCGAGATTCCTCACGGGGGGCGCGACGCCGCTTGCCGACGGCGACGCCGTCGCCTTCCTTCCGCCGATCGGCGGCGGCTAGCTCCTCTAGAAGTCGATCGCCACGGTCAGCGCGAACCACGCCCCGTGGTACCACGTACCCGACTGGGTGAACCCTCCGTCGTACGAGACGGTGAAGGCCGCGCTCCACATCTCCGACAGGAGGATCGTCGCGTCCCCGGCGAGCGTCCACCGCGCGTCGGATGCCCCGTCCTCGTAGTCCCAGTCGACCGTCACATCCGTTCCCGCCGTGACCGCCGGGTACGGACCCATCGGCACGACCTCGGACGCGGACTGCGGTTTCATAAGACCGGAGAGCCACGCGGTGACGTCGCGCTGATAGGAGTTCTCAATCGTTGCGGACAGGTCGGTCGTACCGCCGTACGCGCAGCGGAACGTCGCGGCGAACGTGTCCATGGCCCCCTCCTCGGAGTTCCACGTCGCGCGGCCGGAGAGCGAGTGGGTCGTCGTCTCCTCCGTGCCGACCTGCTCGTACACGGCGGCCTTTCGCGTCACCGAGTACGTCACGGTCGGCCGCAGCGTGGCGATTCCGGTGTAGCTCCACGTCGACGTCACCTTCTCCGTCCAATGCTCGACGTCCCCGCCGAGGTCGGACACATCGACCGTCAACGTCGTCCGCCCCGAGAGCGCCGTCCAGGCCGTGCGCAAGTTCAACCTTCCGGCGAAGGACAGCGCTTCGTCCTCCCACTCCCCCGAGAGGTCGAGGTTCGGGGTGATTTTGCACCCCTTCCACGTGACGGCGTCCATCGCCAGACGGACCCGGCCGGCGTGCGTCATCGCTGCATCCCCGCCGGGCAGCGACCGGGACCAAGCGCCGTCGTACTCCGTCAACACACTGACCCCGGCGAACGTCGCCGGGCCGTCGATTCCCCACGCCACGCGCTCGCTCCCCGACCAGTCGTCGCCGGCCATGTACACCGGCCGCCGCCACGACAAGGTCGACGTCCACTCCGGCAGGACGGTGACCGCGACGCTCGCCCCCAGAACGGCGCTTCGCGTCAGCTCGGCCGCGTCCGCCCACACGAACGACTCCTGCCAGTCGACCGACGTCCGCACGGTGTCGCCGAACAACCCGTCGCCCACGGAGAGGGTGTACGAGAACCGCTCGGTCTCCGGGCCGCGCACGCTACGACGCCCGTCCTCGCTCTCGTGGTGGAGACGCAAGGCGATCGTCGGCCCGAAGCTTCCCGAGAAGGACAGGTCGTTCTCGAGCGTCGAGACGCGCTGGTTCGTCGTCAGGTCGGCCATCTCGTAGCTGTGGGAGAGCCTGAGATCGGCGTTCGATCCGAGCGCCAGGGATCCGTCAAGCGTCCAGCCGCCGTCGTCGCTGCGCGACGACGTCCCGATCGCTCGATAGCCTTCCTGGATTCGATCGACGGTGCCGGACAGGGACAATGTCTCATCGGAGTGGTGGAACGACCCGCTCATGACCCAGCCGGTCGACGTGTGCTCCTCGCGTGCCGCATCTTTGTACCTGTAGGGATTCGCTCCCGCGATCTCCATCGCCTGCGCGTCGTAGGCCGCCTCGGCGTCTCCCAGCGACCAGACCCACAGGTCGTACTCGGCGCTCGCCTCGGTGCCGACCCACAGCGCGTCCGCGGCGACGGCGAGCGCCGTGATCGTCCAGCCCGCGTGGAACACGGTTCCGTCCGACGCCCGAACCATGCCGTCGGCGGTACCGTAGCAGAGGTCGCCGTCAAAGGCCCCGACCGCGAACACCGGCTCGCCGCGGGCGATCCAATCCAATTCCGCCCCGCCAACGACCTCGCACAACCCTCTCTCCAATGCGGCGTACACGCTCTCTTCCTCGGCGTACAGGGCGTGAACCGCACTCCCCGTGGTGCCGGCAACCGTCGACAGCACCTGCGTAGCCGGGTTGTAGGTCAGAAGACCGTCGTCCGTCCCGACGTAGAGAAAATCCCCCACGAGGGCCAGCGCGGTGACCTGACCGTGCTCCGCGCCGACGAGCGTCGTCCACGCGTCCGCGTCGTCCATCTCCGCTACGGCGGCACACGCCGCTCCGCCGTCCGTGCCCACGTAGAGCGTGCCCCCGTCGAGAAACAGGGCGTGGACCGAGGAGTCGGGCAGTCCATCGTCGTCGCGCAGCTCCGTCCATCCCGAAGCGTGGTCGAACGGAGAGATCCCATCGAGCCGAACGACCGTCAGTCCGCCGCTCGTGCCGAGGAAGGCGTACTCGTCGGACACCGCGATCGCCCGGACGGAGCGCCCCGCCAGGCCGTCGGAGGTGTCGTACGAGTGCCACTCCCCGTCGGAGAAGACGGAGAACCCCACGTCACTCCCCACGAGGACGAAGTCCGATCCGGACGCGATCGCGTTCACTCGATTGGGAAGCGGGACGCGCTCGTTGTCGTCGTACGGGAATCGGTCGTCGACGTAGCCGATCTCGAAGTCGGCCGTCGTGTCGGGCAGCTCGATCGCCGCGGAAACGCCGGCGACGAGCTGCCGGTTCGGCATCGTGCTCACGCTCTCCGGATTCTCCGCGGACCCCGGATCGTCGGTCGCCTGCAGGAGGTACAGGTCCAGCGCCAGTCCGGGCAGCGGCACGTCCGCCGTGATTCCGGAGAAGTAGCGCGCGTACCCTCCCGTTCCGCTGCCGTAGCGCTCGTACTCGATCTCCAGCCTGTCGCTCGAACCGATCTCGGTGAACAGGATGACGTAGCCGATCTCGTAGTCGATCGAGTAGTCGATGTCCCGGACCAGGAGCCGGCCGTTCAGCGTCACCCGCTCCGTCCCCGGAACGACGGACAGCCCCAGGTTGTACGCGCCTCCCACGACGGTGTACGAGTACGTTACGCGCAGGGCGGCCACGGGATTGGATGTGATCTCCTCCGGCAGCCGGATCTCGAGGACCCCCTCGTCTTCGTACACGACGACCCCGTAGTTGGGCCACGACGCTTTGCTGATCCAGTCGTAGCCGGAGCCGTCCGGATTCACTTCGATCTCGAGCGACTCCCCCACGACGTCGGCCTCTCCGAGGTCGTAGTGAAGGTGCGTGTTAGCGTCGGTCACGCCGTACTGGTCCTCATTGACCGCGACGGAGGTGTAGGCGAACACGTCCTCGAGGAACTCCGTCTCGGCTTCGCTCCCGGACGAAAATGGGTACTCCAGGCCGGCGTCGGTCATGTCGTTGTAGAGCGCGATCGCGTCCTTGATCGTGCGCCGCAGGATCGTCGCCGGCGCAGTTCGCAGCACGAGATGCTGCGGGTCGTCGCCGATCACCGAGAACTCCGACGACAGGAGCGTCTTCCCCTCGTAGCCGTCGAGCGCGTCGCCAAGCTCGCCCACGCCGTAGGCGGCCAGGACGCCCTCCAGTCCGCTCGACAAGTCGAGGACCATTCTCACGAGAGAGAACTCCTCGACGTAGAGCGAAACCAGTACGAATGACGCCAGTCCGTCGAAGCTCAGGAGGTACGACGCGGCCTCCCCGGTGTCCGGATCAGTGGTCGAGAAGGTGGCCGTCACTTCGGCCGTCTCCCCGGTGAAGAACTTCGACGCCGTGACGCCTTCAAGCTTCGACGCGATGGCGGTGATCGTCGCCATGCCCCACGTGTAGTCGAGGCGCGCTCCCTTCAGCTTGCGGGAGTACGCCGAGAAGCTTCCCATGTCCGGGACGATGAAGTCGCCGGCCACGCCGTCGAGGCGCTCCGTGTCGAGGTAGATCGACAGCGACTGCAGGCTGTCCTCTTCCTGATCGTCGAAGTGCGCCTCTACGAGGAGGATCCCGAGGGCTCTCGCCTCGACGTCCACCGCAAGGGTCTGCTCGAGGGAGATCGAGCCGGGCGACAGCCCGTCCGCCGCCAAGGCGAGCGCGTCTCCGAACCCGTAGCTGATGGTCCACGTCTTCCGCCCGCTGTAGCTTCCCGAGAAACGAGCCGCATCCTCGCCGTCCGACACGGCGAAGCCTTCCCCGTCCGCATAGGCAGTCGCGCCGAGGAGAGCGGCGGCCACAGCGAGCATCACGATCCATCGTCGTCCCATATTCACCACGCAGCTAGAAGCGCAACGCAACCGAAACCCGATGACTGTCCCCGAGATCGTCCCTTGCCGCGTACGCCCAGTCCACCTCAAGTCCGGGGAACCGCACCGACAGGCCGCACGTGAGTCCCGTCCCGTCGTATCCCACCCGCGCGCCGACCCCGCCGACCCACGCCTCGATCCCCGCAGCGAGCCCGGGCGACGACCCGAGGAGGCCGGTTCCGTCGAACGACGCAATCCAGAAGACGTCGGCCATCGGCGACAGCACCGCCGCAACGCCGAGGCGGAGGCCCCGTTCCCACTCCTCGTCGCTCTCGCCGTACGAGACCGGGACCGACAGCGCTCCCTCGTACACGAGGCCCACGCGCAGGAAGTCCACGTCGACCGCCACCGCCGGGTCGAGCGACCATCCGCTCCCGACGAACGGGGTCGAGACGTGCACGAAGCGCCAGCGAACGCCGAACGCGGCCGGCCCCAACGGCACGCCGACGCCGACCACCGCTCCCTGGCTGGCGTAGCGGAAGCCGTCCTCGCCGTCGTCGATCAAGCCTGAATCGAGGAACAGCATGGCGACGCCGACGTACGGAGCGGCCAAGACGACCGCGCCCTGCGTCACGCCTCCGAACTGGGCCGCGTAGAGCGACGACAGCCCAAGCCTCCTGTACTCCCCAAGCCTCGCCGGGTTGTAGAGGACGCAAGCCTCGTCGTCTGCGAGAGCCGTGAACGCGCCCCCCAGCCCGAGCGCCCGCGCCGAGACTCCCAACTGGAACAGGTCGCCAACCCCCTCCGCCCCCACCGCGCGGAACGTGACGCCGATCAGGCCGGCGACGACGACGAATCCGAGAAGGCAGCGTACGCTCCTCAAGGACGGATCACCAACCTTCCGACCTCCGACGTCCCGCTGTCGGCGACAATCACGTACAGATAGAGGCCGGCCGCGAGCCGCTCCCCATGCCGCGACGAGAGTCCCCACGCGTAGGAGTCGTCCGCCACGTCGAGATCGTCCTCGAATACGAGCCTCCCTGAGGCGGTGTACACGCGCAGGACCGCGGCCGTCGTTTTCTCGGGCAAGGTGTAGGTGAAGACCGCCTCATCGGAGACCGGGTTGTCCGCCAGGCCGACGGCGGGGACATCGGCCACGGGAACCGGCGGCTCCGCCGAGCCCAACTCCTCCACGGCCGCCGCGATGTCGAGCTTCCCGTACCCCCAACGGACGTTCGGAACCACCCCGGTGAACGCGTCGCGCGTCGCCGTCGACGTCAGGATCTCCAGAAGATCCGCCCCGTTCAGCGTCTCGTCGATCGACAGGAGCAACGCCGCGGCGCCTGTCACGTGCGGCGCCGCCATGCTCGTCCCGAGCTCCATCACGTGGACTTCGTCGGGGTGGACAAGGTATTGCAGCGTCGTTGCACTCGTCGACAAGGCCGCGCAGATCCACGCCCCCGGCGCAGCGAGATCGGGCTTCACCCTCCCGTCGCGCGTCGGTCCCTGGCTGGAGAACCCGCACAGCCCGGACACCTCGTACGACAACGAGTAGTCCTGCGGCCCTGTCTTCGACGGCCACGTCGATTTCGTGGTCCACGCTCCCACGGTGATGACTCCCTCCGCGTTCCCCGGCTCGTCGATCGTCGAGACCGAGTCCCCGTTGACGATCGACCCCGACGACGTCACCCACGCGTCGAACCGCCCCCCGCCCGACACCTGTTCGACGGTGATGGTCCAGACATCGCCCGCGCTCACCCCGCTCAGCCGGACGTAGACCTCTCGATCCCCGTTGTTCGCGTTCGGCCCGCCGGAGGCGTTGTCGACGTAGGCAACCCCGTCGGGTGTGACCACGTATCCGCTCGACGTCCCGGACTGTGCCCCCACCTTCATTCCCGACGGCGCGCTCAACGTGATCGTGAACTGCGCGTCCCCCGGGTACCAGATCGAGAGCTCCGTCTGCCAGCTGTCGGGCGTCACTCGGAACGCCCTCGCGCCGCCGCGAAGCGTCCCCGAGACGTGGATTTCCTTGTCCCCCTCGTTCCCCGCGGCGACAACGATCGCGCGCCCCGCGCCGCGCGCCAGCTGCGTCAGGCCCCGCTCGAACAGAGACGTCCCATCGTGCGGCCCCTCGTGTCCGCCCAGACTCAGATTGACCACGGCCGGCACTCCCAGCGCGTTCGCCTTGCCGAGGATGAACTCCACCCCTTCGAGGATGTCGGCCGTGTAGAAGCCGCTCTTGACGGCCACGATCCACGCCTCGGGCGCCACGCCGACGAAGCCGTACCCCGACGAGGACCCGTCCCCCGCGGCGATGCTCGCGACGTGCGTCCCGTGACCGTCCGTGTCCCTCTCGCGCACCGTCCCGTCGCTAGGCCCATACCCAAACGCGAGGTCCGACTCAATGTCATGTTGGTCGTACTCCGCTCCGAGAAGGCCGAACGTCTGGTCCCAGATCGCCAGGATCCGCGTCGACTCCTCGACGCCGTCGCCGTCCGAATCGAAGCGGAAGTCGAGGTGCTCGTAGTCGATGCCCGTGTCCACGAACCCGACGACGACCCCCTTGCCGCGCAGCTCCGGCCTCAGCGCGTGGACGACGTCGCCGCCGACGGCGACCAGGCTCGCGTCGAGCCCCGGGCGCGTCCTCCACGACGGTTCAACGTAGACCACCCGCTCGTCGCCCGCGAGCCGCTCCAAATCGGCGACGGTCACCGACAAAGTCGAGACCTCATCCCCCGCGAATCCGACGGGAGCGCCGAGGAACGACGTCCCGTCGATCGGCTCCGTCGTCCGGACCAGCACGCGAAGTCGCGTCTCGCCGGTCGGCGAGACCACCACGTGGAACGAATCGGAGAGTGTTGGGGCCCCCTTCGCAGCGAAGCTCGCAGACGCCAAGAGCGCTCGCAGCGACGGAGCAAGACGCGAAACCTCAGCGGCCGAGACGCCGAGAGCAATCCCCAGGCAGGCGATGACCAGCGCGACCGGCCACCGGAGCGGTCTTGTCACGATCCTCCCCCTCAAGTTGAAACGGCATTGTACCACACCCCGCTCGCGCGCCCTATTCCGGCCTTCGCTCCCACGAACCATGGAGCAGGAGTTCGGCGGCATTCTATGCGCGCCCAGTCGCCTGGAGTTCGGCGACAAGTCGGACCTCCTTGCGCACTGCCGAACTCCCGAGCTGCTCAAGCCGATCAGAAGAAGCAGCCGGAGACCGGGCTTCTTCCGAGCCACTCGGCAACGGGCACCGCCGAGTCGCCACGAACCCAACGAACTCAACGAACCGGCCTTTGACTACGGACTGCGGACCCCGCACGACGGACTCCGAGCGACTCGGCAACGAAGACCGCCGAGTCGCCACGAACCCAATGAACCCAACGAACTCAACGAACCGGCCTTTGACTACGGACCACGAACCACGGACCACGGACTGCGAGTCGCGGCCACCTTCCATCTTTCGTTGCCCTGTGCTATTATCCCGACCGCAAGCCCGCTCGGGATCTGCATCTCGCGCTTCTCTGGGATCGCGCTCCGAGAGGGCGTCGGAGGACGGCAACTCGTTCCTCCTCGAGGGTCGCGATGAACGAAGAGAAAGAACAGGATCGCACCGAAGAAGACGCGCTGTTCGCCTCGTACAAGGCCGCGGTGGAGCGGGCCCTGCCGCGCATCCCCGTGAAGAACGGCGTCGTCGACATCGACTCCATCTGGGTCGAGACCTCCATTCCGTTCGACATCCTCGAGTCCATCCTCCGTCGGGACGACCTCACGATCCCTCCCAACGTCGAAAGGATTCACCTCAAGTCACGCGCATCGCAAGGAGAGCCGAGTGCCGCGCCCAGGGGCCGCAAGCGACGTGAAGTTCGGAACTGACGGCTGGCGCGGGGTCATCGCCCGCGACTTCACGTTCGACAACGTGGGCCGCGTCGCCGTCGCCGTCGCCGACTACCTGCGCTCTCCGGACCGCCGCACAGCCCGCATTTATCGCGACTGGAAGTGCGAGTTCCGTCCCGCCGAGCGCGGCGTTGTCGTCGGGTACGACACCCGCTTCCTGTCGGAGGAGTTCGCTCTCCACTTCGCCCGCGTCCTCTCCGAGCGCGGCGTTCCGGCCATCGTGAGTGACACGTTCGTCGCGACGCCGGCCGTGTCGTACGCCGTCGTCGCCCGCCGCGCCGCCGCGGGGATCATGATCACGAGCAGCCACAATCCGGCGGAGTACAACGGGCTCAAGATCAAGTCCGAGTACGGCGGATCGGCGACCGACGAAGTCACCAAGGCGGTCGAGGCCCTGCTTCCTGACGCCGCTCCCCCCGCGCCGCGCGCGGGCGAGGCCCCGCGCGACGTCGCCGTCGAGCGCGTCGACCTACGGGCTCCCTACCTCAACCGAATCCGCGAGCTTGTCGACCGCGGCCGGCTCACCGCCTCGAAGATCCACGCCGTCGTCGATTCGATGTACGGCTCCGCGTTCGGCTACGTCGGAGAACTCCTGCGCGAGGCCGGCGTGCCGTACACCCAGGTTCGGGGATCGCGCGACGTCCTGTTCGGCGGCCGGAAGCCCGAACCGCTCGAGGAGAACCTGATCCCGCTTCGCGCCGTCATCGCCTCCCTCTCCGGCAGCCGGAGGACAGACGGCGCGCGACGCGCCGGCCGGCGCCTGATCGGCGTCGTCACCGACGGCGACGGAGACCGGATCTCGGCGATGGACGAGACCGGCGCGTTCATCGACGCCCACCGCACCTACGCGCTCATCCTGCGGTACTTGGTTGAGGAGCGCGGGATGCGCGGCCCGGTCGTCGTCTCAGTGAACCTCAGCGACCTTCTCCGTCGCATGGCCGACGCGTACGGCCTCGAGATCATCGAGACGCCGGTCGGGTTCAAGTTCGCCGCCGAGCACCTGCTGACGCACGACGCGCTCATCGCCGGCGAGGAGAGCGGCAGCATCGGCATGCGCGGGCACCTCCCCGAGCGGGACGGCGTCCTGTGGTCGATGCTCTTGTGCGAGATCCTCGCCACGTCGGGGAAGAAGACGAGCGACCTCGTCGCGTCGCTCCACAAGACGTTCGGCCCGCAGGTGTACCATCGGCGGGACATCGAGGTCGAGCGCCGCATCGAAGTCGTCGAGACCCTGAAGGCGAGCCCTCCCGACCGGTTCGGAGGCGAGCCCGTCCGCGCCGTGGAGACGCTCGACGGCTTGAAGCTGCGGTTCGAAAACGGCTGGCTTCTTTTCCGCGCCTCGGGGACGGAGCCGATCCTGCGGATGTACTGTGAGATGAGGACCTCGAGAGAGGTCGCGAGGATGTTGGACCAAGCGGAGACGTTCGCACGAGGAGTCTAGACACCATGGCTGGCAGAAACATCGAGGCATACGACTTCCACGCCATCGAGGAGCGATGGCGCGACACCTGGTCGGAGCGGGGCTTCTTCCGCGTCGACACCCAGGCGAAAGAGAACAGGTTCTACTACCTGAACATGTTCCCGTATCCCTCGGGGTACTTGCACGTCGGCCACGGCCGCAACTACATCATCGGCGACGTCTTCACCCGCACGAAGATCATGCGCGGCCACCGGGTCTTGAACCCGATGGGGTGGGACGCGTTCGGCCTCCCCGCCGAGAACGCAGCGATCGAAAACAACACCCATCCCCGCGAGTGGACGCTCGCGAACATCGCCAAGTCGCGCGACCAGTTCCGCGCCTGGGGCGTCCAGTTCGACTGGGAGCGCGAGGTCACCACCTGCCTCCCAGAGTACTACAAGTGGACGCAGTGGCTCTTCCTCCAGCTCTACAGCCGCGGACTCGCCTATCGCAAGAAGGCGGTCGTCAACTTCTGTCCGAACTGCAAGACCGTCCTCGCCAACGAGCAGGTCGTCGGCGGAGCGTGCGAGCGGTGCGGCACGACGCCCGAGCCGCGCGAGCTGACCCAGTGGTTCTTCAAGATCACCGACTACGCCGAGCGGCTGCTCGCCGATCTCGCGAAACTCGAGCACTGGCCGGAGAACGTCGTCAAGATGCAGGAGAACTGGATCGGGAAGAGCGTCGGCACCGAGGTGACGTTCAAGGCCCAGACCGGCGACGACCTCGTCGTGTTCACCACGCGCCCCGACACCCTGTGGGGGGCGACGTTCATGGTCCTCGCCCCGGAGCACCCGCTCGTCGACCGGCTCACGACGAAGGAAGAGAAGGACGCCGTCGCCGCGTACCGTGACCGCGCGATCCGCGCAACGGAGATCGATCGCCTGTCGACCGAGCGCGAGAAGACGGGCGTGTTCACCGGCGGCTACGCCGTGAACCCCGCCAACGGCGAGAGGATCCCCGTCTGGATCGCCGACTACGTGCTGATGACGTATGGCACGGGAGCGATCATGGCCGTTCCGGCCCACGACGAGCGCGACTTCGCGTTCGCCGTGAAGTACGGCCTGCCGATCATCCCCGTCCTCGCCCGCACCGACGGCGTCGCGAAGAGCCTCGTCTGGCCCGGCTCGGTGGATGAGGACTTCCCGCGCCGCCTCGAGGCTCTGTCGATCGAGTACGAGACCGAGAAGGTCACGGGCGGCGACGGCCTGTTCGTCACGCTCCAGGGCGAGAAGCAGATCGACGCGTTCGCCCGCCTCGTCCGCGAGTGCATCGCCCCCGGCCACTCGAACGAGATCGTCGGCCACCGCTTCCTGTTCACGTTTGAAGACGCGCAGATCGCCCTCGACTCCGTTGCCGCCGACGCCGAGATCCTCCGCCGCTGCAAGGCCCTGTACCACGGCTGCGCCAAGCACCGCTCCGTGCTCGAGATGCTCTGGGGCTGCAAGTTCTACCGCGACGTCCTGTTCCACGCCGAGTGCGGGGCGATGATGGCGTCGGGCAAGTTCACCGGCACGCCCGGCGACCGCGCCGCGGCCGACGTCACCCGCTTCCTCGAGAAGAACGGAACGGGCAACGAGGCCGTCAACTACCGCCTCCACGACTGGCTGATCTCACGCCAGCGCTACTGGGGCGCACCGATCCCCATCGTCCACTGCCCGAAGTGCGGCGAGGTCCCCGTCCCGGAGAAGGACCTCCCGATCCTCCTTCCCGAAGCCAAGACGATCGGCAAGATGGGGCTCGCCGACATCCCCGGCTTCGCCGACACCAAGTGCCCGAAGTGCGGCGGGAAGGCGAAGCGCGACGGCGACACGATGGACACGTTCGTCGACTCGTCGTGGTACTACCTACGCTTCATCGACCCCCAGGACGCGAAGCACGCGTTCGTCCGCGACCACGTCGACCGCTGGCTGCCCGTGAACCAGTACGTCGGCGGCGTCGAGCACGCGATCCTGCACCTGCTCTACTCGCGGTTCATCATCAAAGCGCTCTACGACATGGGCCACGTCGGGTTCGAGGAGCCGTTCGCACGCCTGTTCACGCAGGGGATGATCTGCTACCCCGCGTATCGCTGCTCGAAGCACGGGTGGATCCATCCCACCGAAGTCGCCGCCGGCGATACCTGCCCCAAATGCGGCGAGGCGCTCGCCGTGTCCAGCCTCAAGATGTCGAAGTCGAAGCGGAACACCGTCGACCCCGCCGACATCATCGCGCGGTACGGGGCAGACGCCGAGCGCGTCTACACCCTGTTCATGGGCCCGCCGGACCGCGACATCGACTGGTCCGAGGAAGGCATCCGCGGCTCGTACCGGTTCCTCAACCGCGTCTGGACCCTCATCATCGGCCACCGGGATAACCTCGCCCCCGTCGGAACCGCCCCCAAGCCGGACGCGCTCGACGAAGCCGGGCGCGCGCTGTGGCGCCGCTACCACCAGACCGTGAAGAAGGTCACCGAGGATCTCGAAGAACGGTTCAGCTTCAACACCGGCGTCGCGGCGATCATGGAGCTCGTCAACGACCTCGTTCCGTACGCCGACGGCGCGAACCCCGACCCGACGCTCCTGCGGCAGGCATTCGACGGCCTCGTTCTTCTGCTCTCGCCGCTCGCCCCATTCCTGGGAGAAGAGCTGTGGCGACGCATCGGCCACGACGGCTCGCCGCTCGAAGTCCGCTGGCCGTCGTACATCGAAGCCGCGCTTGCCGAAGAGTCGGTCGAGATCCCGGTGCAAATCAACGGCAAGGTTCGCGAGCGGATCCTCGTCCCCGCCGACATCGCCGCCGACGCCGATAGGCTCGCGCAGGCTGCGCTTGCCGACGACAACGTCCGCGCCCGCATCGGCGGGCAGAAGGTCGTGAAGGCCATCGGCGTCCCCAACAAGATCGTCACCCTCGTCATCAAGTAGCCATGGCTCCAAGCAAGCGGTCCGCCGAAGGCAGCTCCTCCAATCGAGAAGCTACCTTCGGCCCTAGCCGCCGCGTCGAAGCGGCGGCCCTCGACTCCAGGAACGGCCGCCTGCCTCACGGCACTAGGGCAGCCGCATTCCTGGATAGAGACGGAGTGCTGAGCGACCAGACCGCCTTCGTCAACCGCCCCGAGGACTTCAACCTCCTCCCCGGCGCCGCGGCTGCCGTCGCCCGCCTCAACCGCGCCGGCATCCCCGTCGTCGTCATCACCAACCAGGGCGGCATTGCCCTCGGCTACCTCACCGAAGACACCCTCGCCTCCATCCACGAGCGCATGGCAGAACTCCTCGCCGCCGAGGGAGCTCACGCGGACGGTGTGTACTTCTGCCCCCACCTGCTGAATGCGACTGTCACGAGGTATCTGAGAGAGTGCTCGTGCCGCAAGCCCGGCACCGGCATGCTCGAGAAGGCGCGCGACGACCTCGGCCTCGATCTCCGCAAGTCCATCCTCGTTGGTGATGCAACCACCGACATCCTCGCCGGCATCCGAGCAGGATGCCGCACCATCCTCGTCCGCACCGGATACGCTGGGAAAGACGGCAAAGCCGCCGCCGAGCCCGACCGCGTGGCTGCCGATCTCAGCGAGGCCGTTAGCATCATCCTCGATGAGTTCATCCCCGCAGCCACATCCAGCGGTCAGTCGAAGGCA
>CAZWQN010000002.1:4669-39947 GCA_964635895.1 uncultured Thermotogae bacterium | reverse complement strand
GTCGGTCTCTCTTGACGTGAGTCCGGAAGGCGTGTCGAGTCCGAACGCCACCTAGGGGACGACCGGCTCGACCGTGATGTCCCGCCACTCGGAGTCGGTTCCGCCGCGGTTGTCGGTCACTGTCAGCGTCACCCGGAACACCTCAGCAGGATCCGTCTGGACAGTGAAAACGTGCGTCGTGAGCGGGAAGATCGTCGTCGAAGGTGTCTGACCATCGTCGAAGTCCCAGAGGTAGCTGGCGATAGTCCCGTCGGGGTCGTACGATCCGCTGGCGTCGAACGACACCACCTCTCCCGAGTCCACGTGGGGATCGCTCACCGTGAAGCTCGCGACCGGGAGAATGTTCGCGATGTAGATGCAGCCGGCCAATCCAATCAGCGCCACGGCGAGCACAAGTCCAACCCCTCGACGGTAGAGCATGGGTACCCCTCCCTTAACGTTGTCGCACGAAGTCCTGCCGTAGTGTGGCACAAGATCCTGTTAGAAGGCAAGCGCCTGGGCGCAGTTGCTGTCGGCATCGCGACATCGGTATAGTCACGTGCATCCATGGACCGGGACGATCGAATCGACGTTCGAGCGTTGTTCGCCGAACACCCGTTCGCACAGAGGATCCTTCGAACCCTCGGCGCAAACGGGCATCGCGCGGTGCTGATCGGGGGGGTGGTTCGCGACGGACTGCTCGCGGCGTGGGGGGCGGACGTGCCGTTTCCACCCGCTGACGTCGATATCGCCACATCGGCGCTGCCGGATGAGATTCGCGGGTTGTTCGCCGGTCACCCTGTGCTGGCCGTCGGCGAGGAGTTCGGAGTCGTGGTCATCGTCGCGCCCGACGGGCGGCCGTACGAGGTGGCGACATTTCGAACCGAAGGGGAGTACGACGGGCGGTGGCCCGGGAAAGTTGCGCTCGTCCGGGACCTCGAGGCCGACATCCGGCGTCGCGACCTGACGATCAACGGCCTCGTCGCAGCGGCCGACGGACGCGTCACGGACTTCGTGGGCGGCGTCGCCGACCTCCGCGCCCGCCGCGTGCGGGCGATCGGCGATCCTAGAGCGCGGTTCGCCGAGGACCACCTGAGGATGCTGCGCGTCGTCCGATTCGTCTGCCAGATCGATGGGACACTCGACGCGGAGACGGCGCGCGCCGTCGCTGCGCACGCTGCGGACATCGGCTCAATCTCTGGCGAGCGGATCCGGGAAGAGCTCCTGCGAACGCTAAAAACGCCGCGCGCGCACGTCGGCCTGGCGCTCCTCGACGAACTGGGACTTCTCCGCTCGATCCTCCCGGAGCTGGTCGCGGGGAAGGGGGTTCCTCAGCCCGAGGAGTATCACCCCGAGGGCGACGTGTTCGTTCACACCGTGGAATCCGTCCGGGTTGCCGACGCCTTCGTCCGCGACCCGTTGGTCAAGCTCGCTATCGCGCTCCACGATGTTGGGAAGCCGGAGGCTCTGGTGAGGAACCGCGGCGCCAACATGGGAGGGCACTGCGCCGTGGGGGCGGGCATGGTCCTGCGGATCGCACGACGGTTGCGCATGAGCCGCTCGGAGACCCTCCGGCTGTCCTTTCTTGTCAAGAACCACATGCGGATCGCCGACTTCCCCGAGATGGGGCGGGGAAAGCAGGTCCGCTTCCTGACCTCCGGAGAGCCCGGGAGAGGGAGCTCTCTCGGGGAGCGGTATCCGATGTTCCTTGACCTGCTGCGCGTTCTCGTCGCGGACTGCGAAGCGAGCGCCCACCGGTCGTCGGGGTGGGCTCCCGTGTTGCGGGAGACGCTGGAGGTTGTCGACCATGTGGAACAGGTCGGGGACCTCTCTCGAGCGCGAAAGCTGATCGACGGGAACGACTTAGTGCGCCTCGGCATGCCCCCGGGGAGACGGCTTGGGGATGTTCTCGAACTCCTGCACGACCGGGTGCTGGCCGGAGAGATTACGACGCGCCCCGCGGCGCTTCGCGAGGCGGAGGTTCTGATCTCGCGAGGCGGCGAAGAGACGTTGGAGCCGCGAGAACGGGACATACGGCCTGGATCGCTTGACGCCGCATCCCTACCGTAAGGCGACCGCACCGACCGCCGACTGGTCGGCGCAGGTCCTCCGACAAGGGGGCCCATGGGAATGCGGCTCAACGTCAGCAGCGATTTGGATCTCGACCTCGAGAGACTGATCGGTCAGTGCATTGCGATCCTCGGCATCCGAGGATCCGGTAAGTCGAACACCGCCGGCGTGATCTTCGAAGAGCTCCTGAATCAGCAGTACCCGATGTCGATCGTCGACATCGAGGGCGAGTACTTCGGCCTCAAGGAGAAGTACGAGGTCCTCGTCGTGGGCACGGGCGACGGGGTCGAGATCGAGATCGACGCTGGGTGCGCCGCGGAGATCGCCGAGGTCAGTATGGAGCAGAACGTCCCCGTCGTCCTCGACCTGAGCGGCTTCCTGTCCGATGAGCGGACGGAGCTCCTCAAGGAGTACCTCGGCGCCCTGTGGACCCTCGCGGGGAGGCTCCGCCGCCCGTACATCATCGGCATCGAAGAGGCGCACGAGTTCATCCCCCAAGGCGTCAAGACGGAGCTGAAGGAGCTCATCGCCCGCATCGCGCTTCGCGGGCGGAAGCGGGGGCTCGGCGCCATCGTGGTGTCTCAGCGAAGCGCGAAGGTGGACAAGGATGTCCTGAGCCAGGCGGGGATCCTCCTGCTGCACCGCGTGGTCCACGAGGTGGACATGCGCGTGTACGGGGAGCTCCTCCCGTGGCGGAAGAGCGAGGTCAAGGAGATCATCACATCGCTGGAGACGGGCCACTGCATCTTCGTGAACGGCGACGTGGTCCGGCCGATCCACGTTCGTGAGCGAGCGACGTTCCACGCCGGTTTCACGCCGACGCTCGACGCCGTAGCTCCTCCCACGCTCAAGCAGGTCAGCGCCTCGATCATCGAGGCGATCGAACGAGCGCGCGAGGGCAAGGGGCGACGCACGCGCACCCAGGAGCTGGAAGAGCAGCTCGCCCGACTCGAGGAGAGGCTCGGGGAGAGGGATGCGCGGATCTCCGAGCTGGAGGACGTTGCGCGCACTCTCGGGTACATCAAAGTGGAGGTCCCGCACGGCGGCGGACACGCGGCGGAGAACCCCGCTCGACCGCTAGCCGAGCCGGCCGAAGCCGCGGCGGCGGCTGTGCGCACGACGCCTCACCTCCTTGGCGTGAGCCGCCGACCGCGCCGCGACGGCGCCCTTGCGACGCGGGAACGCGTTGCAGCGCAGACAGGGTGGGGCATCCTCGACGTGGCGGAGGAGGAGTCGCCCGACTCGCTTCCGCCTGCCGTCGTGCGCCACGTCGACCGACTCGTGACCCGAATCGAGCGGCAGAGCTCCCTCCATCGGCGCATCCTGGCGTTCCTCGTGACGCACGAGCCGGGGGCCTACACGACGGAGCAGATTAGCGCGTGGACAAACTGCGCTCGGTCCCTGATTGAGGATGAGCCGCCGGCCGACCTCCTCTCAGTCGGTCTCGTCGAGCGCGAGCGGCGGGCGGAGGGGATCCGCTACCGGAGTCGGCTGAAGGGCTTTGTGACCTCGGAGTTCGGCGTGTATCAGCCGGACATCGGGGACCGCGGCCTTCACGAAGTCGCCCGCCGGCTGCGCGACCGGCTCGGGGCAGTCTGACGTCCGTCTTCGCCCAGTTACTCCCTGAAACGCATACCCGTTGACGGTTATCTGGTTTTCTGGTATAATCTCGTTGGAAGGGGGGGGCCGGATGAAGATCAAGATCGCGGAGCGACACACCGGCGCAGGGTCGAGCGAGCCGCTGCGCGCGTACGTCGTGGAGAGGGCGGAGTCGCTGGAACGCTTCTTCGATCGCATCATCAGCGTGGATGTCATCCTGACGGTCGAGAAAGAACGACAGATTGCCGATTTCCACGCCCACCTCGTCAATCGGAAAGTGATCACGGCTCGGGAGGAGTCGACCGACATGTACGCATCGGTCGACAAGGCCGTCGAGCGGCTCCGACGGCAGCTGGTGAAGTTCAAGGACCAGCTGAATGAGGTCAGAGGACACGGCGAGGGGCCCCGATCGGCTGTCGGGGCGGAGCCGGCGACCGCCACGGAGAGACGGATCGTACGGAAGGAGACGTTCTTCTATAAGCCGATGACGCCGGAGGAAGCCGCGATGCAGCTTGACGCCATCGAGAAAGGGTTCTTGGTGTTCATCAACTCGGAAACCGACGCGGTGGCGATCATTTACCACCGTCGCGACGGAAGCTACGGGTTGATCGAGCCGCAGCGGTAGAGTGGGAACAGGCGGGAACGGGGGATTGGGTAGCGCGTGACGCGTGTGCTGGCGCTGTTCTCAGGGAGTCTGGCGAGCCGCACGGCGGCAAGGCTAGTCGAGAGGCATCCGGCGGTTGGGGCGGTGTCGCTGATCCACTTCCGATCTCCGTTCGCCTCGGACCTGGACGACCTTCGCGAGCTCATGAAGACGGAGTGGGCGGGGGTTCCGTTCCGAACCCAGTCGCTGAAGAGGGAGTATCGCCGGTTCATCGACTCGGCACCTGAGTTCTCCCTGATCCGGTCGTGTATGAACTGCCGACTCCTGCAGCTCACCCGCGCGGCCCGATACATGCAGCGGATCAAGGCCGACTACCTCGTCACAGGCGACCGCATCGGGCTGCACGGAGTCGAGCTGGAGGACCTGGCGTGCGTCACTGAGCAAGCGGGGCTCGAGGGGCGGATCTTGCGGCCGCTCTGTCACGATGTGTCTCGGCGGCTACGTGGCCTGGAGGAGTGGACCTCCCTGGAACCCAAGCGGTGCGGCGCGATCGAGGAGTCGGCGGTGTCGGCCCTTGGCCGAAGCCTCGGCCTCGACCCTCGAGATCCGTTATCCTCGGAGTGCCGATGCAAGCTGACCGTGCCGGGATTCGGCGAGCGCGCCGCAAACCTCTTCGAGGAGGAGGGCTTCACCCTGAACGGGCTTCGGCTGCTGGACTTCGCGCTCTACTACAAGATCGATCCGGACACGAAGGTCGTCCTCGCGCTGTCGGAAGGGGAGAAGCACCAGTTGCAGACCCTGTTCCTCCCTCAGGACCTTCGCGTCTACCACTCTGCACCGCACGGGCCGATGGCCCTGGTCCGCACGGATTGGTCGTCGAAGACGGACGCCGAGAGACAGCGTGTGATTGAGCTCGCGGCGCGGATCACGGCGACGCACGTGAGCTCTGGTCGCGCGACGTCGGTCGCGGTCTACTTCCGGCTCGAGAGCGACGACGAGACGCTCCTAGTGAACGCGCAGCCGTTCTCGTCGTGCGACGAGATGGCCGCGCTCACGGGAGTCGAGGCGATGGCGCTTCCGGGGCGGCAGGTCGTGCAAGCTTGACAGGGGCCGGGCGGCGGCTATACTCGACTGAATCCTGAAGAAGCGGGAGGAACGCGCTGCGCGAGCGGCGGGACCTTCCGGAAACCGAGAAGAGATGGTGGTCTACCCCGCGAACCCAATCCAGGGGCGGGTGTCTATGCCTTTTTATCGATACGAATGTGAGAACTGCAAGAACGAGTTTCGCGTTCTCAAGCACAGCGCAGAGGAAGAGCCGGCCGCATGTCCACGATGCGGAAGTCGACGGACGAGTCGGCTCCTTCCTCGAATCGGCGTGATCTACAAGGGAAGCGGGTACTACTCCACTGACTACCGTCGGACGAGGGCTGGCGGCGACGGCGAGAAGGGCGAACAGAAATCCACGTCCTCGGTGGCAGAGAAGGGCGCATCGGACGCGTAGGTTCACGTCATCGGCTTCTCCCAAAGACCCACGGGCGAGCCTGGTGAGCGACGAAGAGGGGTGAGGCGAGTGATTTCCGGCGACGACATCAAGCGCGTGAAACTCCAATTGGCACCGCCGGCGGCGGTCCTGGGCTGGTCGCACGGAGAAGTAACCGAGTCCGAGACCATCAACTACCGGACCCACCGCGCGGAGCGCGGCGGCCTGTACGCGGAGGAGATCTTCGGCCCCGCGAACGATTACGAGTGCGCTTGCGGCAAGTATAAGGGGAAGAAGTACGAAGGGATCACCTGCGAGAAGTGCCACGTCCTCGTCACGGACTCCTCGGTGCGTCGCGTCAACATGGGACACATCCAGCTGGCGAGCCCCGTCGTCCACTTCTGGTTTCTGAAGGGCGTTTCAAGCCTCTTGTCGCGCCTTCTCGGCCTGAAGAAGCGCGAACTCCAGCGGATCGCCTACTACGAGACCGAGCCGATGGAGCAGGGGCTGTACGTCGTCACGTCGTCGGACTCGAAGGAGATCCGGCCGGGAGAGCTGCTCTACTCGTCGGAGCACTCCGTACTCTCAAGTGCGTTCTCGTTCGACGTAGAAGAGGCCTACTACATCGACGAGGCTCCGCGGGTGCTCGCCGAGAAGGGCGGCCGGGTGACGATCGAGGATCGCCAGCTCACGAACGGGGAGAAGGTGCGGACGGTGATCGTCGGGGCGGAGGAGTACCCGATGGTCGGCGAGGTCGAGCTGATGGTCGAAGACGGCGACGAGGTGGAACCCGACACGGTGATCGCCGAGCGCCCGGTGGGAGAGCTGTGCTCGAAGACAGCCTACGCCATGCTGGTCGACCGCTATGGAGCCGTCACGGGCGAACTCCTCGATCGCGAGGTCCTGGACACGCTGGCGTTCATTGTGACCCGCATCAAAGACCCGGCGTTCCCTCTCTCGCTCGGCGATCGTCTCACGTACCTCGAGAAGCGAGCCTACGAAAGGATCTACCCCGACGGGTTCATCGCGGAGACGGGGGCGGCGGGGATTCGCGGTCTGCTCGAGGTTCTCGACCTGGACGAGCTGCACTACGCGCTGGTGGAAGAGATCCAGACCGAAACCGCGGTCGGCAACCAGCGTCGTCTCACCAAGCGCCTAGAAGTCGTCGACCAGCTGCGCTCGTCGGGCAACAACGCGCAGGACATGATCCTCGAGGTCATCCCCGTTCTTCCTCCCGATCTACGTCCGATGATCCAGCTCGAGGGCGGCAAGTTCGCGACGACCGACCTGAACGACCTGTACCGCCGAATCATCAACCGCAACAACCGGCTGAAGAAGCTCATCGACATGGGGGCGCCGGAGGTCATCCTGCGGAACGAGCGGCGCATGCTCCAGGAAGCGGTGGACGCCCTGATCCACAACGAGAAGAAGGAGAGCCCGATCCGCGGACGAGATAACCGGCCGCTCAAGTCGCTCTCCGAGCGGATCCACGGGAAACACGGTCGGTTGCGGCGTAACCTGCTCGGGCGCCGCGTCGACTACTCGGGTCGCGCGGTGATCGTTGTCGACCCGAAACTGAAGCTCCATCAGTGTGGAATCCCGAAGAAGATGGCGCTCGAGCTGTTCAAGCCGTTCATCCTCCACTACCTCGAGACCACGACGTTCTCGGACTTCGACGAGATCAAGAACCGAGCGCTGATGGGCGAGATGCCCGAGGTGTGGGACATCCTTGACAAGCTGATCAAGCAGCACCCGGTCCTCCTGAACCGAGCGCCGACGCTCCACCGGCTGTCGATGCAGGCGTTCGAGCCGATCCTCGTCGACGGCGAAGCGATCCACATCCACCCGTTCGTCTGTCCGCCGTACAACGCGGACTTTGACGGGGACCAAATGGCGGTGCACCTGCCGCTCTCCCCCGAAGCGATCGCGGAGGCGCGCGAGCTGATGGCCGCTCCGCGGAACATCCTGTCGCCGTCGAGCGGTGAGCCGCTGACGCTCCCCACGCAGGATCCGATCTACGCGTACTACTTCCTCACTCTGTCCGACGAGGAAGGAAAGGGAGCGGGGAAGGCGTTCTGCGGCATTGACGAGGCCCGCAGGGCGTTCGAGACGGGATTCCTGAGCCTCCGCAGCCCGGTCAAGATTCGCATCGACGGGAAGGTCGTCGAGACGTCGCTCGGCCGCGCGGAGCTGAACCTCGTTCTTCCAGCGCCGATCCGCGACTACACGCGGGTCGTCGATCGCCGAACCATCAAGCGGATCATCATGCAGTGCTCCCTCGAGTATGGGTGGGAGAAGGCGGCGGAGGTGCTCGACGACCTGAAGGATCTTGGGTTCCGATACGCTACCTACGCCGGGCTGACCATCTCGCTCAAGGACTGCCTAATCCCGGAAGAGAAGGTAGGCATCGTCCGCGAGTCGCAGGCGTCGGTTCAGCGAATCGAGACGATGTTCAAGATGGGACTGGCCACGGAGGACGAGCGGCGCAACGCGGTCATCCGCATCTGGCGGCGGACGGTGGATGCCGTGGAAGAGGCGACCATGACCAACCTCCGGGACCACAAGTTCAACTCGGTCTATGGCATGGTCATGTCCGGGGCGCGAGGCGGGCCGGATCAGGTCAAGCAGCTGTGCGGCATGCGCGGCCCCATGGCGGGGCCGTCGGGCGAGATCATCGAGCGCCCCGTCATCTCGAACTTCCGCGAAGGGCTCGACATGATGGAGTACTTCATCTCTACGCATGGCGGGCGCAAGGGAGCGGCGGACACGGCGCTGAAGACGGCCGACTCCGGCTACCTCACGCGGCGGCTCGTCGACGCCACGTCCGACACGATCATCAGCGAGATCGACTGTGGAACCTCGCAAGGCGTGGACGTCGATCCCCTGCGGTTCAGCAAGACGGAGACGATGGAGCCGATCGAGGAACGGATCTACGGACGCGTCACGGCGGCGCCGATCGTCGACCCGTCGAGCGGCGACATCCTCGTCGACGCTCACCAGTGGATCAGTCGAGATGTCGCCGAGCACATCGGGCGTCTCGAGTGCGAGCTTTCCTTTGCGCGCGGCGCGGACGAGGAGCGTCTCATCGGGACCAAGAGCGTGCAGGACGTCAAGGCGCCCAAGACGGGACGCGACGTGGTGAAGGCGGACGAGACGGTGACCCCCCAGCTCCTCGTGGCCCTGCGGGAAGCGGGTATCCGCAAGATCCGCGTTCGCCCGCGAATCGTGATTCGGTCGCCCATGACCTGCGAGACGGCGAACGGCCTGTGCCAGCTGTGCTACGGCTTCGACATGAGCCAGCACAAGCCGGTGGCCATCGGTCAGGCGGTCGGCGTGATCGCAGCGCAGTCGGTCGGCGAGCCCGGGACCCAGCTCACGATGCGGACGTTCCACACGGGAGGCGTCGCCGGGGAGGACATCACCCAGGGGCTCCCGCGAGCGGAAGAGCTTTTCGAGGCCCGCAAGACGACGAAGGGCGGCGAGGCGGGGATTTCCCCTCTCGACGGCTACGTCACGAACATCACGTCGGCGGCGGGCGGCGGGGACCAGGTGGAGATCACCGGCGAGGCGCGCACGGCCGAAGTCCCGACTCTTCTGCTCCGCGCTGAGGTGGGAGACGAGGTCGAGTTGGACGAACTCATCGACTCTCGCAGCCCGTGCAAGGGTGAGGTTTGCTTCGTCCAAGGGAAGAAGGGACGGCGGGAGATCCTCGTGATTGACACCGCCGGCGGAGACCGCGCCTACGAGCTGCCGGCCGGCGCAGAACCGAAGGTCAGGTCCGGCGAGAAGGTCGCTGCGGGCGACGCCCTGACCGAACGGTTCAGCGTAGATCCCATCACCGCTCCATGGCGCTGCACCGTCGAGGCGTCTGCGTCGAAGGATCGGGCATTCCAGCTCGTGGGGGGCAGCGGCGAGCCGGTGGAGTACGACATTCCGTACGGCGCCCGCCTCCTCGTCGAGCCGGGCACCAAGGTGGATGCCGGGACCGCGATCACATCCCGGTCGAAGCCGGTCTTCGTGGCCGCCGAGGCGGAGGGCACGGCTCTCCTCCTGCCGGACCGCATCGTCGTTTACAACCCGAAGGGGCTGGCGGTGCGGTTCCCGTTGACCGCCGACGTCTCGGCGCTCAAGGGGCACGGTGAGGCCGTGCGGGCTGGCGACGCGATCGTCCAGCTCGAAATGCCGCATGTGGAGCAGGTCCTCGTGGAATCGCTCGACGCCGAGGGGGGAGTCACGAAGCTCCGCCTTCAGCCGAAGAGCATCGTGCCGATCGACAAGGCCGTGACCGTGCGCGTCGGAGACAAGATCGAGGAGGGCGACCTCCTGACCAAGGGCGTGGTCGCCCCGCACACCCTGCTCGCGGCCGCGGGCGTGCAGAAGGCTCGCCAGTACCTCCTGAACGAGATCCACAAGGTCTACAAGCAGCAAGGCGTCGACATCAACGACAAACACCTCGAAGTCATCATCCGGCAGATCCTGAACAACGTCCGGATCGTCGATCGCGGGGACTCGCGGTTCCTGCTCGGCGACCTGGTGACGCTGGAGGAGTTCCGGAAGGAGATCCAAGCCCTGTCTGAGTGGAATCGGGACGCGGAGCACGCGCGATCCGAGGCGCTCGGCGAGCCCCTGGCCGAGGACGTCACGACCGAGGAGGGCCAGATGCTGGCGACGGCGGGGAAGCCGCTCACCGCCGAGATGGTGGCGGCGGCCCAGCGCGCCCAAGTGCCCGTCGTTCGAGTCGTCCGGGAAGCCGAGATCGTCGAAGTCCCGGTCCTCGAAAAGCGCCTCCCAGACGGAGAGCGCGAGCTTCTGCGCATCTCCAAGGCGGCGCTGCAGACGAAGGGGTGGCTCTCGGCCGCGTCGTTCCAGAGGACGACGAAGGTGCTCGCGGAAGCGGCGCTTCGCGGCGAGACCGACGAGCTCGACGGCCTCAAGCCGAGCATCATCGTTGGGAAGAGGATCCCCGCCGGGACCGGATTCCCGAGCTTGGTGGCGGCCGCCGCGGCGAAGGGCAAGAACAAGGACGCCGAAGCGGCGGACGCCGAGGAGACTTGAACGGGCTTCGACGCGCACCTATAATCGGGCCCAATTCAGCTAGGGAGTGGAGATGCCGACGATCAACCAGTTGATTCGACTTGGACGCAGGCCGAAGACGAAGAAGAGCAAAGCACCGGCGCTCGAGGCGTCTCCGCAGCGGCGAGGCGTGTGCACCCGCGTCTACGCGCGGACTCCGAAGAAGCCGAACTCGGCGCTTCGGAAGGTCGCCCGCGTGCGGCTGAGCAACGGGAAGGAAGTCACCTCCTACATCGGAGGCGAAGGGCACAACCTTCAGGAGCACTCGATGGTCATGGTCCGCGGCGGACGCGTCAAGGACCTTCCGGGCGTCCGGTACCATATCGTGCGTGGGACTCTCGACTCGGAGGGCGTCGAAGGGCGGCGCCAGGGTCGTTCGAAGTACGGCGCGAAGAAGTAGCGAGGAGAGAGACGATGAAACTCCCCGGACGCGATGTGAAGCCCGACATCCGATACAACAGCAAGCTCCTCGCCAAGCTCGTCAACTATGTCATGATGAGCGGGAAGAAGGCGACGGCCGAGCGACTGGTGTACGACGCGCTCGAGATCGTCGAGCAGCGGAGCAACACGCCGGCGCTCGACGTCTTCAACGAGGCGCTCGCCAACTGCTCGCCGCGCCTCGAGGTGCGAACCCGTCGCGTCGGCGGCGCGAACTACCAGGTTCCCTACGAGGTCCCAGCCGACCGGCAGATCGCGTTGGCGCTTCGCTGGCTCGTGTCGTTCGCGCGGGCGAGGGGCGAGCACTCGATGGCCCAGCGACTTGCCGGGGAGATCCTCGACGCGTCGCGCAAAGAGGGGAAGGCCTACAACAAGAGGCTCGACGCGCACCGCATGGCCGAGTCGAACAAGGCGTTCGCGCACTACCGATGGTAGTCGCGCCGCCTCGCGCCACGATCGTCTCCGCGTCCCGCTGAGAGGCGACGTCGATGGCAAGCCCCGACGCTCACGATCTTGACAGAGTGCGCAACATCGGCATCATGGCGCACATCGACGCGGGGAAGACCACAACGACGGAGCGCATCCTCTTCTACACCGGTCAGATCCACAAGATGGGCGAGGTCCATGAGGGCGACACCGAGATGGACTGGATGGCCCAGGAGAGGGAGCGAGGCATCACCATCACCTCCGCGGCGACAACGTGCCCGTGGATGGAGCACCGGATCAACCTCATCGACACCCCGGGGCACGTCGACTTCACGGCCGAGGTTGAACGCTCTTTGCGGGTGCTGGACGGCGGCGTCGTCGTGTTCTCCGGCGTCGAGATGGTGGAGTCGCAGTCGGAGACCGTCTGGCGACAAGCCGATCGCTACCGGATCCCGCGCATCGCGTTCGTCAACAAGCTCGACCGTCCTGAGTCCAGCTACACCGGGACCCTGGACATGATCGAGGAGCGGCTCGGGGTCCGCGTGGTTCCACTCTCCCTCCCCTACCGCGACGCCGACCGGAAGCTGGTCGGGGTGATCGACCTCTTCGAGCGCAAGCTCGTCGTCTGGGATCTGGAGTCCCAAGGCGCCCGCATGGAGGAACGCGCCATCCCCGACGCGGTGCGGAGTTCGGTCGAGGCGTACCGGGACATGGCGCTCGAACGAGTCGCCGAGGTCGACGACGCGGCGATGGAGGCCTTCCTCGACCGAGGGGACATGGGCGCGGAGCTGTTCCACCGTGGACTGCGCAGGGGGTGCCTGGAGAAGGGGTTGATCCCCGCCGTGGGAGGCTCCGCGTTCCAGAAGATCGGCGTGCAGCCGCTCCTCGACGCCGTCGTACGGTACCTCCCGTCGCCGCTCGACGTCCCGCCGGTTCGAGACCTCGAGACCGGCGAAGAGCGTCCGGCAGACCCCGCGGTTCCCTTCTCCGCTTTGGCGTTTAAGGTGGTCACCGATCCGTATGCTGGGCGCCTCGTCTTCGTCCGTGTCTACTCGGGCAGCGTGGAGTCTGGAGGGCATGCGTTCAACGCGTCGACCGGGAAGGGTCTGCGCGTGACGAAGATCTTCCGGATGCACGCCAACCGGCGCACTCCGCTCGAGCGGATGGTCGCTGGCGACATCGTGGCCATCGTCGGATCTCAAAACGTGTCGACCGGCGAGACGCTGTGCGATAAGAAGGCTCCCGTCCTGCTCGAGAGGATCCAGTTTCCCGACCCGGTGGTGTTCGCCGCCGTGGAGCCGAGGACGGAGGCCGAGCTCGGGAACCTGCTCGACAACCTGGGCAAGCTCGCCCAGGAGGACCCGACGTTTCACGTTCGCATGGACGAGACGACCGATCAGGTCGTCATCGGGGGCATGGGCGAGCTGCACTTGGACGTCCTCATGCGGCGACTTCGCGAGGAGCTGGGAGTCCACGCGAACGTCGGAACGCCGCAGGTCGCGTACCGCGAAACGCTCCGCGAGCCGGTCGTGGTCGAGGATCGGTTCACCAAGCAGGCCGCCGGGCGACCTCAGTACGCCCATGTGATCCTGCGACTCGAGCCTCTGGCGCGGGGAAGCGGCATCCAGTTCGCGCTTTCGGCTCGGCCGGACGAGATTCCGAAGGTCTACGGGCCGGCGATCGAGAGCGCGCTTCGTGGGACGTTGACAAACGGACCGCTAGCGGGTTATCCTCTGGCCGACATCGGAGCCACCGTAACAGGTGGGTCTTATCATCCGGTAGACTCGTCCGAGCTTGCGTTTCGTGCTGCGACGTCGTCTGCGTTGCGCGCGGCGTACAGCCTCGGTGTGTTTGACCTACTCGAGCCGATCCTCGAGGGAGAGGTCATCACGCCCGGCGGGTACCTGGGTGAAGTGATGGAGGACCTGGCGCGCAGGCGGGGCGAGATTCGGGAGCTTCGTTCGCGGGAGACGATCCAGATTCTGAGGGTGTCGATCCCGCTGGCGGAGACGTTCGGATACGCGACCCGGCTGCGTTCCTTGACCCAGGGGCGGGCAACGTACTCGCTGGAAGTGGCCCGCTACGCCGTGGTCCCGGAAGGGTCGAGGGAGAAAATCATCAAGAGCAGAGGGTATTGACATGGCGAGAGAGAAGATCCGGATCAAGCTGCGAGGGTACGATCACGAGCTCGTCGACAGCTCGGTTCGGAAGATCGTCGAGTCGGCGAAGGAGACACGGGCCAAGATCGCGGGCCCGATTCCTCTTCCGACGGAGCGCCGCGTGTACACCGTGCTGCGCTCTCCCCACATCGACAAGCGTTCGATGGAGCACTTCGAGCGACGGATCCACACGCGGCTCCTTGACATCAAGGAGCCGACCTCCGAGACGATCAACGCTCTGATGGACATCGAGCTCCCCACGGGAATCGACATCGAGATCAAGCTCTAAAGACGGAGGTTGGCGACGCATGGCTCGGGGACTCCTGGCAAAGAAGATCGGCATGACGCAGCTGTTCGTCGATGACCGCGCGATCGGCGCGACCGTCATCGAGGCGACGCCGTGCACGGTCGTCCAGGTCAAGACAAAGGACAAGGACGGCTACGACGCGCTGCAACTGGGCTACGACGAGGTCAAGGAGAGCAAGGTCACTCACCCGCTCGCCGGACACTTCAGGAAAGCGGGCGTCGCTCCGCACCGCCACCTCTTCGAGGTGCGGCTCGACCGCATCGGGGAGCACAAGGTGGGCGACAAGATCGGCGTCGAGTTCTTCGCGGAGGGCGAGAAGGTCGACGTCTCGGGAACGGCGCGGGGGCTCGGTTTCCAGGGAGTGATGAAGCGGTGGGACTTCAGCGGGGGCCCGAAGTCCCACGGGTCGAAGTTCCACCGGCGGGGCGGCTCCATCGGGTGCCATGTTCAGCCGGGGTGGGTCGCCAAGGGGAGAAAGATGCCCGGGCATACGGGGGACGATCGGATCACGGTCCGAGGTTTGAAGGTGCTGAAGGTGGACCCGGAGCGAAATCTGCTCATCCTCCGCGGCTCGACGCCGG
Source organism: uncultured Thermotogae bacterium (assembly GCA_964635895.1). Lineage (GTDB taxonomy): Bacteria > Bipolaricaulota > Bipolaricaulia > UBA7950 > UBA9294 > JAPLGD01. The sequence continues at coordinate 25,231 of CAZWQN010000002.1, read as the reverse complement.
GCGCCCGAGGAAGCCTGCTGGAGCTGGGGAAACGCCATGGTTGAAGCGAAGGTGTACTCGTTCCAGGAAGGGGCCGAGCCTCGCGCGGCGGCCCTCGACGAGCGGTTGTTCGGGGCGGAGGTCAACGAAGACCTGTTGTATCGCATGGTCCGCGTCCAGATGGCGGACCGCCGCCAGGGGACGGCTTCGACGAAAACCCGCGGGGAAGTGCGAGGAGGCGGGAAAAAGCCGTGGCGGCAGAAGGGAACCGGCCGCGCGAGGCACGGGTCCCGTCGATCGCCTCTGTGGGTCGGCGGCGGCACGATCTTCGGCCCCAAGCCCCGCTCGTACGAGATGAAGCTGACGAAGAGGATGCGGTTTGGTGCGCTCGTCTCCGCTCTTTCCGATCGGGCACAGGAGGGGCGAGTCGTGTTGGTTGACCGGCTGGCGTTCGACGAGCCGAAGACGAAGGCCGCGGTCGCGCTGCTTGAGCGCCTCGGCGTCGGGGACAGCGCGCTGGTCGTCGTCAGCGGCGCGGAGTACGCGCGCCCGGTGCGGAAGTCGTTCACCAATCTTCCCTGCGTGAAATGCATCTCCGAGGCCGGCCTCAACGTCTACGACATTCTCCGGCACGACCACCTTGTGCTGACGGCCGGTGCCGTGGAGGAACTCCAGGGGAGGCTGTCGCATGCCTAGACTCGCTCACTGCGAAGACGTCGTCATTGCCCCGATCCTCACCGAGGAGACGTGGCGGCAGATGGAGGAGCGCAAGTACGTGTTCCGCGTGGCCCTTGGGGCGAACAAGTTGGAGATCCGAAAGGCGGTCGAGGAGCTGTTCAAGGTCAAGGTCGAGAAGGTCTGGACAGCGAATGTGAACGGGAAGCCTCGGCGCGAGCGGATGAACCAGCAGCACGGGCGGACGTCGCGATGGCGCAAGGCGATCGTGCGGCTGGCTCCCGGGGATCGCATCGAGATGATGAAAGGATAGCCGATGGCGCTGCAACGATTTAAACCCACATCGCCAGGACAACGCCACGCGGAGCTTCCCGATTTCACGGGACTCTCGGCGGTTGCCCCGGAGAAGACCCTGCTCCGCCCGCAGAGCAAGAACGGCGGCCGGAACAGCCAGGGCCACATTACGGCTCGCTGGCGCGGTGGCGGGCACAAGCGGCAGTACCGGGTCATCGATTTCCGCCGCGAGAAGGACGGAATCCCGGCGCGCGTCGTGTCCCGCGAGTACGACCCGAACCGGTCGGCGTGGATCACCCTCGTGTGCTACGCCGATGGCGAGAAGCGGTACATGCTCGCCCCGGTTGAGCTCGAGGTCGGGGCCACGGTGGAGGCGGGCGACAACGCGGAGGTTCGCGTCGGGAACGCCCTGCCGTTGTCGCGGGTCCCGCTCGGCTCCGTGATCCACAATGTCGAGTTCTACCCGCACAGCGGCGGCGCGATCGCCCGCTCAGCGGGGACGTCGGCCAAGCTGATCGGCAAGGAGGGGGACCGAGCGCACGTCCGGCTTCCCTCGGGTGAGGTTCGGATCTTCCGAACCGACTGCCGAGCGACGATCGGCGAGGTGTCCAACCCCGACCACAAGAACGTCAAGCACGGCAAGGCTGGGCGAGTGAGACATCTTGGCTGGAAGCCCGAGGTGCGCGGCACAGCCATGAACCCGGTGGACCATCCGCACGGCGGTGGCGAGGGGCGCGGACACGTCGGCGGGCCCAAGGTCTCGCCGACGGGAAAGCTCGCCAAGGGCGGGCGCACGCGGAAACGAAAGAAGCAGAGCAACGCCCTGATCGTGCGCCGAGCCGGAAAGGGCAACCGCTAGGAGGCCTCATGCCGAGATCAACCAGTAAGGGCCCCTTCGTCGAGGAGAGCCTTCTCGAGAAGATCCAGAAGGCGAAGCGCGGCGACGTGAGCGAGATCAAGACGTGGTCGCGCAGCTCGATGGTCACCCCCGAGATGGTCGGGCTGACGATCAAGGTGCACAACGGGAAGCTTCATCTCCCGGTGTACATCGTTGAGAACATGGTGGGGCACAAGCTTGGGGAGTTCGCGCCGACGCGGACGTTCCGCAGCCACGGTGGAATGAAGAAGAAAAAGGCGCCAGGCCTGACATAGGGAGAGATATGGAAGCACGGGCAGTGGCACGATTCGTTCGCATGTCGCCGCGCAAGGCGCGCCTCGTCATCGACGCGATCCGGGGCAAGGACGTCAACGACGCCCTCAAGATCGTCCGTCTGTCGAGCAAGAAGGCGGCACAGCCGATCCGAAAGACGCTCGAGTCGGCGATCGCGAACGCGGAGAACAACTTCGACGTGGATGTGGACGAGCTCGTCGTGGTGCGAGCGACCGTGGACATGGGACGAGCCCTCCGTCGAATGCGACCCCGTGCGTACGGGCGGGCGGACGTCGTCCGCCATGCGACCAGCCACATCACGATCGTTGTCGGCGACAAGGGGCGTGCGTAATGGGCCAGAAGATCAATCCGGTCGGCTTTCGCGTCGGGGTGACCCGGAAGTGGGTCTCGAACTGGTACAACCCGAAGCTTGCCCCGGAGTACATCGCGGAGGACAAGAGGATCCGCGACCTCGTTCTCGACCGGTACCGACGTGCGGCGGTCGCCGAAGTCAACATCGAGCGGTCGAAGGAGGATCGCGTCTCGATCGTTATCCGGTCGGCGCGGCCCGGAATCATCATCGGCCGTGGGGGGAGCGAGATCGAGCTGCTCCAGAAGGCCCTCGAGAACCTGACCAAGCGGAACGTCAAGGTGTCGATCCAGGAGATCGAACGCCCCGATCTGGAGGCGCGACTGATTGCGCAGGACGTTGCGATTCAGATCGAGAACCGGACGGCGCCCGCTCGTGCGATGAAGGAAGCGATTCGGCGCGTGATGGGAGCCGGGGCGGAGGGCGTCAAGATCAAGACGAGCGGCCGGCTCGGCGGAACGGACATCGCCCGCTCGATCACGATGAAGGAGGGGCGGATCCCCCTCCAGACCCTGCGGGCGGACATTGACTACGGCCTGGTCGAGGCGCGGACGAAGTACGGCAACATCGGCGTGAAGGCGTGGGTGTTCCGCGGCGAGAGGTCCACCCGAACGCGTCGAGATGAGGTGAAGTAGCATGGCACTCCTGTTTCCCAAGCGGACGAAGTACCGGAAGCTGCACCGCGGCCGCAAGACGGGAAAAGCAACGCGGGGTAACCAGATTGCTTTCGGGGACTTCGGGATCCAGACGCTCGAGGCGGCATGGATCACGCAGGCGCAGATCGAGGCGTGCCGAACGACGATCACGCGTACGACGCAGCGCGGAGCGCGGCTGTGGATTCGCATCTTCCCCGACAAGTCGATCACCAAGCACCCGGCGGAAGCGCGAATGGGGAAAGGGAAGGGCCCAGTGGACCATTGGGTCGCCGTCGTTCGCCCGGGGAACGTCTTGTTCGAGATCTCCGGCCTCACGGAGGAGCAGGCGAAGCGGGTCCACTACCTGGTGGGCAACAAGCTTCCCGTCCGGACGAGACTCAAGCGGAGGACGGTTCTTGGAGGAGAGGTATGAAGGCCGGGGAACTGCGCGAGATGACGCTCGCCGAACTGGAGCAGAAGGAGCGCGAGCTGAAGCGCAAGCTGTTCAACCTCCGTTTCCAGCGAGCCACCGGGCAGCTCGACAACTCGGCCGAGCTGAAGAAGGCGCGTCGTGACGTGGCACGCGTCATGACGATCGCCGCGGCGAAGGAGCGGGAGGCGGGGCGATGAGAAAGACGAAGACGGGTCGCGTGGTGAGCAATCGCATGGCCCAGACGATCGTGGTGAGCGTGGAAGAGCGCCGCCTCCACCCGAAGTACCGCAAGCACGTCAGCCGCTTCTTCAAGTTCCACGCCGATGACCCGCAGGGACAGGCGGGCGTCGGGGATCTCGTGCGAATCGAGGAGTGCCGTCCGCTGAGCCGGACGAAGCGCTGGCGGCTGGTTGAGGTCGTCGAGAAGGCGGAGGAATAGCCATGATCCAGATGCAGACGATGTTGAAGGTGGCGGACAACTCGGGAGCCAAGGTCGTCCGCTGCTTCAACGTGTTGGGTCCGTCGAACCGCCGCATCGGCGAGATCGGCGACATCATCGTTGGATCCGTTCGGAAGCGCCTTCCGACGAGCGACATCGAGAAGGGGCAGATCGTGCGCGGCGTGATCGTTCGGACGCGGCAGGCGTACCGCCGCAGGGATGGGACGTACGTCCGTTTCGACGACAACGCGATCGTGTTGATCAACGCCCAAGGGGAGCCGATCGGGACCCGCGTGTTCGGTCCAGTGGCTCGCGAGCTGCGCGACAAGAAGATGATGCGGATCATCTCGCTTGCGCCCGAGGTTCTCTAGGGGGGATGGCGATGAGAAAAGTGCGCAAGGGCGACCGGGTTCAAGTGATCGCCGGGGACGAGCGCGGGAAGATCGGGAAGGTGCTCGTCGTGCTCCCTGAGAAGAACCGGATCATCGTTGAGAACGTCAACATGATCACGAAACACCAGCGCGCAACGCAGAACCTGCGCGAGCCGGGGATCATCAAGAGGGAAGGGCCGATTCATATCTCGAACGTTCTGCCGGTCTGCCCGGAGTGCGACGTTCCGACGCGGATCGGATTCACGGACGTCGAGGGGAAGAAGATGCGGCAGTGCAAGCAGTGTGGGGAGATCTTCGAGTGATGCTGCTACGTGAACGGTACGTGCGAGAGATCGCTCCGAAGCTGACGAAGGAGCTCGGAATCTCCAACGCGATGGAGCTTCCGCGAGTGGAGAAGGTCGTCATCAACATGGGGGTGGCGGAGAAGGACAACCCGAAGATCCTCGAGGGCGCGGTGGCGAACCTCGCGAAGATCACGGGGCAGAAGCCCGTCGTCACCAAGGCGAAGAAGTCCATCTCGGACTTCAAGCTGACGGCCGGAGACCCCATAGGGTGCAAGGTGACCCTGCGAGGGGAGCGGGCGTACGAGTTCCTGAACAAGCTGTTCAACGTCGTCCTCCCCGGGATCCGCGACTTCCGCGGCGTGACCTCGTCCTCGTTTGACGGGCGGGGCAACTACACCATCGGTCTGACGGAACAGCTGACGTTTCCGGAGATCGAGTACAGCGAGATCGTTAAGAACCAGGGAATGGACATTACCATCGTGACGACGGCCCGTGACGACCGCGAGGGGTACCTGTTCCTCAAGGCGCTGGGGCTTGCGTTCAGCGACTAGGGGGCGAGGATGGCGAGGAAAGCGCTGATCAACAAGTGCGGGGAGACGCCGAAGTTCTCCGTCCGGAAGTACCACCGGTGCACGCTGTGCGGGCGTCGGCACGGCTTCATTCGGGACTTCGGAATCTGCCGGCTCTGCTTCCGCAAGCTCGCGCATGGTGGCGAGATCCCAGGGATCAAGAAGGCGAGCTGGTAGGAGGGCATGATGATTCCGTATCCGATTGGCGACATGTTGACGCGCATCCGCAACGCGAACGCGCGGTTCCACGACGACGTGGCGATGCCCCACTCGAAGATCAAGGAGGCCATCGCCGAGATCCTGGTGAAGGAAGGGTACATCGCCAGTTACGAGGTCATGGAACGCGAGCCGCAGCCGGAGCTCCGGATTCGCCTGAAGTACAGGGGCGAGCGCAACCGGGCGACCCGGGCGATCAGCGCCATCCAACTCGTGAGCCGACCGAGCCGGCGGATCTACGCCGCGAAGGACGAGATCCCCGCGCCGCTGGGCGGCATGGGCATCTGCATCGTGTCGACCTCCCAGGGCGTCCTCTCGGGGAAAGACGCGCGGGAACGAGGCATCGGCGGCGAAGTGCTCTGTGAGATCTGGTAGGTGAGGTCGAAATGTCGAAGGTCGGAAAAGTACCCGTCGCGATCCCCGCAGGAGTGAAGGTCACCGTTTCGGCGGCGACGTTTAGCGTCGAGGGCAAGCACGGGCGGCTGACGCAGGACTACCGTCCCGACATGGTGGAGATCGGCGTCGCCGACGGAGTGGCGACCGTCTCCCGGCGCAAGGAGGGCAAGTCCTACCGCGCCTACCACGGGCTGTATCGAAGTCTCCTCGCGAACATGGTGAAGGGCGTGTCGGAGCGGTGGCAGAAGTCGCTCCTCATCCGGGGACTGGGGTACCGCGGGCGGCTCCAGGGGAACAAGGTCATCCTCGATCTCGGCTACTCGACTCCGAAGGAGTACGAGTTGCCCGAAGGGATCGAGGCCGAGGTGCCCAATCCGAACGAGATCGTCATCCGGGGCGCCGACCGGCAGCGCGTGGGACAGGTGGCCGCGGAGATCCGGCGGCTTCGGAAGCCGAACGTGTACGACGGCAAGGGCATCCGCTACAAGGACGAGGTCGTCGTACAGAAGGCCGGGAAGCTGGGCGGTCCGGGTGCCGCCACCGGCGCCTAGGGAGCGTGAAGGATGGCGAGGACGAACCGGGGTCTGGAAAGGCAGAAGCGGCATCGGCGGATCCGCAAGCAGGTCATCGGATCCAGCGACCGGCCCCGCTTGTGCATCACGAAGACGTTGCGTCACCTCTACGCGCAGATCGTTGACGACGGCGCCGGCCGTACGCTGGCTCAGGCGTCGACGTTGGATCCGGGGTTGCGGGGGGACGTGAAGGGGCCGAACGCCAAGACGGCGGTTCGGGTCGCGGCTCTGCTCGTCGAGCGGGCGGGGCAGGCCGGAGTGCGGGCGGTCGTCTTCGATCGCTGCGGACACCCGTATCACGGTGTGGTCTCGGCCTTTGCGGAGGAGTGTCGCAAGGGAGGGTTGGAGTTTTGATCAGCCACGACGAGTTCGAGAACGAGATCATCGACATCCGACGGGTGAGCAAGGTCACGAAGGGTGGCCGCAATCTCCGCTTCCGCGTCACCATGGTCGTCGGGGATCGAAAGGGCCAGGTGGGCGTCGGCGTGGGGAGCACGACCGAGATCCCTCGTGCCATCCAACAGGCGATCCGCGACGCGAAGAAGAGCATGGTGACCGTCAACATGGACGGGGACACGATCCCCCACGAGGTGCACGGGAAGTTCAAGGCGGGGAACGTTCTCTTGAAGCCTGCGTACCCGGGGACCGGGGTGATCGCGGGCGTGACCGTCAGCGCCATCTGCCGTCTCGCCGGCATCAAGGACGTCCTGACGAAGTCGATCGGAACCACGAACCCGCTGACCCTCTCACGAGCTGCGCTCGATGGACTGGCTCATCTCCGCAATCGACGCGACGTCGAGCAGCTGCGCGGCGTGCGTACGAGCGAGGAGGCGGAGCATGCGACTTGAGGATCTTCGCCCGACGAAGGGCAGCACCCACCGCAGGAAGCGGGTGGGCCGCGGCTACGGCTCCGGCCACGGCGGCCACGAGAGCGGCCGCGGAACGAAGGGCCAGAACTCGCGCAGCGGCGGCGGCACCCGACTCGGATACGAGGGCGGGCAGACGCCGATCTGGATGCGCGTTCCGAAGCGCGGGTTCAGCAACTCCAGCCGCATCGAGTACGCGTGCGTCAACGTCGATGCCCTCGAGGCGCGGTTCGAGGCCAACGAGGAAGTCACCCCGGAGGTGCTTGGGGAGATGCGCCTCGTGCAAGGTCGGAACCCCCTCGTCAAGATCCTCGGCCGCGGTGACCTCTCGAAGCCCCTCACGGTTCGCGCCCATCGGTTCGCCGCGGAGGCCAAGCGGAAGATCGAGGCGGCGGGCGGCAAGGCCGAGGTGATCTAGCCGTGTGGGAGAAGCTCACCAGCCTGTTCAAGGTCCCCGAACTCCGGAAGCGCATTGTCTTCACGCTCGGGGCGATCATCGTGTTCCGGATCGGAACGCACATCACCGTTCCGGGCGTGAGCCGCGACCTGTTGGCCCAGTTCTTCGCGGCGCAGGGCGGCGGCATCTTCGACTTCCTGAACATGTTCACGGGCGGAGCGCTTCAGCGCTTCTCGCTCTTCGCGCTCGGCGTGACGCCGTATATCAACGCGTCGATCATCTTCAGCCTGCTGACGTCCGTCGTTCCCAAGCTGAAGGAGCTCCAGCAGCAGGGGCGGGAAGGGCGGCGCAAGATCACGTCGTACACGCGGTGGGCGACCGTCGTCCTTGCCATCGTCGAAGGCGCGTTCATGACAAGCCTGATCCGCGGAGCATCCTCCACGAACTCGACGATCCTGTTCTACGTCACGACCGTCGTGTCGCTGACCACCGGGACCCTCTTCCTGATGTGGCTGGGCGAGCGCATGACCGAGAACGGCATCGGGAACGGAGTTAGCATGCTGATCATGATCGGCATCCTGTCGCGGTTCCCGGCGTCGCTGAGCTCGATGTGGACGAGCATCAGCACGGGGTCGGCGAGCCCCATCTGGGGCATCGTGTTCATCGCCCTCTTGATCGTCGTCGTGGCGGCGATGACGATGGTGCAACAAGGGCAGAGGAAGATTCAGATCCAGTATGCGAAGCGGACGATGGGTCGCCGGATCTACGGCGGACACACTTCGCACCTTCCGTTGCGGGTCAACCAGGGTGGCGTGATCCCGATCATCTTCGCCTCGGCGCTGTTGAGTCTTCCGGTGACGTTGTTCCAGGCAGTCCCCGCGCTGAAGCGGTTCCTGCCGCTGGTCGAGTCGGGAAGCCCGCTGTACGTCGGGCTCTACGTGCTCCTGATTTTCTTCTTCACCTACTTCTACAGCTCGATCGTCTTTGACCCGAACGACATCGCGAAGAACGTGCGCGAGGCGGGGGGATTCATCCCCGGGGTGCGGCCGGGCAAGCCGACGGCGGACTACATTGTCGGCGTGACCAACCGCATCCTCCTCGTGGGCGCGGTGTTCCTCGCGGTGGTCGCGGTGCTGCCGTACCTCCTCTCCTGGGCCAGCGGCCTCTCGACCATGTTCCTCATCGGCGGGACGTCGCTTCTGATCGTGGTCGGCGTCGGCATCGACACGCTGATGCAGATTGAGGCGCACCTCGTCATGCGGCACTACGAGAGTCTGACGAAGTCCGGCCGGCTCCTGGGAAGGAAGAACTAATGGCGGCGACGCGGATCGTGTTCCTCGGCCCGCCGGGGGCGGGAAAGGGAACGCAAGCCAAACGGGTCGTCGCCGAGCTTGGGCTGGAGCACCTGTCGACGGGGGACATCCTCCGCGACGAGGTCGCCCGATCGACCGGTCTCGGCCAGAAGGCGAAGGGGTTCATGGACCGGGGCGAGCTGGTCCCCGACGACCTGATCATCGACATGATCCGCGGACGCATCGAGCGGGCGACCAAGGGGTTCGTGCTCGACGGCTTCCCCCGGACGGTCGCCCAGGCGGAGGCTCTCGACCGCATCAGCCGAGTCGACGCGGTGGTCAACATCGGCCTGTCGCGAGACGAGGTGGTTCGGCGGCTCACGGCGCGCCGGGTTTGTCGTGGCTGCGGAACGATCTACAACCTTGGTTTCAACCTTGAGGCCGGGACGACCCGATGCGCGGCGTGCGGCGGCGAGCTTTACCAGCGAGACGACGACCAGCCCGCGGTGATCGAGAACCGATACGACGTGTACGAGCGGTCCACGGCGCCCCTGATCGCCTTCTACCGCTCGCGCGGGTTGCTCAAGCCAGTGGACGGGAAGCTCGGCAGCGATCGCGTGTTCGCCGAGGTCATGCGGATCCTCGCGGCATGATTCCGCTCAAGTCCCCCGCAGACGTTGCGATTATGCGGAAGAATGGGGAGCTGCTCGCGGGGATCCTGAAGAGGTTGTGCGATGAGGTCAGACCTGGGCGAACGACGGCGCACTTCGACCGGCTGGCGCGAGAGCTGATCGTGGCGTGCGGCGGCGAGACGGCGTTCGACCGGCTCGCGGGGTTCCCCGGCGCGATCAACGCCTCAGTGAATGAGGAGATTGTGCATGGGATCCCGAGTGACGCTCGCGTCCTCGAAGAGGGCGACCTGTTCTCGGTCGATATCGGGATGATTCGGCGCGGATTCTGCGTCGACATGGCAACGACGGTCGGGGTCGGAAGGATCGGGGCGGAAGCGCGGAAGCTGCTGGACGTCGGAGAGAGGAGCTTGTGGGAAGGGATTCAGCAAGTTAGAATCGGCAACCGAGTGTCTGACGTGTCCCACGCGATTGGTTCCTACGTGGAGAGAACTGGGTACCACGTCGTGCAGGAATACGTCGGGCATGGGATTGGAAGGGACTTGCACGAGGACCCTCAGATTCCCAACTACGGTCCGCCGGGACGCGGGCCTCGCCTTCGGGCAGGCATGACCCTGGCGATCGAGCCGATGGTGAAGACGGATCCCCTTCCGACGGAAGTGCGGGACGATCGGTGGACCGTGGTGACGGCGTCGGGAGGGCTTTCTGTGCATTTTGAGCATACGGTCGCGCTGACCGAGCAAGGCGCCGAAGTCCTGACGCAAGGAGGTGACGTGAGGCGCAGTGTCGACGAATGAAACTCGCGACAAGAAGTCGGACGTGATCCGGCAGCGGGGAGAGGTCCTCGAAAGCCTGCCGAGTTCGATGTTCCGTGTGCAGCTGCCCAACGGGCATGTCATCCTGTGCCACATCTCGGGAAGGATCCGCAAGCACTACATCCGGATTCTGACCGGGGATAGGGTGATCATCGAGATGTCGCCCTACGACCTGACCAAGGGGCGGATTGTGTATCGCGAGGGGTAGTTCGTGATGCGCCGACGGCGATGAAGGTTCGAGCCTCAGTCAAGAAAATGTGTGCAAAGTGCAAGGTGATCCGGCGGGAAGGTCGAGTTCTCGTCATCTGCCGGAACCCGAAGCACAAGCAGCGGCAAGGGTAAGGGGAGAGGAATGGCGCGTATAGCCGGAGTCAATCTGCCGAGCAACAAGCGGATCGAGACTGCGCTGACGTACATCTACGGGATCGGGCAGCCGCGGTCGGCTGAGATCATCGAGAAGACCGGGATCTCGCCCGACGTCCGCGTGAAGGATCTGACGGAGAACGAAGTGGCCAGCCTGCGCCGCGAAGTGGAGCAGTACGTGGTGGAAGGGGATCTCCGCCGGCGGGTGTACGCGAGCATCCAGCGGCTGAAGGACATCAACTCGTACCGCGGCATTCGGCACAAAAAGAGACTTCCGGTTCGAGGGCAGCGCACGCGGGCGAACGCCCGCACGTGGAAGGGGCCGCGTCCGGCGAAGGCGGGGAAGAAGAGGTAACGATGGCAACCAAGAACATCAAGCTCGAACGCGCGCTCATTCACGTCCACTCGACTTTCAACAACACCATCATCACGGTCACCGATCCGGGCGGGCACCCGGTGGCATGGAAGAGCCCGGGGACCGTCGGTTACAAGGGCTCGAAGAAGGGGACTCCGTACGCGGCGCAAATCGCCGCCGAGGCTCTCGTGCGCGAGATGAAGGACTACGGGATTCGGAGCGTAGCCGTCCGCGTGAAGGGAACCGGATCGGGACGACAGTCGGTCGTCCAGACCATCAAGGCGTCGGGAATTCGTGTCGAGGAAGTCAAGAACGTGACGCCGGTTTCGCACAGCAAGGGGAGACGATAATGGGACGCGACACGGGCGCGAAGTGCAAGCAGTGCCGCCGAGAAGGTGAGAAGCTGTTCCTGAAAGGGGACCGCTGCTACTCACGGAGCTGCGCCGTGGCGCGGCGGACCAATCCCCCCGGAGAAGGACCGAAGAAGCGGCGGCCGAGACGGAGCCAGTTCCTGCTCCACCTGCGTGAGAAGCAGAAGGCGCGCCGAGTCTACGGCGTTCGCGAGAGGCAGTTCCGCATCTACGTCGCCGCGGCGAAGAACGTCAAGGGCGCGACGGGGACCGCGTTGCTCAGCATGCTCGAGCAGCGGTTCGACAACATGGTGTACCGCGCCGGATTCGCGGCGTCCCGCCAGCAGGCCCGGCAGCTGATCACCCACGGGCACTTCGAAGTGAACGGACGTGCCACAAACGTCCCGTCCCTCATCATGGGTCAGGGCGACGTTGCCGCGGTGAAGCAAGGGCGGCGGGAGAAGATCAAGGCCATCGTCGAGGCGAACCTCGACCGTGACGTCCCGCCGTGGATCGAGCGCAATGCGGACGCGATGAAGTTCCAGCTGATTGCGGCCCCCGATCTGACGCGGACCGGCCTCGACATCGCCGCGAACCTGATCGTCGAGTTCTACTCCCGCTAGGAGGTTTCGATGGACGAGCTGGTCTTCCCTAAGGAGATCAAGGTCGAGGAACTCACGGAGACGACCGGGAAAATCGTCATCGAACCGCTGGAGCAGGGGTTCGGGACCACGCTGGGGAACGCGGTGCGACGCACGCTCTTGGCGGCGATTCCCGGGGCGGCGGTCGTCCGGGTGCGTTTCGCCGGCAAGTACCACGAGTACGACACGATCGAAGGGATCAAAGAGGACATCCTCGAGATCATCCTCAACCTGAAGGGGCTCTCGCTTCGGGTTCACGAAGAGGGTGTAAAGCGGCTCACGCTGGAGAAGAAGGGGCGCGGCAAGGTCACGGCGGCCGACATCGACGTGCCGCCGGGCGTCGAGGTGGTCAACCCCGACCTCCACATCGCGACACTAAACGAAAAGGGCGTCCTCGACATGGAGATGGAGGTGGAGACAGGGTTCTCGTACCTTCCGGCGGAGTTGAACCGGCCCGAGGATGCTCCCCTGTCCGTCATCCCCGTCGACGCCGACTTCTCTCCGGTCAAGCGCGTCAACTTCGTCGTCGAGGAGACGCGAGTGGGCGGCAAGTCCGGGTACGAGCGACTCGTCATGGAGGTCACGACGAACGGCGGCATCCGCCCCGAGGAGGCGCTGTCCGAAGCGGGACGGCTGTTGATGCGCCACCTGGAGCTCTTCCGCGGTTTCGCCGAGCACCCGTTCGGGATGACGACGGAGGAGGCCGAAGGCGGCGGGGAGCGCGAGCTCTCGGTTCCGCTGGTCGATCTGGAGATCGACCAGCGAGCCTGCAACCTGCTCCAGGAAGCGGAGATCACAACCCTGGGGCAGCTCCTCGCGCGACCGAGGGAGGAGCTCCTCGACATCCACGGGTTCGGGGCGAAGACGCTGAGCAAGGTCGAAGACCGTCTGTTGGAGCTCGGGTACTCGCTCAAAAACGAAGGAGAGGTTCACGATGCGGCATAGAGTGGTCATCGACAAGATGGGCATGCTCCCGAGCCATCGGCGCAGCGTGCTCGCCAATCTGACGAACGCGCTCATCTTGCACTCGAAGGTCGACACGACCCTGCTGCGAGCGAAGGCGGGACAGAAGTTCGCGGAGCGGCTGATCACCCTGGCGCGGCGCGGGGATCTCCACGCCCGACGCATCGCGTTCTCCCGGCTTCGAGACAAGGAAGCAGTCGAGAGGCTGTTCACCGACATCGGCCCCAAGATGCAGACCCGGGCCGGCGGGTACACGAGGGTCGTCAAGCTCGGCCCGCGGCGCGGCGACGGCGCCGAGCAGGCGCGCCTGATGCTGGTTGAGTAGCGCGACGAGAAGGAACGAGGATCACGATGGAGGCTCCGCATCGCGGAGCCTCTTGCTTGAACCGGCTCTGCGGACTCTCGCGATGGAATCGAGTCCGAGCGGAGTCTCTCCTTTGAACCAACTCCGGGCGGAGTCTCTTCTCTTGTCGCAGTGCGCATGTGGCTCCGCCCACCGTGCGCGCTTGCGGGAGTGGTAGGTGGCGTGTGGGGAAGGCCAAGAACAGGGAGGCGGGCGGCGTAGTGGCCTTCCCACGAGCCACAAGCTACAGGCCACGAACCGGAGAACCGGCAAGAGCTCGGACACCCCGACCTGACCTGACGCTCCGGTGACCAAGACGCGCTGCATGATCCCTCCCGCCTCCGGGTGTTGGAGGCGACAGCGTGCGCCATCGGTGGATCGGTCGGCAGGGCGGGGCTTGCCGCCGCCTGAGACCCGCTGCTCCCGCCCGGTGAGCGAACGTTGGGCTTCTTCTCCTCCATCCCGTACGGGGGGGACGCGACGGCGTCGGCTGCCGCAGGGCGCTACGTCTCTGTGCTCTCAGAGCATCGAAGGCGCCGCCTGGATGTGGCGTGGTAGACTGGCCAGAGAGGCGGGGCGATGCGGATCGTAGCGTGGCGCGTGGAGGAGTCGGAGCGACGGGAGGACGAGCGGACCTCTCCCTCCACTTGGGGCTCCTCGCGCGGCTCCGCAAGGAGCCGAGGTTCGTGGGTGATCGTGCGTGGGTGATCTGGCAATAGGACTCGTCATCTCCGCTTTGGCGATGGCCGCGGTCTTCGTGTACTTCGGGATTCTCGCCGGCTGCATGAGCTTCCTGCACCGGCTTCCTCGTCGGCAACTTGGAGGGACAGGCGCTCGACAGTCTCTCCGGGAGCACGAGAAGGAGATCGTGGCTCTGCTCTCGGCGCTGTACACCCGGCATCCGACGCTGGAAGAGGGGGAGTACCTCCTTCGGGTGGGCGCTCTGGAGAGGACCCTTCGAGTCAGTGTATGGGGCGCTGGGCACGGGATCGTTGAAGTTGCCGGCCGATCGCTCGAGATGCGGATTCGGAGCGAGGCACAGATGCACGACGCGCGGGCGAGTGAGGCGTTGAACCCCGGGCTCCGACCCCGGGACGATGCCGAGATGTAGTCAGGAAACGCCCGATCTGTAGAGGGCCTTGACGCTCTGCGCCCGACGAGCCGCTCCGTGAGGAGTTGCGCCACGGGCACCTCCCCTCGCCCAGGCCGACTCCATGTCCGCGACAGGCGGCATCGGGCCCGCCCTCGGCCGGAGATTGTGTCCCGCCGACCCCGCCACGATACGGGCGAGACCTGAGTCGGGGGACAGGCCCGGACAGGGTGGGTCCGAGTTCTTCGGGCGGGGTACACTGCGGAGGAGACTCACGCCCTCGACGAGCAGGTGTGAGGGCGGTTCGGCCGTTGGAGGTGGGACTCTGACCTCGACAAGGATAGACCTGAACTGCGACCTGGGGGAGAGCTTCGGGGCCTGGCGCATGGACGTCGACCCGCAGGTGTTGCGGAGAATCTCCTCGGCAAACGTCGCCTGCGGGTTCCACGCTGGCGATGCGATGGCGATGGAAGAGGCCGTCTGTTCCTGCAGGACGCACAACGTCGCCGTCGGCGCGCACCCTGGGTTTCCGGACCTGATGGGGTTCGGACGGCGAGAGATGAGCGTGAGCCCACGGGAGGCGCGCAACTACCTCCTATACCAGGTCGGAGCCCTGGTTGCGTTCTGTCGAAGCGCAGGCGTGGACCTGCAACACGTCAAGCCACACGGCGCTCTGTACAACGCCGCGGCGGGGGACGCGCGTCTTGCCGAAGGCCTCATCGATGGGATGCTGCATCTCCAACCGCGCCCCATCCTGCTTGCGCTGTCTGGCTCGTGCCTTGCGCGTCTGGCCGCGGAGGCCGGCCTCAGGGTGGGACATGAGGTCTTCGCGGATCGGGCCTACAACTCGGACGGCAGACTCGTCTCTCGTGCCGCGCCGGGCGCCGTGATCGATGACCCGGAGGCCGTCGCCCGGAGAGCGGTCCGCATGATACGGGACGGGGAGGTCGAGACGATCGACGGAGGGATCATTGCGGTGAGGGCCGACTCGATCTGCGTGCACGGAGACACGCCGAGAGCCGCGGAGATCGTGCTCCGCCTGGCTGACGCGCTGGAGCAGGCGAAGATCGAAGTCGTCGCCTTGCGCGACCTCGTATGAAGCGAGACGACGCGGGCGACTTCCACTTCCGCCCTGTGGGCGATCGGGGCCTGCTCATTGAGTTCGAGGAGTCCATCAGCCCAGCGATCCATCGCAAGGTGCGAGCTCTCTCACAGGCGATCGAGAGGGCGGAGATTGCCGGTGCGCGAGAAGTGGTCCCCGCATACCGCTCGATGCTGGTGTACTACGACCCGAGAGAGACGTCGATCGAGGACCTGTGCGTTGGGATTCGCGAGTTGGAGAGCAAGCCGGATGAGCCCGACGTGTCGAGGTCCCGACGGGTCCGGGTTCCCGTGTGCTACGGAGGAGATCTGGGTCCCGATCTCACATACGTGGCGCGACGGAACGGTCTGACCGAGGACGACGTGGTGGCGATCCATTCCAGCGCGACCTATCTCGTCTACATGGTCGGATTCCTGCCCGGGTTTCCCTACCTTGGAGGCATGTCCAGCGAGATCGCAGCTCCCAGGCTTCAGGAGCCGCGGACGAAGACGCCGGCCGGGTCTGTCGGGATCGCTGGGAGTCAGACCGGCATCTATCCGATCGAGTCTCCAGGTGGATGGCGCATCATCGGCCGCACACCCATCGAGCTGTTCGTTCCCCACGAATTGCCGCCCGCACGGCTCTTGATGGGGGATCATGTGGAGTTTGTGCCCATCTCGCCCTCCGAGTTCGAAGAGCTCCGGCTGGGAGTGGAGAGGGGAGAGCATCGGTTCTCCGCGGGGGAGGCGCGTTGAACGCTCTGGTGCTCGATCCGGGCCTGCTGACGACGGTGCAGGACCTCGGGCGGACGGGATTCGAGCGATACGGGGTGCCTCCGGCGGGGGCCGCCGATACGCTTGCGTTGCGGATCGGCAACCAGCTGCTCGGGAATGACGAGGGCGCGGCGGCTCTGGAGCTCACCCTTCTCGGGCCGAGGCTGCGTTTCGAGGGAGAGGGCTGGATCGCGGTCACCGGCGCGGACCTGGGGGCACGCCTGAACGACGACGACGCGCCGCTCTGGGAGTCGATTCCGGTCGACGATGGGGATGTGCTTTCGTTTGGGGAGCCCAAGAGGGGCGTACGCGCCTACGTCGTTGCGGTGGGGGGATTCGATGTCCCGGTGGTCCTCGGCAGCAGATCGACCCACCTACGCGCGAAGCTCGGCGGCATGGACGGGCGCGCGTTGAGAGCGGGCGACCATCTCGCCGCGATGGGGGGACGCGCTCGCCACAGGCGTCTGCCCGCCGGGCTCGTACCGAGATACGACTCAGGCCCCCTGCGGGTCGTGCTCGGGCCGCAGGAGGACCGGTTCACAGTCGAGGGGATCCGCACCTTCCTGTCCTGTCCGTACGAGGTGCGGTCGGACTCCGACCGAATGGGGGTACGCCTTCAGGGCGCACAGATCGCCCATGCGGGGGAGGCCGATATCATCTCCGAGCCCGTCTGCACCGGGGCGGTTCAGGTGCCGGCCAACGGCCAACCCATCGTCCTTCTGGTGGACCGGCAGACGACGGGGGGCTACGCGAAGATCGGAGCCGTCATCTCCGCCGACCTCCCGAGGCTCGGCCAGGTGAGGCCGGGAGACCGGGTGACGTTCGCCGCGTGTACCCTTGGAGAAGCGCACAGACTGCTCCGAGAGCGGGAGGCTCAGATCTCTGAACTAAGGAAGGCCATCGAGGCGGGCGGGCTGGATTGCCGCAGGACACTGCAGGTCAGTACTTCGACTCACACCTACACGGTGGAGATCGTTAGAGAGGCGGCCAAGCGGGTCTCTGTGCGTGTCGATGACACGACGTACGATGTGGCCGTGGAGGTACAGAAGGCGTGGACGCCTCCAGACTCAGCAGAGGAAGGCTGAGCGGGAACCCTGGCCGCAGCTGCGCTCGCAAGATCGGGGCTGCCGTTCTGGACGGACGAGTCGGTGTTCAACGTCCCCGGCCTCGGCGAGAACCACCTACGAGCGAGGCAGGATCGAGAGTGGGTCGGCATCCGGGCGAACGGCTGACGGGCCCCACCTATTCCACCCTTGGGAGAGAAGGGTTGCTGAGGCGTCGCCGTGGCCGTACACCGACGTGTCGATCGCCGAGTACCTCGAGCGTTTGGCGGAGCTGGGTGAGCGCCCGAACGACTGCGAGTCGATCCGGCACTACACTTAGGACTCGGCCGGCGGCGGAGCGACGAGGGTCGCCGTCCAGGCAAACTCGTAGGTCGTTCCTTCGATGTTGGCGGTCCCCGTGCCCGACATCTCCGTACCGGTCGCGTCGCCGTCGAAGTCGAAGGTCACGTTGACCGCGGGGGTGATGACGTTGTTCACGCCGGAGGCCGTGAACTCGACCGTCGACCCTGTAGCGCGTCCGAATGTGATGTTGATCGTGTACGTCTCGGTCCCGCGACCGATCAGCGTGATCGTGCCGGCGATGTCCTTCTCAACCTGTGCGAGGTCGAGCGAGAACGGTTGGGTCATGCCGGTCGCCGGCCCCGTCGTCCAGGTCATGTCTCCCGCCCACCCGCCGGTTACGTCGACCGTTACGAGCGCGGAGCAGCCGGAGGCAAACAGAGCGGCGGTGAGTGCCAGTCGAACCAAGAGGCGCTTGCGTGATCGTGACATGCCTTCCCTCCAGGGATGAGCCTACGGCGCATCCGGCCGCCGGCCGAAGGCGGCGCGGCCCACCGGAGGGGGACGTTGGGCACCTTCACGGTTGTGGGGCGAGGTGCCTAGGGATCGGGCACCTGGGCGGCCGGTGGACCTCGGTCCGGCCGCCTAGCGTCGGTTGGCCGTAGGTTGTCTGGGAAGCGAAGACCCGATCGGCGAAGCGAGTGGGCACGGGTCGCCCGCTCGACGGCTATAATCCCGACTCGGAAGGAGCGACGCCGTGCCCGAACTGCCTGATCTTGAGGTGATGCGCGAGGTTCTCGCCGAGCGCGTCCTCGGCCGGCCGATCTTGTCCGCCTGCGCCTGCCGGCCCGACATCCTGAAGACGGTCGCCCCGCCACTCGATGAGCTGGTTGGAGGCTCGTTCCGCGAGGTTAGGCGGGTCGGCAAGCACCTTATCCTGACCGCGCGCAACGATCTGCATTTGGTGCTGCACCTGATGGTCGCAGGACGTCTCGTCCTCACGGGGAGCCACACCAAGGTTACGAAGGCCACCGGCTTCGTCGTCTCGTTCGCAGACGGCGAGGACTTGCGTGTGGTCGAGAACGGGTCGATCAAGCGGGCGAAGATCCACCTAGTGGCGGCGCCCGCCGACGTTGAGCGGGTGGCTCGCGCCGGCGTCGAGCCTCTATCGGACGAGTTCACCCCCGAGTTCCTGGCGAAGCGCTTCGCCGGCGAGCGTCGCCAGGCGAAGAAGGCGATCACGGATCCTTCGTGGATTGGCGGGATTGGAGCGGCCTACGCGGACGAGATCCTGTTTGCGGCGAAGCTGTCGCCCATTCGCTACGTCAACACGCTAAAGGAAGAGGAAGTCGAGCGACTCTGGGCGGCGACGCGCGACGTGCTTCGTGCCGGGATTGAGGCGACACGGGCAAGCTCCAAGGGGAAACTCGTATCCGACGAAGCCCGCGGCGTGATGCGCGTCTACGGACGGGCTGGCGAGCCGTGCCCCGACTGTGGAAACCCGATCGCCGACATCCGCTTCGCCGAGACTCGCACCTTCTACTGCCCCCACTGCCAGGCCGGTGACAGGACCATCGCCGATCGACGTTCCTGGCTCACCCGCTAGGGCGTGGCGCGGCACAGCCGAAAAGCAGTCACCGCAGAGGACGCGCAGAGAGAATGCAGAGAACAGCCACTCAAGGTCTGCTCCGTCCCGGGCTCCACTGGCTTCCGTACACAAATGCGAGAACGTCCGACTCCCAACTTTGCCGTCTCTTCCCTTGCTCTCCTCTGCGGCCCTCTGCGCGATCTGCGGTTGCTGCTTTGCCGCCCCGTCTGACAACTGACTGCGCACGGCCGAGAAGCTGGTACCGCAGAGGACGCAGAGATCGCTGAGGGTAGAACATCACTGCACGCCACGTCAGGGAGGCGAGGGCCCGAAGTGCGGACTGAGCGCTTCCGAATCTGCTGTGTTTCCTCCGCGCCACTCTGCGCCACGCTGTGCGCTCTGCGGTTGCTGCTTTGCGCTCCCGTCTGACGGCCGAAAAGCTGGTACCGCAGAGGACGCAGAGGTCGCTGAGGATGGAAGATCGCTGCACACAAGGCCTGGGGGAAGGGGCTGAGGCACGGACTGAGCGGTCTCCAATCTGCTGTCTCTCCTCTGCGTTTCTCAGCGCGCTCTGCGGTTGCTGCTTTGCCGCCCCGTCTGACAACCGACTGTGCACGGCCGAGAAGCTGCTACCGCAGAGGGCGCAGAGATCGCTGAGGGTGGAACATCACTGCAACAACATCCGGTGGGCGAGGGAGAGTAGTACGGACTGAGTGCTTCCGAATCTGCTGTGTTCCCTCTGCGCTTCTCAGCGCGCTCTGCGGTTGCTGCCTTGCGACCCCGTCTGACGGCCGAGAAGCTGGTACCGCAGAGGGCGCGGAGAGAACAGAGAGAACGGCAACTCAGGGTCTGTTCCACCCCCGGACTTCACTGATCTCCGTACACAGGCCAGAGGAAGTCTAAATCCCCGCTTCGCTGTCTCTTCCCTTGCTCTCCTCTGCGGCCCTCTGCGCGCTCTGCGGTTGCTGCTTTGCCGCCCCGTCTGACAACCGACTGTGCACGGCCGAGAAGCTGCTACCGCAGAGGGCGCAGAGATCGCTGAGGGTGGAACATCACTGCAACAACATCCGGTGGGCGAGGGAGAGTAGTACGGACTGAGTGCTTCCGAATCTGCTGTGTTCCCTCTGCGCTTCTCAGCGCGCTCTGCGGTTGCTGCCTTGCGACCCCGTCTGACGGCCGATTGTGCACGGCCGAGAAGCTGGTACCGCAGAGGACGCAGAGATCGCTGAGGGTGGAACATCACTGCAACAACATCCGGTGGGCGAGGGA
>CAZWQN010000002.1:0-4569 GCA_964635895.1 uncultured Thermotogae bacterium | reverse complement strand
CTTCCGAATCTGCTGTGTTCCCTCTGCGCTTCTCAGCGCGCTCTGCGGTTGCTGCTTTTCCGCCTCGTCTGCCGGTCGTGAAGCTCAGCGCGCTCTGCGGTTTGCTTTAGAGCGGCAGGGGATCGCGGATCGGGCGGCGGTTCCACTCCGGGCTGCGCGGGATGACGCGCCCGCTCTGCATGACCCACGAGACGGCGGCGAGCGCCTTGATGTCAGCCAAGGGGTCTTGATCGACAAGGATGAGGTCGGCCAGCTTCCCCGGCTCGACCGTGCCGAGCCGATCCTCCAAGCCGAGGATCTCGGCGCCGACGCGGGTCGCCGACTCGATCGCGTCCATGTTCGATAGGCCGAGGCGCGTGAGGAACTCGACCTCCTCCGGCAGGACGCACCACGGGAAGTCGGCGAGGACAAAGTCGGTGCCCGCAGCGATTCGCACCCCGTGCTTCTTCGCGAGCGCCATCGTCGTTGGAAGCTGGTCGACGCAGCGCTGGAACCACATGGCGCTCGCCGCGAGGTCCTTCGCGTCGCCCCACGGGAACTTCTCGGGCGTCGCCTGCCAGCGCCGCAGCCGCTCGGCGAGGTCGTGCTTCACCCACAGGGTCGGCACGAGGAAGATCCCCTTGCGTCCCATCCGCTCGGCTGTGGCCTCGGCGAGGAAACTCCCGTGCTCGACAGCGTCGACGCCGGCTTCGGCCGCCATCGCCGTGGTCACGAGGTTCGCGGCGTGGATCGAGACGCGGAGCCCGAGACGGTGGGCCTCGTCGACGCCGGCCTCGACCTCCTCCCGCCGGAACTCGGGGTAGTCGGTGCGGTGCGAGGTCAGGAGCTTGATCAGGTCGACGCCCGCGCTGCGTTCCTCGCGGATCGCCTGCCGAACCGCGTCCGGGGAGTCGACCTGGTGCACGGCGTCGGGATCGTTCGAGCCGTGCCCGCCGGTCATGCAGATCCCCTTCCCCGCTGTGTAGATCGACGGGCCGACGAGGTGCCCGCGCTCGATCGCCGAGCGGAGCGCCAGGTTCATCCGCGGACCACAGACATCGCGCACCGTCGTCACTCCGGCTTGCAGCGCGCTTCGCAGGTTTTGCGTCGCGAGCGTCGTCATGTAGGCGGTGGGATCGCCCTTGGGCTTGACGGTGACGAAGTCGGGGGACGAGACGTGGACGTGGGCGTCGATCATCCCCGGCAGCAGATAGCGCCCCCTGGCGTCGATTTCGTCTGCGTCCGGCGGGATTGGCGTCGACCGCCTCGCTCCGGCGGCCGCGATCTGATCCCCGTCAACCACCACGACGGCATCGGCCACCGGCGGGTGTCCGGTGCCGTCGATCAGCGTCGCGCCGACGACGGCATAGCACTTCTTCGTGTCGCTCGACATGGCCCTCGCACTCCCTTCTGTCTCGGATGCGCCCTTGAGCTGCAGCTTAGCAGATCCGCGGCACCGGGTCGCCGAGCGGCATGTCGAGGAACCGCCGCCCGCCGACCTCCGTCGACAGGATCACGCGCTTCGGGTGCTCGTCGGTGACCCTGCCGATGATGGCGGCGTCTCTGCCGAGCGGGTGGCCGCGCAGCGCCGCGAGAACGGCGTCCGCCTTGCCCGGATCGACGACGACGACGGCCTTCCCCTCGTTCGCCACTTCGAGCGGCGGGATCCCGAGGAGATCGGAGAGCCCGACCACCGCAGGGTCAAGCGGGATCGCGGCCTCCTCGATCTCGATGCACAGCCCCGACTTCCGGGCCATCTCGTTCAGCGCCGCCGCAAGCCCGCCGCGCGTCGGATCCTTCATCGCGTGGATTCCTCCGACCGCAAGCGCTCGCTCGATCATCGGCCACAGAACCGCGACGTCGCTCCGAAGCTCCGTCGAGACCCGGAACTCCTCTCTTGCCGCGAGGAGTGCCATCCCGTGGTCGCCCATCGTCCCGCTCACGATCACGACGTCGCCCTTCTCGAGTTCCGCGTCGGAAATCGCGTGGACGGCGATCCCAAGGCCGGTCGTGTTGAGGACGATCCCGTCAAGCTCACCCGCCGGCATGACCTTCGTGTCCCCGCAGGCGACCACCGCGTCCGTCTCGGCCAGCGCCGCGGCGAACGAGTCGAGGATCCGTTCCAGATCGGCGATCAGAAACCCCTCCTCGATCACCGCGGCGAGGGTCAGGACGATGGGCCGCGCTCCCATCACCGCGAGGTCGTTCAACGTCCCCGCCGCGGCGAGTCGGCCGATGTCGCCGCCGGGGAAGAAGACCGGCTTCACGACGTGGTTGTCGGTCGTGATGACGAGTTCGCCTGTCTTCGGCAGTGCGACCGTTGCCCCGTCGTCGAGCGCCGAGAGACCGATCCGGCCCGTACCCGTCTTCCCGAAGCGGGGCACGATCAGTCGCGCGAGAAGCTCGTCCATCAGCTCCCCGCCGGCCCCGTGGAGCGGCGTGATCCTCGGCTCGCGATTCGTCATAGCGGACGCTCTCCCTGGTAGCGGAACCAGATGCTACACGCTCCCTCGGCGCCCACCATGCACGGGCCGACGGGCGACAGCGGCGTGCAGCGCGTCGCGAAGAGAGGGCACTCGCTCGGCACAGCGCGCGCCGTGAGAACGTCGGGGCAGCGACAGCCGCGGATCTCCACCTCATCCTCCACAACCTCGACGCCGAATCGCCGCCGCGCGTCGAGGCTTGCGAACTCCGAACGCAGCACGAGGCCCGACGCGGGGATAGTCCCGATTCCGCGCCACGGTGCATCGGTCGTCTCGAAGGCCGTGTCGAGGAGCTTGAGCGCGGCCGGATTGCCGCCCTCCGACACCGCGCGGGGGTAGCCGTTCTCGACCCGTGGCGCCTTGTCGTGGATCTGCCTCAGCAGGAGAGCGATCGCGTAGAGAACGTCGAGCGGCTCGAACCCGCCCACCACGACCGGGATCCGGTAGCGCACAAGATCAACCTCGTAGGCCCTAGTGCCGAGGATCGTCGAGACGTGCCCCGGCGCGAGGTAGCCGGCGATCCCAGTATCTGGTAAGTCGAGAAGCGCCGCCATCGCCGGCGGGATGCGCTTGTGGGACACGAGAACCGACAGGTTGGATGGAGGACTGTCAAGAACTACAGCCGCCGTCATCGGTGCCGTCGTCTCGAAGCCGACGGCGAAGAAGACCACCTCGTGCTTGGTCTCGCGCGCGATTCGCACGGCCTCGTCTGCCGACAAGACCGTCCGGACGTCGACACCCTGCGCGCGCGCGCTTTCAAGCGACCGCCCCATCCCCGGGACACGGAGCATGTCACCGAACGAACAGACGATTGCGCCCTTCTCCCCCATCCGGATCGCTGTCTCGATGTCGGCAGCCGGCGTCACGCAGACCGGGCAGCCCGGACCTTCGAGGATGCGCACTGACTCCGGCAGAAAACGTCGCAGCCCGTGGCGGGTGATCGCGATCTCGTGGGTGCCACAGACGTGGACCAGCTTCACCGGCTCGCGCGGTGCAAGGATTCGAATCGCGTCGCCGAGCTCGCGTGCCCGCTTCGGATCGGAGAAGTGGAACGGCAGACTCATCGACCGCGGCCACCCTGTCCCGCGGGCGATCCTTGGGCTGTCGCGGATCGAGTCACTTGGTTGGGACGGTCGCTACCCTGCCGCCTGGGCGTTGCCTGAGTTGTCGCGGATCGAGTTGCCTGGTTGGGACGGGCGCTACCCTGTTCCGTGGGCGATCCTTGGATTGTCGCGGATCGAGTCACTTGGCTGGGATGGTCGCTACCCTGTTCCGCGGGGGATCCTTTCGTCGTCACGGATTGAGTGAGCCGGTTGGCACGATCATTGCCCGGCTGAGCTGGGCCCTCGGCTGCAAGTGACTGCGACAGCTCGTCGAACAGCCGCAGCGTCTCCTCGGCGTCCTCCGCAGTCAGCCGCCGGATCGCGAAGCCGGTATGGACCAGGACGTAGTCACCGACCTCAACCTGCTCCTCAAGCGTGTCCAGACGCGCCGTCGTTTGAACTCCCTGGTAGTCGACGACCGCCGTCTTGTCCGAAACCGAGATCACCCGCGCCGGCGCGGCAAGGCACATGAATACATCACCGGCGGGGATTATACCGAGGGGAACCATGCGCCTCCGCTTACGGCCATGCCAACGTTGATCGCGCATCGATTGATCTCGTTCGCTTCCCTACGTTAGAATCGCGTAGAAGCGGTTGGAGGTGTCGGTCGGGCGTAGCTCCCTGCTAGAATCGAGCCATGAACCACAGCGAGATTGTCAGCTTCATCTGGGGCGTCGCTGACCTGATTCGCGACGTGTTCAAGCGCGGCAAGTACCAGGACGTCATTTTGCCGCTCACGGTCCTCAGGCGCCTTGACTGCGTCCTAGCCGCCACCAAGCCGGCCGTCCTTCGAGTGGGTGGTGAGTTCAAGGGGAAGCTCGAGAAGCCGGATGGGCAACTTCGTAGGGCATCCAGATTTGCGTTCTACAACACGTCGCCGTTCGACTTCGAGAAGCTCCTCGGCGATGCGCCGAGCGTTGCCGTGAACCTCCGCAAGTACATCAGCGGCTTCAGCGACAACATGCGCGAGGTCGTCGAGAAGTTCGACTTCGACAACACGATCA
>CAZWQN010000001.1:0-53081 GCA_964635895.1 uncultured Thermotogae bacterium | reverse complement strand
GCCGCGATGGCGACCGCAAGACCGGCACGGTACCCTTGCATGCTTGCCCCCTTGCGTTTCCGAGATGTCGCGAGCGTAGAGAGACATGCATCGCCAGTCAACCGCGGAGCGGCTCGTACGTCGCTCCAGTTGCCCATGAGGGGAACATAGGGTAACATCATAGGCATCATGAGGCACGAGGGCCGCGAACGCGAGTCGACGGGCACATCCTCGAGCGAGGAGCGTTCTACGACGGCGCACGGTCCCGTCCCGGTCGGGCGCACCAAGCCAACGATCCGCGCGATTCGCGGCGCGAGAGTGATTCTGGACTCCGACCTTGCCGCCTTGTACGGCGTTGCCACTCGCACGCTCAATCAGGCCGTTCGGCGGAATGTGGGACGCTTCCCGGAGGACTTCGTCTTCCAGCTCAGCGAGCAGGAAGTCGGGAGGGTGACCGCCCAATCGACAGCGCGGCATGACAAGCACCGTCGCAAGCGGCTGCTGCCGTTCGTCTACACAGAGCGCGGGGCAATGATGGCCGCCTTCGTCCTCGAAACGCCTCGGGCCGTTGAGATGAGCGTGTTCCTCGTCCGAGCCTCCGTGCGGCTGCGGAGCATCCACGCCTCGCACATCGAACTCACGCGACGTCTCGACGAGCTTGACATCCGGCTCGGTGCGGGCGCCGAGCAGATCCGATCGATCGTCGAAGCCATTCGTTTGCTCATGTTTTCCGAGTCCCCGCCGCGGGCGCTGATCGGTCTCGCAACGCTCGAGAGGTGGTCGGCGCGCGAGCGGCGGGAAGGGGAGTGACGGCCGACGCGCTGCGTCCGGGCATTCTCCGGGCCGCCGCGGCCGCCGGGTGTGTCCGCCAGTAGGCTAGGACAGGCTCCGACGCCACCTCGCTGTCGGGCGGCAGCAAGGCAGCGGCGCGAGACCGCCGCCCGGCCGCTCCTCGCCAACCGCGACAGCCTTAACCGTGACCCCGCGCCGGACGTGACGCTGCCGAGCCGTGCCCTGCGGTGTTGCGCACCAAGCGACACGTTGCGCTACACTGATTCCGTGAAGGCGCGCGCGCTTCTTCTGTTGGGAGTCTTGTCTCTCGCGGGGTGTCTCTTCTCGGCGAACCAGCCTGTCCTCGGCCCGACCGGCGACGCCGCCCTGTTCCTGGCGGACGACGGCGCCTACGCGCTGTTCGCCGAGACGGGAACCCTCTGTGTTCTCCGGGGAGATGAGTTCGTCTCGATCCCGGCCGCGACGCTCTTCGGGCCCGGTGGCGTCGCCGACTGGTCGCGCGACGGAGCCGAGATCCTGTACACGACCCTCGACGAGGGCGACGAGTTCGCCGAGTACGACTCGGTCCTGTTTCGTGTCGCTGCGGCCGCCGATGCCGTGCCGAAGGAAGTGCTTCGGTCCGAGGACGCCATCGTCCGAGCGGCGTTCGCCGCCGACGGTGGCATCCTCGTCCTTCGCCTCGCCGGCGAGTCGTTCGGCGTTCTCGAGCGCCTCGACCCGGCGACCGGGGGAGGCTCACGACTGGCCGAGGACGTCGTCGGCTTCCACCTCGGCGCCGACCGTGAGACGGTGACGCTCATCGTCGCCGAGAAGGTCGGCCCGCTCGTCCTCGCCCGCGTCGTGCGCTTCGCGGAGTACGGCGAGCCCCGCGCGACCGTCGCGTCGCTCGTGTGGAGCGAGCAGACGTTGTCGACGTACTCGCTGCTTCCGCACGGCTTCCTGTGGGACGTCGACCCCAGCGGCCGTTTTGTCGCCCTCTGCGTCTACGACCAAGTTCTCATCGACCCGGTGCACGAAGACGAAGTACCGGCCCTCTACCTGATCGACACGCGGGAAGCGACGAGCGACCGCCTCACGCGGATCGGGATCGCCCCTTGCTTCTCGCCCGACGGCGCCGCGCTTGCCTACATCACTGCCGCGGCGGAGGACGACGTGCCCCGCGTCGTCGTGCGCGACCTCGCCTCCGGCGAGACCGCCACCGTCGCCGGCAGCGAAGACGTCGCCATCTGCTCGTGGCTCGGCGTCGGCGTGCTCGCCCTCGGCTTCGAAGCCGACGACGACCGCCACCGCCTTGTCCGCGTCGATCTCGGAACGGGGGAGACGACCGTCCTGGTCGAGTAGAGCATGGCCTGCAGCATGTAGCCTTGCGACTGTAAGGCAGGAGCACGGCCTACGGTGCGTGGTGTGTAGATCAAGGGAACGGCGCCGCGCGACCGCCCGTTGTTCCTTCCACCGGCGACAGGCTGCCTCGAAACTCAACGAACGCCGTCTCCACATGCCACACACCACAGGCCACGAGCCCAGCCAATCGGTCGTGACCACGGAGCGATTCCGCAACCCAACGAACCCCGCCGTGCCCTTGTCACGGAGGCCGTGCTCCCGCATCCTATTCGCGTCATGGGACGGAAGAGCAAACAGGCGGAACGCGCGTGCCCCGCTCATCGCCGGCCGCAGACCGCCGACCGTGGACCCCGGACTACGGACAGGCGAGCGGCCATCCTCCTGATGCTCTCTGCTATGGGCTGTAGGTCTTGGAGGTCGGCACGCGAGCGTGAGTCGAACGGGGGTGCGGTTAGCAGAGCTTGCGTCACCTTGAGAGCTGTGTGTGCGGCAGCTTTGCTTGCTGCGACAGCATCTGCGGCAGCCGGATGCTTCCTCTTCCCGAACACCCTCCCGGTGGCGGAGATCGAGGCCGAGCCGACCCAGGGACTTGCGCCGCTCACCGTCGAGTTTGACGGCACCGGCTCCTACGACCCCGACGGCGTGATTCGCCGCTACGAGTGGGACTTCGACGACGGAGATGAGGGCACGGGATCGCGGATCGACCACACCTACGCAGTCGGCGGAACCTACGAAGCCACCCTCACCGTGACCGACAAGCGCGGAGGGCGAACCGCCGCGTCCGTAGAGATCCGCGTTCGTGGATCGAACGAGCTTCCCGTCGCCGCGCTCTCCGTTTTTCCGTCCCCGGCGTATCCACGACAGACCGTCCGATTCAGCGCAAACGGGTCGTACGACCCCGACGGTGAGATCGTGTCATACCAGTGGAGCTTCGGGGACGGAGCCGCGGGCACGGGCGCCAACGCGTACCACCAATACTCCGCCGTGGGCACGTACGCCGTCTCTCTCACGATCGAGGACAACGACGGCGGCGAGCAGACCGCGACGACCGGTGTCGAGATCGCGAACGTGATCAACTCCTCAGGGACCGTGGCCCGACACTACGAGTGGGAATACGGCGGAGAGGAAGAGACCTGCGATCTTGACATCTCCCTCGACCTGTACCGCTACTACAAGTCACAACTACGGACCCCGTGGGCGAACAGAGACTACGACGAATACGTCCTCGATCCGCTCGACGACGAGTACCTCGAAGAAGTCACCGCCGAGATCGTCGGCAACTCCGTCGACTACCACGAACAGCTTGAGAACGCCCTGTTCTTCGTGCAGAACTGCATTCAGTACGTCTACGACCCCCTGTGGTACGAGTACCCCCGCTACCCCGTCGAGATGCTCGTCGACAAGATCGGCGACTGCGAAGACACCGCCATCCTCTACACCAGCCTCGTCCGGACCCTCGGCCACGGTGCGCTGATGGTCGCCGTCGACACCAGCGGCGACGGCTACGCCGACCACATGATCGCCTGGGTTCCCGTCCAGCCGTCGTTTGTCGCCGCGCACCCCGACCGCAGCTTCTGGCAGTACGGCGGCAAGACCTACGCCTTCGCCGAAACCGCCGTCGAAGGCGGCTACGTCCCCCTCGGCGTCGACCCCTGGGGGCTCACAGCCGCCGACATAGACACGGTCTATGACGTTTCCAGGGCTGACAGAGCCCCGAAGGCCGTCCGTATCATCCCCTGACGGGGAAGACCTCTCGCAGTGCTCGGCAGCCATCCTGCAGCCGAACCTGCTAGTGTCGCGTCCTGTTAGTGATGTCTCGTATCGGGTGGGATTGGGGTGCTGTCTCATCCCGCTCAGGTACGCACCAATGGCGTCGCAGCATCTCCCCAGAAGAGCGACGTGACGGCCACGTCACCGGCGCACATCACGCGTTGTTCTCAAGAGAACCGACGTTGCGGTGGGCGAAGACCGCCGGCGCGCTTGCCGGCTCAGAGACTTGAAGGACGCGACGCTAGTGTCGCGTCCTCGAAATCGCTGAACGGACAACGATGTCGGCAGGCTCCGCCCAATGGCGGATCCGCCTCAGGCTCCTCCGCACGGCTACGAACGGGACACGACACTAGGAGGCGGCGGCGCCCCAGGCCGGATGACGCTGAAAGCCCAAAGGTTCTTCACTTCCAGTTCACGCCGGCGCAGTATTCCCTCCCGTGACGTGAGAAGGGGTCACGAATCGGGCCGGCCATGGGTGTGAGGCTCTGTGGCGGGCGAAAGGGGGCGATGAACACGATGAACGGCACGAGGCGTGGGTCACGGATTCGCGCCGCCGTTACCGCGGTTGCAGGTGCGGCGTTGGTGGCATCATTGACCGGATGGCAGGCCGGCCTGATGGGCGACGCGGCCGCCCAGGAGGACGAGATGTACAAGACGAGCGAAGGCCGAGGCCCGATCGAAGAGGCGATCTTCGCGGGCGGATGCTTCTGGTGCATGGAGTCGATCTTCGAGCCGCTGCCGGGGGTCCTCGACGTGGTGTCCGGGTACACGGGCGGCGAGGTTGAGAACCCGTCCTACGCGGCGGTCTGCACGGGTACGACCGGCCACTTCGAGGCGATTCGCGTGCGGTACGACGCCGGGAAGATCTCCTACAAGGAGCTCCTCGAGGTCTTCTGGCGGCACATCGACCCCACCGACGCGGGCGGCCAGTTCTACGACCGCGGCAGCCAGTATCGCACCGCCATCTTCTACGGGGACGAAGGACAGCGGCAGCAGGCGGAGACGTCGAAGCGGGCGCTCGAAGCGGCCGGGGTGTTCGCCCAGCCGCTCGCGACGCAGATCCTGCCCGCCGGCGCGTTCTACCCCGCGGAGGAGTACCACCAGGACTACTACCTGAAGAATGCAGTGCACTTCCGCGCGTACAGCGCGGGCACGGGGCGAGCGGCGTTCGTCGAGCGGGCGTGGGCGGGGTTCGAGGGCCTGTCGCTCTTTCCGCCCGAGCGGCCGTGGATCGGCTTCCAGAAGCCGTCGCCCGAGGAGCTGCGGCAGACGCTGACGCCGCTTCAGTACTCGGTGACGCAGGAGAACGGGACCGAGCCGCCGTTCCAGAACGAGTACTGGGACCACCACGAGGCGGGGATCTACGTCGACGTTGTCTCTGGCGAGCCGCTGTTCGACTCACGCGACAAGTTCGACTCCGGGACCGGCTGGCCGAGCTTCACCCGCCCGATCGAGCCGGGCAGCGTGGTGACGCGCGAGGATCGAACCGCCTTCTTCCCCGCCGTCGAGGTTCGCAGCCGCTACGCCGACTCCCACCTGGGGCACGTGTTCGATGACGGCCCTGCGCCGACCGGCAAGCGGTACTGCGTCAACTCCGCCGCGCTGCGCTTCATCGCTGAGGAGGATCTCGAGGTGGCCGGGTACGCCGACTGCCTGCACGCGCTCGACTGACGGAGATCGGGGGACACACACGCGCACGCGGTCTTGAGCAATGTAACGCGGCGGCCGGGGTTGCCAATGGCTCTTGCGCAGCGATCTGGGGACACGCACCTCAGCTCTGTACACCCGTAAGAATGGGGAGTCTAGGTACGCGGCATCGCCGCTTGCCCTGTGGGTCCCTGGCGCGGTGCTGGAGCGGGTCGCCCCGCAGGATGGGGGCTACGGCGACGGCGCTTGCTCGACAATCTCGACGCCGTTGGGGAAGAAGTCGGCTCGGTAGACCCACAGCACGTTGTCTTCGTCACCGGCGCGAAACGCGAGGAACTCGGCGCCGCGGGCGTACAGGTCACTCTCTCCCTCGGCGCTGGAGATACGACAGTGGTCGACGTCGAGGACGAAGTCCCCGGCGGAGACGGAATGTCCAGCACGAAGCCGCGCTGTCCCGGCGTATTGCACGGTGATGAGGGGAAGGGTGCCTGCGGCGTCCGCCTCTTGGCTCGGAGGGCCGCCGAGCACGATGGCCTGGAGCGACGCCGAGTCTGCGTTCCGGCGCAACGCGAACAGCTGGGGCAGGAGGGCGTACGTGCTGAACGTGCCGAGCGTGAACGTCCGATCTCGATCGATCTGGATCTCCTCCTCTCTTCCCGACCGCTCGACGAGGAGCCGGTCGCTAGCGACGGCCGCGCGAATGCTCCGATCCATGCCTAAGGGGGCGTGGAACTCCGCGACGTAGAGGATGGGCCGGAGGTCGGAGTCCGCCTCAAGCGTCTGCTCGAAGGAAACCTGGACGGTGGCGAGGACGACCTTAAACCAGAAGCGCCCACGCGAAGTGAGCGTCGTGCCTTCTTCCGCGATGCGCAGCTCGTACGTTTCCTCTCCGAACGGCTTCCCGTTCGCGAAGAGCGCGAGCTTCCCCGTGGTGACATACGGCATGGCCAAGCCGGCGGCCGGCTCGTCTGTGCGTGCCACAGGAGAGCTGGCGACGGGCACGTCGGCGGAGACCCAGCCGGCGGGGATCTCTTTTCGCGCGACGGTTGGCACGAAGTCGGCGGGCGGCGAGGGTGTCGACAAGACGAGCGCGAGGGCGAGGCCGCCGACGGCGAGAGCCGGCGCTCCCACGATCCACAGGGCGACCCTCCATCGGCGAGCGATGCGTCTCTTGACCATGACGGCACCATACTCCGCGCGTGCGGGCACGCTGTGAAGCGTCTGTGGAGGATCGGGGGGCACGCGTCGCATCTCCACTCGGCGGCGCGACCCGGATAGACTGGTCGGAGACGATGAGGGCGAGCCGACTTGGGAGGTGGGCGGATGCAGGTGCAAGGGTTTGAGACAGACACGATCAAGACGTCGCAGGGGGACTTGAAGATCACGTTCCTCGGGCACGGGTCGCTCCTCTTCCGCTACGAGGGAAAGAACGTGTATGTCGATCCGTTCAGCCGCGTGGCCGACTACTCGACGCTCCCGAAGGCGGATGTGATCCTCATTACACACGAGCACCGCGACCACCTTGACCCCGGCGCGCTGGCCCACATCCGTACGAAGACGACGAGCGTAGTCCACACGGCGCTGTGCGAGGGGGCGATCCAGGGCGGCACGACGATGCGAAACGGCGACACGGCCGTCGTGCAGGGCCTCGGCGTCGAGGCGGTCCCGGCGTACAACCTGCTCCACAAACGCGAGAGCGGAGATCCCTTCCACCCTTGCGGCGAGGGCAACGGCTACATCCTCACATTCGGCGACTTGCGGGTGCTCGTCGCCGGCGACACGGAGAACACGCTCGAGCTTAAGGCGCTGCGCGACATCGACGTCGCCTTCCTGCCGATGAATCTGCCGTACACGATGACGCCGGAGATGGTCGCCGACGCCGCGGTCGCGATCCGGCCGAAGCTCCTCTACCCGTACCACTTCGGAGACACCGACACATCGCGCATCGTCGCGCTCCTGCGCGACCATCCCGAAATCGAGGTTCGCATCCGGCGTCTCGCGTGAGGCTGTGTCTGCCGCAGAAACCCGGGACATAAACCCTATCTCGAGCGCGATGGACACAAACCGGGACACAAATCGCATTCTGACCTGCGTTGCAGGAACACTGGGGGCACGATCCCGATTTGCGCGAGACGCGGATGCGAATCGGGTCATGTCCCTACGACGAGGGGGACACGTACCTTGTCTTCGCGCCTCAGTTTGCGCGGCAGGCGAGGAACGCGGCGGCGAGCTTCGGGGCGGTGCGGTCGTCGCGGACGGGCGACGCGATGGCGGCGCGGATCTCGCGCTCGTACTCGGGGTGCTGGCTGATCCCCGCCCGCATCTGGGTCCTGGCTTCGTCGGGCGAGGTTTCCGGGTGAGGCTGGATTCCCCAGATCGGGCGGTCTCCGTAGCGCATGGCCTGCACGGCGCAGGCTCGGCTGGCGGCAAGAACACGCCACGGCGCAGGGGGCTCGACAACCTCGTCGAGGTGCGCGGCGAACGTGTGCCACGGCGTCGGCAGATCCGCGAGCAGGGGATCGGGCGCGAGGATATCGATCGTCACCCAGCCAAGCTCGGGGGTCGGCGCGCGGCGCACGTACCCGCGGCCGGAGAGGGCCCACGCGAGCATCTGATGGCCGAAACAGCTGCCGAGCACGGCGAGACCTCGCTCCACGGCAGTACGGATGGCTTCGGCCTCCACGTCGAACCAATTCTGGGGATCACACACCGACGCTTCGGACCCGGTTATGAGGAGATGGCTGTATCGATCGAGGGGCGGGACGGGCTCGCGGGACGGGACGTGGACCACATCGAACGGCACCCGACTGAAGTTCCGCGACCACTCGTCGACTGGGCGATAGGTGGCGGGATGGGTCGAGTTGTCGATGACCAGGACGCGCTTTGGCATGTGCGCAGAGTAGAGGACGATGTGGCCGCCGTCAACGGTTGCGGGACACAACCTGATTCGCGGGCTGTCTGCGCTACGGACCGCCTGTGCGAAGGACACAATCCCGATTCGCTGATCGTCTCCGTTGCGGGTCGACCGCACGGGGACGCAATCCCGATTCGCCGATCGTCTCCGTTGCGAATTGGGTTGTGTCCCCAACCGGCCGGTGCGAGTGCGCTTTGTCTAGCACCGTGGCCGGTGGCTAGAGTGGGACGTCCGCTCTCGGACCAAGCGAGGAGAGCGGGCCCGCCCTCTGGCATGGACGAGGAGAGCGGGGGTCTGCTCTTCGACCTCGGGAAGAGAGGGGGTTAGGATGAGACGAAGAACCGTGATCGTCACGTGCGCGGGGCTCGCGATCCTCGCGTTGGCGCTGCTTCTCACCGTAGTGGCCTGCACGTCGAGCCGGAAGCCTGCGAGCTCGCCGGCGCCGAAGACAGCAACTTCGACCACGACCAAGGCTCCTGCGGCTGTCGCGCCGACGCCGCCTGCGGCGGCCACGACCACCCCGGTGGCCGGAGCCTCCACGGCGGCGGCTCCAGTGTCTGCCGCGCCGTCGCCTGCTGGACCAGCTCCGGGAGCGCCGACTCCAGAAGTGACAGCCACTGCGGTCACGACACCTCCTGCGGCCGCGCCGGCAGAGACTCCGCCGCCAGCGCCGCTACCGCTACCATCGCCTCCTGCGGCAGCGGCGCCGGCGACGGCTTCTGCGAGTGTGTCGGAGTTCGTCGCAGCGGCCGCAGTCCAGACGGGGCCTGCCGTGACGCCAGCGGCCGTGGTGCCGCCTCCCGAGTCTCCGGAGGTTCCAGGTCCCGCGGGTCAACCTGCGGCGGAAGCCGCGGCGCCTGCTGCCACGGCGACAGCCCCTGCGGCGGAATCTCCCGCGGCGAGGACCGTTGTTCCGGCGCTTGCCGCAGGGACTGCTGTCCAAACGGCGCCCATCGTGGCGACAGCGGCTGCGGCGGCGCCTTCTCCCGCGCCTCCGGTTGCGCCCGCGGTGGACGCGGCGAAGGCGCAGGGCGATCAGGCCGTCGCGGCTTCGGATGTCGCCTTCGCGCAGTCGGTGGATGCCTTGGCGGGGCTGCAGAGCTACCGCTACGTCACCGTGTTCTCGTTCACCGGCAAAGTCGAGGGGGAGCCGGAATCGGGATCGATCGAGATGCGCGGCGCTGTCGCGGGGCCCGACCGCCAGATGGTGAGCTGGAAAGACCTGGAGTCGGACGAGGAGTTCGGCATCATCCGCATCGGCAATGAGGCCTGGATGCGGGAGGGTGAGACGTGGACGCCCGTCCCAACGATGGTCGCTGAGCTCGTGTCCCAGGCCGTTGTCGTGTTCGCGCCGTCGACGAGTTGGCCGGAGCTGGCGGAGGGCGTCGGGACGACGTCCACGTATGTTGGAACGGAGATAGTGAACGGGGTTCCCGCACGGCACTATACATCGACGTACAGCGATTGGATGCAGAGCGAGGACGTCAACGTCGCGGAGGCCTCCGGAGATGTCTGGATGGCCGAGGCAGGGTATCCGGTTCGCTATCGCTTCACGGCGAAGGCCATCGATGAGGAAGGAAACGAGGGCTCGGCGCTCTGGACGATGGAGCTCTCCGACGTGAATGGTCCCGTGACGATCGAAGCGCCGCAGGTGGTGGAGGACTCCGGCGAGTAGCTGAAGACGTGAAGGGGAGGCTGAGCCGCCGCGGGGACGGGACGCTCCTCGTCCAGCGGCGCGGCCCCAGAAAGGGTCAAGCATGGCGCTGCGACAAACGTATCTGAGCATGAAGGATCGGCTTCCGAAGAACGCCGAGTACGTGCTCGTCATGCACGGGCGGGGGAACGATGAGATCGCGCCGTCGAAGGAGCTGCTCGACGACTTCAACGAGTGGAAGGCGAAGTTCAAGCCTGGCGAGGGATACCCCACGGCTTTTCACTACGCGTGGGCGAAGTCGAACTACGAAGCCCGGTTCCGCGAGCAGGTCAAGAACGACCCTGCGGCGGTGGCCCGGCTCAAGGATCTCGCGGAGCGGGCGAAGACGCGCGACATCTTCCTCATCTGCTACGAGGGAAACGACAAGCCCTGCCACAGGAAGCTCCTGCTCAAGATCGCCCGGGAGGAATTCGGCGCGCCGGTGGACGACTCCGCGTTCGTCCCGCCGGCCAAGCGATGACGGCGCTGCGCGCGGTATACGGTTCGAGCAGTCGGCCGTGAGGTGATGTAGGGATGTCTCGTCAGCGCGTTCGATCGATGGTCTTGGCCGTGTCAGGCCTTCTCATTCCAGTGACGTTCTACTATCTGTCGCCGTACCTTGTGCTGCAGGCCGCAAGCGAGGGGATTGCCAGCGGGAGCCTCGTTCTCTTCGGCGCGCAGCTGCTCTTCGCCCTTGGCTTCGGCCGGGCGTTCTGCGGATGGGTCTGCCCTGCGGGCGCGATTGCGGAGGGAACGAGCAGACTTCGTGACCGGCCATTCCGTTGGCGCCTCCTCGACGGCGTGAAGTACGTCGTGTGGCTTCCGTGGCTCGGCGTCATCGTGTTCTTGTCCGTCAAGGCCGGAGGCCTGCGGCGCGTCGAGCTCGGTTACCAGACGTGGCATGGGATCTCAGTCTCGGGCGTCTACAGCCTGGTGGTGCTCGCCGGGGTGCTGGCTCTCGTTGTCGGGCTGACGCTCTGGGCCGGGCGACGCGGATTCTGCCACACGCTCTGCTGGATGGCGCCGTTCATGATCTTGGGGCGCGCGCTTCGCGATCGCCTGCGGCTGCCTGGGCCGCGCCTTCGTGCGAGATCTCTGGCATGCGTTGCCTGCGACGCGTGCAGCCGTGCTTGCCCAATGGGCCTCGACGTTCAGGGAATGGTGCAACAAGACCGCATGTCGAACTCCGAGTGCGTTCTCTGTGCACGCTGCGTCGACGTCTGCCCCAGGCATGTGCTGTCTCTCTCGTGGCGACGATCAGGGCGGCAAGAGGGGCACGGATGATGGATGTGACGCCGAACAGGCTGGGCAGGATGGGGAGCGCTCTGTGATGGCTCGATCCAGTGGGAGGTGATGATGCAAGCGCGAGGCAGGTGGCGACTCGTCCGAACATCGACGCGTGCGTTCTACCGCGAAGGGCGGAAGCTCGAGGGCTACTCGCTGCTCGACTTCGTGCACGCCTACATCTACGGGCGGTGGCCGTACGAGTACATCGGCACGGCGATCCGGCCGAAGTCAACTCGATTCTGGATGCGGCCGATCGCCTACTTCGGGCTGTGGATGGCGTCTCGGAGGAAGGGCGGGACGCAAGCAGGGCACAACGCGTTCGCCGACCACTACCACGGGAAAGTGATGCCGCTTGACGCGGCGGAGCGGCTCGTCACTCTCGATGTGGACGTCGAGCTGCGCGGTCTCGAGCAGGTGATCCCATACCCCGCCGCACGCGACATCGTGCTCAAGCATCCCGACCACATCGTCGCGCTGGAGTGTCCGTGTCGCTCGGCAAGAGAGAAACCGTGCCTGCCGCTCGACGTGTGCCTGATCGTGGGGGAGCCGTTCGCGAGCTTCATCGCCGAGCACCAGCCGGAGACGTCGCGTTGGGTCACCCAGACCGAGGCGACCGAGATCCTGCGCGCCGAACACGAGCGTGGCCACGTGCACCACGCCTTCCTCAAGGACGCGATGCTCGGTCGGTTCTACGCGATCTGCAACTGCTGCTCGTGCTGCTGCGGCGCGATGCAGTCCTTCCTACACGGGACACCGATGCTTGCGTCGTCCGGCTACGTGAGCCGCGTTGTCGAGACGTCGTGTGTCCGCTGCGGCGCGTGTGTCGAGGCGTGCCCGTTCGGGGCGCTCGAGATGGGAGAGACGGCGGTCCGCGTCGACGAGGCCCGCTGCATGGGGTGCGGCGTGTGCGTCTCGAAGTGCCCGAAGGGCGCGCTGTCTCTCGTCCGTGACCCGTCGAAGCCCGAGCCGCTCGACGTCGGCAGGCTCGTCGAGGAATCCGGGACACAAACCCTAATGCCGCGGCGGGCGCCCCGGTGAGCGTAGCTCAAGGACTCGGCCGGTGAGGTCCTCCAGCTGCCTGACAAACGCGGGACTGCCAAGAGGCCTTCCTGTCCGCGTATGGCGGCGAAGAACGTCGCCCTCGGACGGCTCCTCGCGAAGAAGGCTCTTCCAGTCGCCGACTTCGTCCGTGAGAGGCGTGCGCTCCGCCAAGGGATCTGCTGACGTATATCCGACGGTCCATCGGGCACTCGACCACTCGTACTCCCAAGGTTGGGCGACCATTCCTGCGCGAACTGGGTTTCGCAGAACGTATCGCACAGCGGCAACGACATGCGCTCCCTCCAGCGGGCAGGAGTAGAACCGCCCCTGGAAGAGGTAGCCCCGCCAACCCTCGCGCTGGTTGAGGGCACACGTGTAGCGACGGTGGCCCTCGCCGATGCCCCTCGCGAGGCTCGTCTCACGTTCGGGGACCGCGATGAGATGCACGTGGTTGGGCATCAGACACCAGGCAACGAAGTGGAGGTTTGCCCGATCTGCCTGCTCGCGGAGGAGGTGAAGGTACATGAGACGATCTGCGTCAGTGAAGAAGACGCTCATCCGGCGCACGCCGCGTTGGGTGACATGGTGCGCGAGGCCCGGGATGACGATCCGCCCAATGCGCGGCATGCACGATCATAGCATAAAGGTAAGGAGATGTGGGGCTCGTCGCATTTCCATTCCGGCAGCCGGGGCTCGCGCGAAACAGGGTTTGTGTCCCGGTTTCTTGCTCCGACTCGGGTGGCCGCAGACTCGGGAGAAATAGGGTTTGTGTCCCGGTTTCTCTGCCGGGCGGCGCACCCGCGGCTACGGGCCCTCTTCGCGGGGCGAGGCGCGCCAGATGCCGTTCTGGGTCTGAACTTCGTTCAGGCGGCAATACAGGCCGTCGTGGGCCATGAGCTCGGCGTGGGTTCCCTCCTCGACGATCCGCCCTTCCTGGAGGACGACGATCTTGTCGGCCTGGCGGACGGTGGAGAGGCGGTGAGCGATGACGACGGTGGTGCGGCCGCGCATGAGGCGCTCGAGCGCTTGCTGGATCAAGAACTCGGTCTCGGTGTCGACGGACGAGGTCGCCTCGTCGAGGATGAGGATGGGCGCGTCCCTGAGGACGGCGCGGGCGATGGCGAGGCGCTGGCGCTGCCCGCCGGAGAGCTTGACGCCGCGCTCGCCGATCATGGTGTCGTAGCCGTCGGACAGCTCGGTGATGAACTCGTGGGCGTTCGCCACCCGGGCGGCGTCCATCATGTCTTCATCCGTGGCCCCGGGGCGGCCGAAGAGGATGTTTTCACGCACGCTACCGTGGAACAGGAACACCTCCTGCAGCACGAGGCTCGTCTGCTGCCGCAGGCTGTCGAGCGTCAGGTCACGGACGTCGT
This sequence comes from uncultured Thermotogae bacterium, assembly GCA_964635895.1. Lineage (GTDB taxonomy): Bacteria > Bipolaricaulota > Bipolaricaulia > UBA7950 > UBA9294 > JAPLGD01. The sequence goes on along the minus strand of CAZWQN010000001.1, from coordinate 39,244 downwards.
GGCCGTCGAGGGTGATCGCCCCCTCGGTGACGTCGTAGAAGCGCGGAATGAGCATCGACAGGGTCGTCTTCCCGACGCCGGTCGGACCGACGAGGGCGACGACGGAGCCCGGCGGGACGTCGAGGTTGATGTTCTCGAGCACCATGTCGCCGACGCTGTAGCGGAAGCTGACGTTCTCGAAGCGAAGGGCGCCGCGCGCCCGCCCCGCAAGAGCGACCGCGCCCGAACGCTCGGCGACGTCGGGCTCCTGCTCGAGCAACTCGGCGATGCGGTCCGCGCCCGCCGCGGACTGCTGGATCGACTCCCACACCCCGGAGAGCGCCCGCACCGGCTGGTAGAGGAGTTCGAGGTAGAGGAAGTAGGCGACGAGGTCGGCGACGGGAAGGGTCTGGTTGAGAACGAGCTTCCCGCCGAAGTAGATGAGGATCACGGTCCCGAGCGACGCAGAGAACTCGATCGCGGGGTGGAACACGGCCATCAGCCGCAGCGCGTGCAGGAGGGAGTCGCGGTAGCGGACGATGCGGCCCCAGATGCGTTCGCCCTCGGTGTCTTCACGCGTGAACGCCTGGATCTCGCGGATCCCGGAGATGTTGTCGTTCAACGCCGCATTCAGCTCGCCGAGCTCGACCTGGCGGCGTCGGAACGCCGGGCGCACGTAGCGCGAGAACCCACGCATGGCGAGGACGACGAGCGGGATCGGGATCATGCTGAGCAGAGCGAGCTGCCAGCTCATGCTCATCAGCACGGCGACGACGCCGAAGAGGAGCAGGATGTTGATAATGAGGTCGGGGATCGCGTGCGCGACCAGCTGCTCGAGCAGCTCGGAGTCGTTCACCGTGCGGGACATGAGCTGCCCGGTCTGTCGGCTCTCGTAGAAGCGGAGGGACAGCTGCTGAAGGTGTCGATAGACCTCGTCGCGGACGTCGGCGACGACATGCCACCCGGCGACGTGGGCCGCGTAGCTGCGGGCGAACTGCATCACAGAGCGGACGACGTAGATCGCGAGGGTCGCGAGCGCGAGGCGGGCGACGAGGGCGAGGGCCTCCGGGCCGGCTCCCGGGGAGGTGACGGCGGCGACCATCATCCGCACAAGCCACGGGCCCACGAGTTGGATCGCCACGAGGGCGAGCATGCTCAGCATGGCCAGCGTGAGCGGAAGTCGGTACCGCTTCACGTGATGGAGCACCGCGCGCAGGGATTTCACTCCGCCCCCCTTGATCAGCCCGTCGGAACCCGGTGGTACAACCACCGGGGACGGGGATTGTACTTCAGCGCATGCGCGGAGACGCGCCGGTCATCCGTTCCGTATCTCCCATTGTCGAAGACGACCTATCTATGTGGATCGTGACGTTCGCGAACGCGGACAAGGTGAAGGAGATCCGCAAGAACCCGAACGTGTGTCTGCACTTCGCCTCTCTTCCCGATGGCGACCAGGGTGCGACCGTGCGTGGACGGGCTGCTCTTGTCGAAGATAAGGACACGAAGCGACGCGTGTGGGGCAAGGCGTCCTACGATCTCGCGGGGTACTTCCCGGAGGGACCGGAGTCGAAGCCGTACGGCCTCCTCAGGATCGTGCCGGAGACGATCGCCTGGCGGGAGAACTGGGAGGAAGGCCAGCACGTGCATCGCGTTTCGTAGAGGCGGCTCGGACGAGCGCCCTCGCGCCCACGACCGGCTTTGCGGGGGGCCGTTCGGTCGTCCTGCCCTGGACTTGCGGGCTCGGAACCGGGTGGGGTCGTCTGGACATGCTCCTGAATGAGGCAGTATCGAAGCATCGCAGAAGAGGCGCGAGAAGACGGCTTCGAATGGGGGTTCGATGCGGCTACGCACCCAGGTGCTTGTGGGGCTTGCGGTTGTCGCGGCGATCGCCGTGGCGCTCTTCATCAGCGTGGGGACCCTGTACTTGCGGAACCAGTTCCTCGAGATGGAACGGATGGACGTGCGCCGCAACCTGGACACGGCGCGCAACGCGGTCAGCACGGAGCTCGCCGGTATGGAGACGGCGTCTCACGACTGGGCGGCGTGGGATGACACCTTTGAGTTCGTTCAGGGGAAGAACCCCAGGTTCATCGAGGACAACCTCACGGCCGAAACGTTCGCCAACCTGCGGCTGAACCTGATGGCGCTCTACGACGGCTCGGGGCGCCTCGTGGATGCGAGGGCGTTCGACCTGGAAGAGGGGGTGTCGACGGCGACGTCCGCAGACATGATGGGAGCCTTGCGCACGATTGTTCCGACGACGCCTTTGCCCGCCGACACCGCCGGCCGCACGGGATTACTCTTGATCGACGGATCCCTGGCACTTGTCGCCATCCACCCGATCCTGGCCAGCACCCACAAGCCTCCGGCGCGGGGCACTCTCGTGCTTGTGCGAACTCTCACTGCGGCGGAGGTTCTGCGGTTGTCCGCCAAGGTCATCCTTCCGCTCGTCTTCCGCATGATGGACGATCCAAGAAGCGACCCGGGCGTTGTGGCGGCTCTGACGGGCGACGATGCCACGCAGATGCCCACCGCCGTCGTGCCGGTGAGTGAGGAAGTCGTGGCGGCGTACTCCCTCTGGCGTGACCTGCACGGGACGCCGATCGCGGTTCTCGCGATCAACATGCCGCGCATCACGTACATGGCGGGCATGAGGACGCTGGCGGCTCTGACGAACGCCGCTCTTGGCACGTTTGCCCTCTTGGCCGGTGGGTTCCTGCTCTTCACCGACCGACGCGTGCTGAGACGAATGGCGAAGATTACACACAGGGTGGCGCAAATCGCTCGCGACAAGGATCCGTCGTCGCGCGTGGGCGAGGAGGGGAAGGACGAGCTCGGGGGGCTGGTCACGAACATCAACGGCATGCTTGCGGCGATTGACGAGTCCAACACGGCGCTCGCGCAGAGTGAGCGGCGATATCACAACCTGTTTGACTCGTCGCGCGATCCGATCTACATCACGGCGGAGGACGGGCACTTCGTGGACGTGAACCCGGCGCTCGTTGAGCTGTTCGGGTACTCGAGGGACGAGATCATGGCGAAGACGGCGGGGGAGCTGTACGCGCGCTCTGAGGATCGAGACGCCTTTCGCGAGGCCATCGCGGCGAAGGGGTTCGTCACGAGCTACCCGGTGACTCTCCGCAAGAAGAACGGCGCGCTCGTGCGCTGCCTCCTGACGACCATCACCGAGAAGCTGCCCGGGACGGAGGAGCGGGTGTACCAGGGGATCATCCGTGACGTCACCGAGCTTCTGCGTCAGCAGGAGGAGCTGACGTTCCTCGCGAGCCACGACCCGCTGACGGGACTCTTGACGCGGAGCGCGCTCAACGACGTGCTGACCCTCGAGATCGCTCGCGCGAAGAGAAACCTGGAGCGCCTGGCCGTGTTCTACCTTGACCTCGATCGCTTCAAGCAAGTCAACGACATCCACGGACACGAGGCCGGCGATCGCGTGTTGCGAGAGGTGGCGGCCCGTCTCCGCGAGGCGCTGCGGGCGAGCGACACGGTGGCGCGCCTGGGCGGAGACGAGTTCGTCGCTCTCCTGCCGGGGATCGACTCGCCGCGCGACGCGGAGCTTGCCGCGGGGAAGATCCTCGGGACGCTTCGCGACGCGTTCCACGCGGCGGAGCTCGCGCGCGGCCTGTCGGTCAGCATCGGCATCGCCCTCTACCCCGACGACGGGGACGACGGAACGCGACTCCTGCAGCGGGCCGACGCGGCGATGTACAACGTCAAGAACCGCGGCCGCAACGGCTGGAAGCGGTACGACCACAGGACCAACAACCCCTCGCCCGTCTGAACCTTCAAGGCGAATTCGCCGACCAACCTCTAACGAGCTAGGATCAGTCGAAGGTCCCGCGGTCCGTATCATGGGCGACCGCGCGAGGAGGGGTCCATGCGAAGGCAGTTCTCAGGTTGGGTTCTCGTGGCGTTGGCTGTGTCGAGTGCCTCGTTCGCGGGCGCGGCGGCGACGCTTGGGTTTGGCTTTGGGGGCAGCGGCGCGATGGCGTTCTTCCCGGATCTCGCCGGGGTCAATGCGTACCTGTCAGAGAACGGGATGGATCCGCTGGGAAGCTTCCTCCTCGGCGGCGGAGGGGGCGGCCGAGGCGGCGTAATTGGCGGGATGGCCGTCGGGGGCATGGGATTCGGCATGGTTGCGACGACGCCTGAGGAAGCCGACCGCGTCGCCGAGCTCGTAGTCGGCGCGGGCGGGTTCGACATCGGGTACGCCGTTGGCGGCGACGAGCGATCGGTTCTCACGCTCGGAGCGGTGCTCGGGGGAGGCGCGACGGTCCTGACGCTGGTGTACCCGGCCGTTGAGCCGCTTGCCGGCCCGCACGGCATCACTCCCGTGCCGACGGAGGAGCGCACGATCGGCCGCGCGTACGGCTTCGTCCTCCCGTACGTCAGCATGGAGGCTCAGATCCTGAGCTTCCTGGGAGTGGAGGTCCGAATCGGCTATCTCCTCCCCGTGGTCGGCGTCGACTTCGGGTACGCGATTGGGGTCCCAGCGCCGTCGCTCGACCTCTCGGGGGTGTTCGTCGGCATCTCGCTCGTCTTCGGGGGAATCGGCGGAGGGAGCGAAGAGCGCGACGCGGCGAGGACGGCGACGAGCAGCGGATCCATCGACGTCGGAAGTGCCACGAAGCTGTCGATCGAAGGCGGGATGGGCACGATCCAGATCGCGTCGTCCCCCGCGGGAACGTCCCAGACGTCGTCTCACCGCACGATCGAGTGGGAGGCCGTCCGACGGGCGTCACGGCCGCAGGGACTCGCCGACCTTGACGTCGAGGTAGCGCCGACCGCGACGAGCATCTTGATGCGCACCGTCGGGAAAGGGGGAAGCGTCGACTACGCGATCCTCGTCCCGACGGGAATGGACCTCGACATCGTGGGAGGGTCGGGGCGGATCGAACTCGCTCCCTACGCCGGGACGGAGATCTCGATCTCGCTCGGGGCTGGGGCGGTCGTGGTCACGGGAACGCAGGCCACGACCTTGTCGGTCAGCGCCGGCGTCGGCGCGCTGGTGGTCACCTACCCGCAGGCGAGCCTCCTCACAGCCCACATCGGGATGGGCGAGATCGCGTTGACCCTGCTCCCGGACGCCTCTGCGACGATCGCCGCGTCGGTCGGAATGGGCGAGCTCACGATCGGCGGGTTCTCGGAGACGGTCGGAACGCCGCGCGGCGTCATCTCACGCACGCTCGACGCCGTGCTCGGAGCCGGCGCGGCCCAGATCACGCTCAGCGCAGGAATGGGGAAGATCGACATCGCGTCGCCGACACCGTAAACGGGCGAGGCGCGGGTTCGTCGGGTTCGAAGAGTCCATAGAGTTCATAGAGCTCGTTGGGCTCGTTGGGTTGACCGCGCGGAGCGGGCGGCGCCGCTGTTCGTAGTGTTCGATCGAACGATGAGCGAGGCAGCTGTTCGTTGAGTCCGTAGGGCTCGATCGGACGACGGGCGAGACAGATGTTCGTTGGGCTCGTTGAGTTCGTAGGGTTCCGGGACGAGTTTCCGGTTGCCCTACGATCTCAGCTTCCGATCGCCCGCCGAACTCAGTGAACCCGACGAACTCAACGAACTCACCGAACCCGCTAGGTTCATCGAATGTCCCCGTGTGACGACTACGGACCGTCGCCCCCTCCCTGGGGCGTCGAGAGGAACCCCGGTGGCCAAATCGAACCTGGATAGCTCGGGCAGAGACCCCCAAGGCGATTCCCGCTAGGCTCGCTCGAGCCGGGAACGACGTTAGCCGTCCCCTCGATCCAGCCCTTGTACGGCTCCCCGGACACGAACCCGCCGGTGCACGACGGCACAGAGGCTCGGATGCCGAATCCGGCGTTGTCGTTGACGACGCACTGGACGAAGTCGGCAATCCCGTCGCGCTCGATGAACACGCCGTCGTCGCCGTTGGCACGGATGGCGCAGCCCGACAGGGATCCACGACCGGAGTCCGTGAACCACAGCCCGTTCTTGCCGTTCTGGGCCACCTCGCACCCGGACAGGTCGAGCCAGGATCCGTTCTGTGCGACGAGACCGCACAGCGCGTTGTCGGTGACAGCCGTGCTGGACGCGTGGAAGCGCACGCCGTCCCAGACGCAGACGCCGGACAGGTTTGCGGAGACTACGCAGTCGCGGAGCCAGAGCTCGGAGAGGTGGAACGCGAGGACGGCGTGCGTGCAGTTCCTGGAGATCTCGCACTCCTGCGCCTCGATGCGGGCGAAGTCCCATGTGTACAGCCCGTGCGTGCCGTTCTCCACCAGGCGGCAACGACTGAGCGTGACGACGCTCTTGTCGGTGACCCACAGACCGCACCACGCGTTCCGCGTCGATGTCACCGCGTCGAGATGGACGGACGGAGACCCCTCAATCTGGATCCCGTGCCCGTTCCACCCGCGTCCGCCTGCGATCGTCAGGTTCTCAAGGCGAACGCGGAGGTCTGTCCCGGAGATCCGGACTGCCGGCCCGGACGCCGTACCCTCGATCGTCGTCCCCTCGGCGGCTCCGCGCAGAGTCACGGACCGATCGATGACGAGCGACTCGTGGAAGATCCCCGCACCGAGTTCAATGACGGTGAACGGCGCGGCGCCGGCGACCGCCTCTCGGATCGAGGAGCCGGTCGGAAGCTGTGCGGGCTCAGCCGTCGACGAATCGACCGCACAACATAGGACCAGGAGGGCAGCCGCAGCGAGGACCGCACCGAGATGCCTCATAGTAGACCACCGGAGCCAGCGTAGACCTTCCACTCCGACGCGTCCATTCCGGTGAGTCCGGGGCGGCTCCGGTTGCCCTCTCTTCCGGGCGTGTTGCCTCGAGCGGCTCCCATGACCTAGAGTGGATCTCGTGGACGGCTTGAGAAGGAGGCGGCCCCATGGTGGTCATCAATAAGGAAACCCTTATCCTGATTGGGATTCTTGTTGCAGCGGGGATCATCGCGCTGGTGGTAGCGCTCGCGTCGTCCGGGGGCGACGGCGTTGCCGAAGTGCCGGCGACGCATGCAGCACATTCGCAGACGATATCACCTCCTTACGCGACGACGTCAGCGCAGGTCGCGACCGCCGCGACCACGACGAAACCCGTGTCCTCGACGTCGGCCAGCCCGGCGGCAGCGGCGACCACGACCCAGCCGCAGGCTGCTTCACCGCAGCCCGCGCCCGCCTCGTCGTTCGTCCAAGTCGTGGAGCCGACGGAGTTGCAGCCCCTACCCAACCCGGGTGGGCCGCCGGTGATTGCGGTCGACGGAGTGATCTATGCGGGCGAGTACGCCCACAGCACCGAGGCGGGCGGGTTCGAGATCCACTGGTGGAACGACGCCTCGTTCCTGCGCGTGGGGGTGCTCAGCCCCGGGGCTGGGTACGTCGCGGTCGGGTTCGATCCGGACGATCGGATGCAGGGAGCGAACTTCGTGTTGGCGGCGGTGCGGGACGGCCAGCTTTGGACGCGTGACGACTACGGGAACGGAGCCCTGACTCACGCGGCGGACGTGAGTCTCGGAGGCACCGACGACATCCTGGCCGCCGCAGGTCGCGAGATGGAGGGACAGACGTACGTGGAGTTCATGATCGCGCTCAACTCCGGGGACCGGATGGACAAGCCGCTCCTGCCGGGAAATACCTACGACATCGTCATCGCTTTCCACGAGACGAGCGACGACTTCGACACGTACCACAGCCGCCGCGGCGCTGGGAAGATGCGCTTAGATCCGGGATAGCGCGACCTGCCCGAGGCGTGCCCTGCCGGGGCCGGAGAGGAGGGCCCCCGCCGGGGAAGTGGGTAGGGAGGGAAGAAGAGGAGATCCGGGGACGCTGGAGGCAGCGTCCCCGGAGGTCCGTTTACCAGATGAACGTGACCCGCTAGCCCTTTCCGCTCGACGTCTTCGTGTCCGTCTTTGTTTCCGTCGTCTTCTTGACCGCGGCGGGCGGAACGGTCACCGTGAACGTGGCGTTCTGGGTCGCCGTCTTCCCGCCGAGGGTGGCGGTGATCTTCACCGTGTACGTTCCGGCGGGCAGTTTCTTGTCGACCTTCCAAGACCAGTCGACCTTGCCGTTCTTGTCCGCGACCGCATCCCGGAGTGTCGGGGCCTTGATCTTGGTCTCGGCGGGGTAGGTGATCGCGATCGCGCAGCGGGTGCCGGCGCGCGTCTTCGCGACAAGCTCAACCTTGTCCCCGACCTTGACCGGCGACGTGAGGGTCGTGACCTCGACAATAAGCGGCGGATCCATGTGATTCTGGAGCGCCGTCTCGAGAGCCGACAACTTCGTCGTCAGCTGCTTCACCGACGATCCCTGATTCGTCACTTCCGTCCTCACGGCCGTCGTCGCCTGCGTCGCTTGATCAACCTTCGTCTGGAGGCTCGCGGTCGACGCCTGAAGGTCGGTGATCTGCTTCGCCAGCGCCGCCACTTGACCGGACAGTTCCGTGAAGCTCTTCTCGGACGGTCCCCCGCAACCGACAGCGAATGCCAGTAGCCCAACTACGCACAGTAGCACGCCCAAACGCCGCAGCATATCGACTCCCTTTTCGTCGGAGCTCCTTGCGCTCCCACTTCGAAATACACCTTCACGAAACGCCCACCAGGATCGCGGGTAGGTAGAGCGCCCGCTTAGCTGGCCCTCATTTGGCGGCACCACGCCAAGCCTCCCTAAGGGCGCGGTCTCCGCGGTGAACCATACCAGTTTACCCTCCCGTGGGGCAGAGTGGTAGCCCCGAGTCCAGGCGCGAGGAAGGCGGCTGAACAAGGCTGTGGCTGCTGCTTCTGCCGATGCCGGCCCGGCGTCATGCTGGAACGTGCCGTCCCCGCGACGGGACGGGACGAAGAGGTGATGGGCTGGGTTGGCCCGTGGATCCCCTGGGGATACGATCCTCGGGCGAGGAGGGCGGCGGCCCATGGTGTAGAAGAACGCGAGAGGTGAAGCGATGAGAAGCGGTAGACGGATCGCTGTCTTGGGGTTATGCCTTGGGTGCGCCCTCTTTCTGGGAGGGTGCTTCCTGTTCGAGAATCAGCTTCCCGTGGCGCGATTCACCGCGGCGCCAACGGAGGGCGGGGCGCCGCTCTACGTCAGCTTCGATGCGACGGGTTCGTACGATCCGGACGGCTACGTCTCCTCCTACTCGTGGCGCTTCGGCGACGGGGAGACGGCGTGGGGGCCGACGCCGACCCACACGTACACCACGGCCGGAACGTTCTCTGTGACGTTGGCGGTGACGGACAACAGCGGCGAGAAGAGCGAGACGACCGGGCAGGTCGTTGCCCATCAGGGAGCGAGCTACGCGATCGTCGTGGGGATCGCAGCGTACGCGGATCCGCAGCTCCCCGCGCTCTCGTTCACGGACGACGACGCTCAGTCGGTCGCGGCGTGGTTGCGGCAGACAGGCGGGTGGAATCCCGCCAACGTGACGCTGCTCGTCAACGGGAACGCGACGGCGGCGAATCTCGCGGCCGCGGTGGATGCGTTGGACGATGCGAGCGCTTGGGACACGCTCTTCTTCTTCTTCTCCGGCCACGGGACGAAGGCGTGGGATGACGACGCCTTCGAGGAGGCCGACCTGCAGGACGAGTGCCTGTGCCTCTACGATCAGACGTACTTCCGCGACGACACGTTGCAGGCACTTCTGTCGCAAGTTCCGATGAGTCGCATCGTGGTGATGATCGACGCCTGTTACTCCGGCGGCCAACTGAACTCGTTGGGCGCGCACCCCGACGCGGAGCCGGGCGACTTCCTCGACGACCTCGCGCGGCTGGCGGAGCCGCGGACGCGCGACCTGGATCAGCTCGTCAAGTCGATCGTCGCGGTCGCGGCGTGTCGGTACGACGAGTACTCGTGGGAACTTAACGCGCTTGGACACGGCGCGTTCACCTACGCCCTGCTTGAGGCGCTCGACGGTCTCGCCGACGCCCAAGGAGATGGGGATGGGATGACCTCGGCCGAGGAGTGCTACGCCTACGTCGCGCCACGGGTCCAGGAGCTGGTGTGGTCGGCGGGATGGAAGACCCAGTCCGCGCAGCTTCTCGATCTCTGCCCAGGCGAGCTCCGCTTCGCCGCGGCTCCGTAGGGCCAAACGCGGGCCCCCTCTTCCGGAGTCATCGCGTGAAGCCTTGCCGGCGGCTCGTTCGGCGGGCGGTTAACGGGATCGGCGCCCGCAAGGACGCCGTCGCGGCATCCGCTCATCCCGGGGCGAATGGCTCACTTCTGCCGGCGCGACGACGGGCTCGACGGCGTCGGGGCGAAACGGAACGAAGCCGAAGGATGACAAGCGCGAAGAATCCCGAGCGTCCTCATTTGTGATGTGCGTCACTTTCGCGGGAGTCGCGCGTTCGGCAGGAAGGGCGTCGAAACCCGCCTGACGGGCGCTTGGCTTGCGTTACCTTCCGCAGTAGAGTGCATGGACACGTCGCATGCCCTCGCGGGGGCAGGAGGGGGTTCTCGTGAGCAAGTGGATCTTGGTTGTTCTTGGCGTGGCTCTTGCAGCGGGGTTCGCGACTTGGCTCGTGTTGACGCAGTGGCCGGCGGGAGAGTCGGCGGTGACGGAGACGACGCCGGCGGCGGAGGCACCCCAGGTGCCTGCGGCCGTCGAGGGGAGCACGGCGGCGCCGGTGACGCAGGCTCCGAGTCCCGAGCCCAAGCCGGCGGCGCCGCCACGAACGGCCCTGTCGTCTGTGGAGGGCGTCATCTCGGAGGGCGAGTATGCGCACTCGACAAAGGTCTCTGACGTCGAGGTGCACTGGATGAACGACAGCCGAGTCCTGTGCGTCGGCCTCGTCAGCCCCGGAACGGGGTACGTGGCCATCGGCCTGGACCCTGTGGACGGGATGCTTGGAGCGAACTTCATCTTGGGATCGGTCCGCGAGGGGATCGTGACGGTCCGCGATGACTACGGCAACTCCACCACCGGCCACGACGCGGATACGAAGCTCGGGGGGGCGGACCACGTGATGTCCTCCGCCGGGCACCAGTGGGCGGACCAGACGGTGGTCGAGTTCGTGATTCCGCTCGACTCGGGCGACTCGACGGACAAGAGGCTGGTGCCCGGGGGAACGTATCCCATCCTCGTCGCCTACAACGACCTCTCCGACGACTTCTCCATGCGCCATACCCGGCGCGGGACCGGGGAGATCACGCTCGACCCGGCGCCGTAGCCGCGGCGCAGAGGGCCGAGTCGAATCCAAGGAGATCGGTTCGTCCACTCACCGGATGACGCGTGGACGTTCCGGCGTCGCGTGACGCGGCCGGGAACCCCGACGACGAGAGAGCGCGTGCCTGTCGCTTCGCGACAGGCGGGCGCCTTCATGATAGAACGCAAGGAGTCTTGGATATGTCCAGTGAGATTGCGATTCGTACGGAGGACCTGCGCCGGGTGTTTCGGGCGCGGAAGCGGGAAGCGAAGAAGCAGAAGCGGGAGGTTGTCGCGCTCGACGGGATCAGCTTCGCGGTCCCTCGCGGCGAGCTGTTCGGGGTGCTCGGCCCGAACGGCGCCGGAAAGACCACGACGATCAAGATCCTGGCCACCCTGCTGACCCCCACGTCGGGCCGGGCGTGGGTGGCCGGCGTCGACGTCGCCGCCGACCCCAAGGGGGTGCGCGAGCACATCGGCATGGTGTCGGGTGGCGAGACGTCGGGCTACGGACTCCTCACGGTGGAGGAGAACCTGTGGATGTTCTCCCAATTCTACGGGATGGAGACCCGGACGGCTCGCGCGCGAATCCGGGAGCTGCTGGCGGTTGTCGGGTTGAGCGATCGCTCTCGGACGAAGATCTACCACCTGTCGACCGGGATGAGGCAGAAGATGAACTTCGTACGCGGCTTCCTGACCGAGCCCGAGATCTTGTTCCTCGACGAACCGACGCTCGGTCTGGATGTGCAGACGGCGCGCACCCTGCGGGGCTTCGTCTCGAACTGGCTCCTGGAGCACCCCGACCGGACGATTCTCCTGACGACCCACGCGATGCACGAGGCGGACGAGCTGTGCGCCCGCGTGGCGATCATCGATCGGGGGCGGATCCTGGCGTGCGACGCGCCGGCCAACCTGAAGCGCGGCCTGAAGCGCGAAGCGATCGTCCGACTCCGAATCGGTGGCGTCGATGACGTCCGCGCGGCGGTGGAGCCGCTTCCCGGGGTGAGCCGATTCGCTCAGAGGGCGCACGACGATCACCTGGAGGCCGACGTCATCCTGGCGAGCGACGCCGCGCTGACGAGCCTCCTCGCCGCGGTGGAGGCAGGCGGCGGGGCGCTCGTGTCGCTGGAGAAGCGAGAGCCGACCCTGGAGGACGTGTTCCTCGAGGTGGTCGGTCACGGATTCGAGGAGCCGAACGGAGGAGGTGCGGCGTGACCGGGCGCTCGAAGTGGACGACGTTCTGGCGAACCGTTCGCGGCCGGGCGTACCCGCGGGTCATCGGAGCACAGCGCGAGAAGAGCTGGGTATTCTTCGAGATCTTCCTCCCTTTGCTCCAGGTGACCGCCTACGTGTTCATCTACCGCGCGATCCAGGCGCCACCTGAATTCCTCGGGTTCGTGGTCCTCGGCGGGGCGATGTCGGCCTACTGGTTGAACGTGCTCTGGAGCATGGCGAGCCAGCTGTACTGGGAGAAGGAGACGGGGAACCTCGAGCTGTACGTGGTGGCGCCGACGTCGAGGATGGCGATCCTCCTCGGCATGGCGCTCGGCGGCATGTTCCAGACGACGCTCCGCGCGGCGGCGATCATCACGATCGGCGCACTCCTGTTCCGCGTGTCGATGACCGTCACGAACATCCCCGTGCTCCTCGGGGTGTTCCTGACGACCCTTGTGGCTCTGTACGGGCTTGGCATGATGCTGAGCTCGCTCTTCCTTCTCTTCGGGCGCGAGGCATGGCACTTCTCGAACCTGTTGCAGGAGCCAGTGTCCCTCGTGTCGGGGTTCTACTTCCCGGTGCGGGCGCTGGGGCAGCTGGTGGCCGCGGCGGCGTCGGTCTTGCCGATCACGCTCGGCCTCGACGCGATGCGACAGCTCCTGTTCCCATCGATGATGACGAGCCTGCGGTTCTTGTCCGCCGAGGTGGAACTCGCGATCCTCGTGGGAGCCTCGGTCCTCTTTCTGTTCCTCGCGCATCGCGCGCTCTCGTACTTCGAGAAGCTGGCGCGGCGCGAGGGGCGGCTCACGGTCAGGGGGCAATGATGCGGTCCGGTCGAGGTCTCGAGGAAGCGGTGCGGAGCTTCCGCGTTGCCACGTGGTTGGGATGGCAGATCGAATCGAATTGGGCCGACCCGTTCGTGTTCGCGATCTACTCGCTCGTGAAGCCCCTGGCGGGCGCGTTGATCCTGGTCTTCATGTACGCCGTGATCGCGAAGGGGGGACTCGCGAGCCCCCTCTTCCCGGGGGTGTTCGTCGGCAACGCGGTGTTCATCTACGTTCCCGCGGTACTGGCCGGGATCAGTTGGACGATCATCGACGATCGGGAGCACTACGGGATGCTGAAGTACGTGTACACCGCGCCGGTGAGCGTGTTCGCCTACCTCGTCGGTCGCGGGGTCGCGAAGGCGGCGGTGGCGACGGTCGCCGTCGTGATCACCCTGCTGCTCGGCGCGTTCGCGCTCAGGGTGCCGATCGGGCTGGGTGTCCTCGACGGGCCGCTGGCCGCGGGCGCCCTGGTGTGCGGATGCGTGATGCTCGCGTTCTTCGGGATCCTGCTCGGCGGAGTGACCCTGGTCACGGCGCGGCACAACTACGGGGTCGGCGAGGCGGTGGCGGGCGGCCTCTACCTCCTGTGCGGGGTCGTGTTTCCGCTCGACACGCTGCCGTCGTGGCTCGGGATCGTCGGGCGCGCCATCCCGATCACCTACTGGATCGAGGCGTTCCGGAGGGCGCTCTTGGGCACGAGGACGCCGGCGTTCGAGGGGCTCTCCAACGGGGTGCTCCTCGCCGTCATCGTCGGCTCGACCATCGTCCTCGCGGGACTCGCCGTCGTCGTGTTTCGGATCGCCGAGCGACGGGCACGGGCGCGGGGGCTTCTCGACATGCAGACGATGTACTAGACCGAGACGAGGAGGGAGGCCGGCGTGCCGGAGAGGAAGGGCGAGCGCTCTCTCGAACTCTACGTCGAGGTGGCTGCAGACGGTGACGAGCTCGTCCACGCGCCGAGCCTGCCTGGCTTCTCGGTGAAGGTCGGGCGCGGGGCGTCGCGCGACCGTCGCCTTCGCGCCGACCTCTCTGCCTACGCGCGGTGGGCCGCGTCGCACGGCCTCGCGGCGGCGCCTCGTGCCGCGGCGGAGCTTCGCGAAGCGAGCTGGCGAGAGGTCGAGGCGGTGCCCGGAGCTCCGGTCTGGATCTCGGGAAACGCGGCCGCCCTGTTCTCGGTCGATCGTCGGCCGCTCTCCAACCGTGAAGTCATGGCTCACCTGGACGTGGTTGCCGCCGCGCTCTCGGACATGGCGGAGGCGGTCGCCGGGCTGTCTCAGGAAGAAAGGACCCGCGGTCGCCGGACGGGCGGACGCTCGATCGACGACGCGTTCACCCACGTCGGCAACTGCATCTGGTGGTACGCGTCGCGGATCGACGACAAGCTGCCCGAACCCGAGGAGGATCCCGCAGAGGCGCCTCTCGACCGTTGTGTTCGACTGCTCGCCGATGCGCGGGCCTATCTCGTAGGCATCTCCGGCAAGGCCCGTGTGCGGGTGTACGTGCCGACGCGGTTCCCGACCTACGACCCGTCCGAGCCGTGGACGCACGCGAAGACCTGCCGCAGGGAAGCGGAGCATGCGTGGGACCATCTCGGCGGCGTCCGGCGGGCGGCGGCCGCCATGCGACGGCGGTTGCCTCGCGCCACGAACCGCGGCTAGGATCAGCGTGGGCCGGCAGAGCGGTCCTTAGCGACGCGAGGAGGGATGACATGACGGGCGTGCGGCTCATCGTCTTCCTGCTGGTGGTGGCCTGCCTCATTGGGGTCGTCGTGCTCCTGGGCAGCGCGCAGTGCCGACCCGAAGTGGAATCGAACGACACGGAAGCGACGGCGGACGGACTCGGAACCTATCCCGGGACCGGCTGTCGGAGCGGGATGATCTTCCCGGCAGGGGATGTCGACGTGTACTGGTTCGAGGTTACGGAGCGGGTGTCGGCAGTGGCTGAGACGCGCACGCAGGGAGACACCCTCCTGTCCGTGTACGAAAGCGGCGCGGGGCTTCTCGGCGAGGATGACGATGCGGGAGAGGGGCGCGCCAGCCGGTTGGAGGGCGTTCTGGAACCTGGGCTGTACGTGCTGATCGTCTCTGCCTACGGCTCGAACACGGTGTCGTCGTACGAGGTGTGGGTTCAGGCAAGCGCGGCGACGTCGGCTGCGGCGGGTGCCGAGTGCCCTTGGGAAGAAGAGCCGAACGACACCGCATCGCGGGCCGACGTCCTGTCCGCGCCGCGCGGTACGGCGTGCCGCTCGGGCACGGTGACTCCGGCAGGCGACATCGATGTGTACTCGTTCGCGTTGACGTCGGCGTCGAGGGTGGTCCTCGAAACAGAGACAGACGGGGACACCGTGCTGCGGCTGTACGACGAGGCGGGGCGGCTGCTTGCCGAGGACGACGATGGGGGCGACGCGAAGGCGAGCCGGATGGCGGGCTCGCTGGCCGCGGGACACTACTATGCGACCGTACGTGCGTACGGCGACGACGCCACCATCGGGTCGTACCGAATCGTGCTCACGACGGATGCCTCATCCGACGATTCGGGGACGACGAGCACCGTGTCTCCGCCTTTTTCCACGCCGAGCGGGGCTCCGGGCCCCGCGCCCTCCTGGGGATGGTCCATCTACGGCGGGGGCATCGTGCTCTCGGCATGGGGGGCCATCGATCGCGATTGCCCCAGCGACTACGACTTCAACATGGGGCTGTGCGACAAGGACACGCACACCTTCACCCTCGGCACGGCCGGTTTCATCGCGCTCGCGCTGATCGATCAAGCCGGGGACTGGATTACAGCCTACGTTTATGACGCCGGCGGTCAGCGCGTGGCCGCGAAGCTCGGCGTGTCGGGGCCGATCTACAGCGGCTGGCATGAGGTTCCGCCGGGAACGTACACGGTGGACGTCGTGCCCGGGAAGCGGCTCGACAACTCGCCGTACGAGCTCCACGTGTTCTTCAGCGCGACGCTCCCGGGCCCGGAGTATCTCGTGCAAACCTACGGGCCGGCCGACCTTAAGCTCCCGGGATAGCGGCGCGGCCGACGGGTGAGTCTGAGCGCGGGTTCAGCCGTGGCTGTATCCTCTCGTCTTCTCTAGGAAAGGAGCCGTCCATGAAGCTCGCTGTTCACCGCCTGCCGGGTCTCGTGCTGACCGACCACCGCTTTCTCGTACCGCTTGATCACGGAAGGCCTCACGACGAGAGGATCTCTGTCTTCGCCCGCGAGGTCGTCGCCGCGGAGAAGGAGGCGGCCGAGCTTCCGTGGCTGGTGTTCCTCCAGGGAGGTCCCGGCTTCCCGGCGCCCCGCCCGGACGCGCTCTCGGGGTGGCTGAAGCGGGCGCTCGTCGACTACCGGGTTCTCCTCCTGGACCAGCGCGGCACAGGCCGCAGTTCGCCGGTCACCACGTTCCTGCTCTCTCGTCTCCCGAACGCGCGGGCCCAGGCCGAGTACCTCGCGCATTTCCGCGCCGACTCGATCGTCGCCGACGCCGAGGAGATTCGGCGCGAGCTTCTCGGAACGGACCGGACGTGGACCGTCCTTGGCCAAAGCTACGGAGGATTCTGCGCCCTGCGGTACCTCTCTGCAGCCCCTGAGGGTCTCGCGGCCGCGCTGTTCACGGGAGGGCTGCCGCCGATTGACCGGACCGCGGACGACGTCTATCGAGCGACGTACCGCACCCTCTTGGAGAAGAACGGCCTCTACTACGCGCGGTACCCAGAGGACGAGGCGGTGGCGCGGCGAATTGCCGACCGCCTCGCAGCGGGCGACGTTCGGCTTGCAGACGGGGATCGCCTGACCATTCGCCGCTTCCAGCAACTCGGGATCCGGTTCGGGGCGAGCGACGGATTCGAGCACGTCCACTACCTGCTCGAGGAGGCGTTTCCCGGCGGGGACGACGCCGCGGATCTCGGCTTCGCGTTCCTCGCGCACTTCGACCAGGCGTTCTCGTTCCAGACGAACCCGATCTATGCGATCCTCCACGAGCCGCTGTACGCGCAGGGGAGCGCGACGCGCTGGGCGGCGGAACGGATCCGCACCGAGCACTCGGAGTTCGACGCCGCGCCGCCGGGCCGGCTCCTCTTCACCGGAGAGATGGTCTATCCGTGGATGTTCGACGAGTACAGAGAGCTTCGCCCGCTGCGCGCGGCGGCCCACCTTCTGGCCGAGAGATCGGACTGGCCGGCGTTGTACGACCGGGCGGCCTTGGCGAGGAACGAGGTTCCCTGCGCCGCCGCGATCTACGTGCACGATATGTACGTGGAGCGGGCCTTCTCCGAAGAGACCGCCGCGGCGATCCGAGGGATGAAGACGTGGGTGACGAGCGAGTACGAGCACAACGGACTTCGCTTGGACGGCGAACGCGTTCTCGGCCGGCTGCTCGATCTCGTGCGAGGCAACCTCTGAGAAGGCCGCGCCACAGAATGGTGTGACCGCGCCGCGGCACGATCTGACGGCCCCGCCGCGCCGCGGCACGATGTGATGACGCCGCGCTACGACCTACCGAGCCCGACCCTACGGGAGGTACCGCTGATAGGCCGAGATCGTCGGCAGCACCAGGATGTTGTCGGTCAGACGGCCGATGGGATCCGTGAACGCGGTTGCATCGACGAGGACGGGTTGCAGGGTTAGATGGGTCTCCAACTCCACGCCGCGAGAGAGCTCCAGAGCCAGGCTCGTTGACACGGCCGGCAGCCCGGCGAGCGGGATGATCTTCCACTTGTCGCCCACGTTGGCGATGGTGACGATCGGGAAAGACACGCCAAGCCCGGCGTCGAGGGCCTCCAGGAGAGCGCCGTGGACCGTCGCGAGGGCGAACGACTCCACGATCGGGGCAAGCAGCTTCTGGTCCTTGTCGAACGACCACAGGATGGTCATGCCGGCTCCGGCGGAGAACCGAGCCGTGACGTCGTGGCGGTACTCGGCAATGGTCCCGAGCGTCGTCGGGGTGCTGTCGACGACGACCGTGCACTCGATCGAGTCGTACGCGTCCAGCCGGACGGCTCCGGATACCGACAGCGACAGGTCCCAGACTCGACGTCCCTCGACGCGGTCCACCGATGGAGTGAGGTGCAGGCCCAGCGACAGAGAGTGGAGACCGACGGCGGCCGCACGACCACTCGCGGCAAGGAGAACAAGAAGCATCCCCAGGAGAATTCTGCGCATTCCTTCCCCCCTTCTCTTCTTCGAACGTTCGCACCGTGGCTCGCCACACTCCGCACGAGAGAACGCTCCTGCACTCTACTCCGATCGAGGCGCGAAGGCGAACGGCGGCCGGGCGCAGTTGACCCCCTGTCGCGACGGGCCGACACTGGAGGCTCGGCGCCTGGGGCGCAGCGGAACGAAGAGGCCGTCGAATGATCGACAGGACGAACGAGAGCGGGCGGGTCTGGGCCTCCCGGGTCGCCTTGGGGATCGCCCTCGGCGGGATCGGCTGGATGTCGCTCCGGCCCGTGGGAGACGCTCCCCTCGATCGGGCCGTTCGCGTCCTCGGGAACGGATACCTTCACCTCCCGGCGTACGCGCTCCTCGCGGCGCTGTTCGTGCTCGTCCTGGGTTGGTCTCGGAGGCGGATCCTGCTCGCGGGGGCCGCGGCCACGGCCTACGGGTGGGCGCTCGAGGCGGCCCAACTCGCGGTCCCGACCCGGCACTTCAACCTGCTAGGGCTTGCATTCGATGCCGCCGGGGCCACGTTCGCCTGCATCGTCATCCTCGCCTTGTGCTCTGTCGCCCGTCACCCGCGATCGGGTTCCGCGCGCCGCGAGAAGAAGCGGTGAGTCAACCCGGACGCAGCAAGGTAGCAGGTGATCGTCAGCGCGAAGATCGGCGAGAATCCCGGCCCCTGCTGAAGGAGTCCCGCCAGCCACGAGCTGACCGCCCGGCTTCCTTGTGAGCTCATGATCAGGAGCGCATTGGCCGTCCCTCGCCTGGCCTCGTCCACTCGATCCATCGCGAAAGCCGAGTAGAGGGGGTGGCCCATGTTCATGAGGCCGGCGCGCGCCAGAAAGGCGATGGAAGCGAGAGGCAGAGACGGGACGAAGCCGAGCACGGCGAGGAAGGGAATCGACAGGACCTGGGTTAAGACGACGGTTCGCACCCGCCCGAGTCGAGCGGCGACGGCCGGGCCGGCGAGGGTCGCCACACCCATTGCGACCGCCTGAAGCGCGAACAGCACGCCAAGCAGGCCGTCGAAGACGTGAAAGCGCACCTTGAAGAACACATTCAGAAAGGGGACGAGGGCGCCGGCCCCCATGCCGATGATGACCTGGGGGACGAACAGCTTGGTGAGAACGGCGGCCTCCTCCCGCGACAGCTTGCCCGTCGGACGCAGGGGCGAGGCGGCGTTCGCGGGCGTCACGGCGTGGATGCGCCGGACGCGAACGAGGGGGACGAGAGCGAGGACGAAGACCGCGGCGGAGAGCAGAAGGGTGGCCCGATAGGCCCCCGGCGACTCCGCGCCGATGCGCAGAATCCGGCCGAACTGTGTCGGGAGCAGGCCGGCGCCGAGAGATCCGAAGAAGCTGGCAAACAGCCGTACGGCGAACTGCACGCTGAACAAGTGGGTGCGCTCCGACGGGCTGCTGTTCTCCGCGACGAACGGCGCGTTGCTGACGTCAAGCAGGGCGTGCATCAGTCCGAACCCAACGGCGAAGACCATCAGGCCGGCGGCCGACGGGGCGACGCTGGTTCCGACGAGCGACACGACGAGAGCTACGACCCCCCAGAGGAGTGTGTTGCGATACCCGATCCTCCGCCCGAGAACGCCGGCCGGTACGGCGAGCACGGTCACGGCGACGAGCGGTAGGGCAAGGAGAATCCCGAGGAACGCCGGGCTATGGCCGAGGGAGAGGACGTAGAGGTTATAGAACAGCCCAGAGATCCCGAATCCGATGCCGCTCATGAACGTGTACGCGAGGTACCACCGTGCGTTCGGGTTGAAGCGGCGAACCTGCGTCAGGTACTCCCGGGCCAGCGACATGCGCGGATTATAAGGGGGTCCGTGTCCGATGCGTGGGGCTCACGCGGCGAGCGTGGCGGCGTGGAGCAGGCGGAGGAACCCGTCACGCGACGCGTCGAGAACCACGTCGACGTTCGGCTCCCGCCCCGTGACGCGAAGGTGATCGACGACCGATTGTCCGCGCGTCAACTCGCTTCCCGTCTCGATGTCCACCCGCAGGGTCCGGGTGTCGGTGGCCACGGTCGGGTCGAGGGCGACGGCCATCGCGATGGGATCGGGGAGATCGAACCCCTCCTGCTTGAGGTAGTGGATGCCGAACTCTCGGAGCCCCTTCTGGATGTCGACGCAGAACGCCCCGAGTTCCGAGGTTTGGTGGAGCGACTCCGCCTCGGCGTCGGTGAACGTGGCCCGACGGTGCGAAACGTCCCACCCAACCATGCAGAGCGGCAGGCCGGACTGGAAGACGATCTTCGCCGCCTCGGGATCGACCCAGAGGTTGTACTCCGCGGCGGGGACGATGTTCCCGTGTCCCAGGCCGATGCCTCCCATGACGACGCACCGCTCGATCCACTCGGCGACGCGGGGCTCCTTGAGCAGGGCCACGGCGAGATTCGTGAGCGGGCCGAGGGTGACCAGGGTCAGGCGGCCGGCGAGGCGCCGGGACGCTTCGACGAGAACGTCGACCGCGTGGCCTTCCGCGGGGTGGCGGCCGGACAGCGGGAGCCCGATGTCGCCCATTCCGTCCTCGCCGTGACAGAACTGGGCCGTCTGGAGCGGGCGCAGGAGCGGGCGGGCGATCCCGCGGTGTACGGGGGTTCGGCGCCCACACCGCTCGACCGTGTACAGGGCGTTCTGCACCCCCTGATCCAGCGGAACGTTGCCCGCGACAACGGTGATCGCCTCGACCTCGACGTCGGGGTGGCGCAGCGCCATGACGAGGGCGACGGCGTCGTCGGATGCCGTGTCGGTGTCGATGAGAAACGGTCGCTTGGACATGGATCCTCCCGCAACGACCATTCTAGCGCGCTGTGGCGGGCGATCCCTCGTCGGGGAGGGTATGCTTGGCGGCTGGCGGGACGGCGGAAGGAGAGCTCATGGAGATGCGGATCGACTTCCCCGGCGGGAAGCGAGTGGACGCCAGCTTCAAGGGATTCGTGGTTCGGACCGATCAACCGGAGGCCTCCGGCGGAGCGAACTCGGCTCCCTCTCCGTTCGACCTGTTCTTCGCCTCGTTGGGAACGTGCACCGGGCACTACGTGCTCGCGTTCCTCCAGGCGCGGGGAATCCCCGTCGACGGAGTGTCCCTCGCTCTCTCCACGACGTGGGATGAGGTCGCCCACCGGGTCCCGAACGTCGAGATCCGAATTCGCCTTCCGCAGGGCCTGCCCGACGAGACCACGGAGGCGTGCGTCCGGGCGGCGAGGAAGTGCGCCGTCACGGCGCACCTTGACTCACCTCCCATCGTCACGGTTCGTGCCGAGCGAGCCTAGCTCCTTTTCGATGGCGGGAGCGTCGGGTACGATGAGCCACCTGCTGGGAGGATCGGGAGGAGTCATGGCGAGATCGCTTTGCGTCGCATTCTCCCGACTTGTTCTTCTCCTAGTCCTCGCCTCGGGAATGGCCCTTGTCTCCGGCTGCCGGGCGGGCAAGGGCCCGGCCGAGTACATCTTCGGCCTCGCCGATGTCGACACTGTCGAGGTCCGAGCGGTCGACGGATACCCCACATGTCTCAGCGCCGTCGTGAAGGGTACCCTGCGCGACACGTGCACGCGGATCTCCTCTGTCAGGCAGCAACGGCGGGACAACCTGCTCATCCTTACGGTGACGACCGAGCGTCCGGTGGACGAGGTCTGCGCGCAGACCGTGAAGACGTTCGAGGTCACGACACCGCTCGCGCTCGACGGGCTGCCGCTGGGGGAGTACGAGCTGGCGGCGAACGGCGTCTCAACGACGTTCAAGTGGAGCGGCGCCGTGGCGATCCCGCGATGAGCGACCCGCTCGGCGGCATGTGCTCGGTCGATCTGGACCCTCGGCTGTCTCCGCCGCCGGTCGTCCCGGGGCTTGTCTGGGCGGAGGGAGTCCGGGTCGTGCCGAGTTCGTCGACCCCGCCGTTCCTTCTTCCGCTCCTGGATCGGGTTCGCCAGGCGGGCGAGGACTTCGTCCCGCAGGCCGTCCGGGACAGCGTGCGCGCCATGCTCCGCTTCGGCCGGTACAAGCCGAGCGGGAGGGGAAAGCCCGCCAGCGAGTTTCTCCTCCGGGCGGCGCTCGCGGGGGAGTTTCCACGGGTCAACGGTCCGGTCGACGTCAACAACGCGGTCAGCCTGGAGTCCGGGCTTCCCGCGTCGATCTTCGACGCCGACCTCTCCGGGCGCGAGCTCCTGCTCCGCCGGGGCGAGGCGGGGGAAGCCTACGTGTTCAACTCATCGGGGCAGTCGATCGACCTGGAGGACGTGCTGGTTGTGTGTGGGCGCCGCGACGACGCATGGCGTCCGTGCGGCAATCCGGTCAAGGACGCAATGGCCACCAAGGTCCAATCCGGTACGACGAACGTCCTGGCGGTGCTGTACGCGCCCGTCGGGGAAGCCGGGTCAACGCTTGGCTCGTGGTGTATTCGGTTCGCGGAGCTCTTGTCACTCCACTGCGGCGCCGCGCGCACGGGCTTCTGGACGCCGAGCTCCGATTAGCGGTCCAGCGGACAGCTACGCTTTGTACTTGTCCCAGTGGACCTTGGTTTCGTCGTACTGGGTGCGCGCCGGCTTCTCCTCGGCGGGAACGCCGACCGGGATGAGGGCGAAGAGGTGGAAGTCGTCGGGAACCCCCAGGAGCGCGCGCACCCGATCCTGGAGCGTGTCGTCCAGCCCACACCACGTCGCTCCAAGCCCAAGGCCAGCAACGGCGATCAGGAGGTTCTCCGTGGCCGCCGCCATGTCCTGGTCGAACGACATGGCGCCCTTCTTCTTCCCGAACGGAACGACGATCGCTCCCGCATCGACGGCGAATCCGGCGTACGGGTGTGCCTTGGCGAGCGCGGCCCGGGTCTCCCTGTCCGTCACGACGACGAAGTTCCACGGCTGCAGGTTGCGCGCGGAGGGCGCAGTCATGGCCGCCTGCAGAGCCGCGGTGATCTTCTCGCGGGGGACCGGATCCCCGGTGAACTGGCGAATCGAGCGACGGCGGGTGATCCAGTGAAGGGCATCGTTCATGGGTCGTGACCTCCTCTCTTACCGATGAGTCGAGCCTCTCAGGGTAGCGCATTCGATTGCTCGCGACGGCTGCTGCCGCGAACGTTTCAGCGATTCGAGGCTTTCTCCTTGTATGTCCTGAAGAGCGGTTTCCTTCTGCCGCTCTGGCGATCCTCGCGAACCCGACTCGGCGCGGTAAGAACCCGGTGGACGACGAAGAGGGCCAGCGTCGGGGCCCAGGCGGGCCACAGGATGAAGCGGCGAATCGCAAGTCCCCCAGCGTCCATGAGAAGGAAGATGAGGCCTACGACGCCCGCTGTGGTGTAGACCGGGCGAGTGGTGAGGCCGGCGGCTCTCAGGCAAAGGACGAGGACGAGGGGGCTGCCGACCAAGATCGGCCCCCAGACACGCCAGTGGGCCATTGCCTCTCCGCGGTCGTGCGCGCCGATGTCTTCAATCATCATCAGGAAACAGCCCAAGTAGGCGAAGACGAACAGGGCAAGGAGAACCGTAGTAAGGAAGGACCTTCCCCCAGTGTCGAGGCCAGGTCGCTCGCATCGTTCCCTCGAAGCAAGCCGTCGCGACAGCGATGCGTCCCCCAACTCCCCTGTCGTCGCATCGGATCGTCGACGTTGCGCGGCAACCACGACCCGCCAGACGATCGCAAGGACGCCCACGGCCCCCAAGGCGACGATTCCCGCTACGTCCATCCCGCCCTCCCGGTTCGCTGACCGCACCTCTACTCAACGGCCCCGCAGGACCTGCCTCGGACCCCCGAACGGATCCTTGAGTTCATGTACCGCACCTCTACGGGCGGCGGCCAGTGGCTCGTCCTGCGGTGCGTCCTCGAGCCGCCGCGGAGCTGGCGTCGATGGGCCAGTACAATCCGTCCACGGGGATCGGGGACGGAAACGCCCGTTCGCAGGGGAGATGAGCAGATGACTTCGTACGTGGGCCTCGGGATTCTCCTGCTCCTCTGGGCGTCCGCCTTTGCCGCGATCCGCGTCGGGTTGTCCGCGTACGGACCGGGGGAGCTGGCGCTCTTGCGGTTCCTCACGGCGTCCTTCGTTCTGGGTCTTGTCGCGGGGGCGCGGAGGATGCGTCTTCCTCGCGGGCGGGACGTGCCGATCCTCCTCCTGCTTGGCGGGCTCGGGATCACCGGGTACCACCTTGCTCTCAACTTCGGGGAGACGAGTGTGTCGGCCGGAACGGCCAGCCTGCTCATCGCGTCGGTTCCGTTGTTCACAGCGCTCCTCGCGATGCCGGTCCTGGGGGAGAGGATGAGGCCGATCGGGTGGGTCGGGATCGCCGTCGGCTTCGCCGGAGTCGCCCTCATCGCGCTCGGCGAGGGGGCCGGAGTGCGGATGGAGGCGGGCGCGGGGATCGTCGTCGTCGCCGCGGTCTGCGCCAGTGCGTACAACGTTCTTCAGAAGCGGGTCATGACGCGCTACGGCCCCCTCGAGTTCGCGACCTACATCATCTGGGCGGGGACGATCCCGATGCTCGTGTTCGCGCCGGGGCTCGTCCGCACCATCGGAGAGGCGCGCCCGGCGGCGACGGCGTCCGCCCTCTATCTTGGGGTGTTCCCGGGAGCCATCGCCTACGTCCTGTGGGTTGCGGCGCTGGCGCGGTTTCCCGCCTCCGCCCTGGCCAGCTTCCTCTACCTGAACCCGGTCCTCGCGCTTGTCATCGCGTGGATCTGGTTGTCGGAGGTCCCTGCGGCGCTTACCGTGGTGGGGGGAGTCATCGCGATTGCGGGCGCGGCGCTGGCCAGCCGCGCCGGGCAGCGGGCGGCTTGTGCTGAAAGGAAGACTTTGTGATCGGCGATCGCGGCGGACGGTACGAGCGAATCTACGAGCAGCTGCGGGAGCTGATGGACGGCGGCTCGCCGAGCCTCTGTGCGGCGATGTCGACGGTCTGTGCCGTGCTCCACGCCAAGATGCCGCATCACCTGTGGACGGGCTTCTACCTGGTGGCCGGAGACGAGCTCCACGTCGGCCCGTACCAGGGTCCGCTCGCGTGCCAGGTGCTGCGGGACGGCGGCGTCTGTCTTCGCGCGGTCGCCACGAGGGCGGCGGTCATCGTCCCGGATGTCGCAGCGTTCCCGGGGCATATCCCTTGCGACAAGCGAGCACGGAGCGAGATCGCGATCCCCGTGCTCAAGGATCGAGACGTCGTGGCTGTGTTCGATGTGGATTCATCCCGGCTTGCTCAGTTCACGCGAGACGACGTCGCGCCGCTCGAGCGGATCCTCGGGCTTCTGACGCCGCACCTGTAGCGTTTCTTCTACTCAGCTCCTACGGGGCCGTCGTTGGGCCCGTTGACCGGCTCCGTGCGCCCGAAGCCTCCCACCGCCCGCGGCTGCAGTAGACTGGCCGTATGAAGGCCCGCCTCGAAGCGCACGTCCACGGACGGGTTCAGGGCGTCTTCTTCCGCCAGAACACGCTCGCCCAGGCGGAACGCCTCGGCCTTGTCGGGACGGTCCAGAACGACTCCGACGGGAGCGTGTTCGTGGCCGCGGAAGGCGAGCGACCGGCCCTCGAGGCGCTCCTCGAGTGGTTGTCTCGCGGACCGGAGCGCGCCTCGGTCGAGCGTGTCGACGCGGCGTGGCTTGCGCCGACCGAGTCCCACACGAGCTTCCGGATCGTGCGTTAGCTGCCGGCTGCCGCCGGGGCCGTCCGATCGTCGTTCCCGACGCGTTGCTGGAACGTCCCGGGACCGGTACCATTCCTAGCTTGGGATGAGACTTTCACGGATCGGCGAAGCGGCGGGTTTCCGAATCTCGAACAGGCTCGAGCCCTGCGGCGACCAGCCGGCGGCCATCGAGCGGCTGGTGGACGGGGTTCGCTCGGGATTGCAGTTCCAGACGTTGTGGGGGGCGACCGGGACCGGAAAGACGTTCACGATCGCTCACGTCATCCAGGAGGTGCAGCGGCCGACCCTGGTGATCGCGCACAACAAGACCCTCACCGCGCAGCTGGCGAACGAGTTCCGCGAGCTGTTTCCCGACAACGCAGTTCACTACTTCGTCTCCTACTACGACTACTACCAGCCGGAAGCGTACATCCCGCAGACGGACACCTACATCGAGAAGGACTCCTCGATCAACGACGAGATCGATCGACTCCGCCACGCGGCGACCGCGGCGCTGTTCGAGCGGCGCGATGTGATCATCGTCGCATCCGTCTCGTGCATTTACGGCCTTGGGTCGCCGGCGAGCTACTACGACATGTCGGTCACCCTCGAGCGCGGTTCGTCGTGGGATCGCGACGACGTCATGCGGCGGATGGTCGGCCTGCAGTACAGCCGGAACGAGATCGGCTTCGAGCGAGGGACGTTCCGCGCCCGGGGCGACACGGTGGAAATCATCCCCGCGTACGA
The DNA here is from genome assembly GCA_964635895.1 of uncultured Thermotogae bacterium. Taxonomy (GTDB): domain Bacteria; phylum Bipolaricaulota; class Bipolaricaulia; order UBA7950; family UBA9294; genus JAPLGD01. Next base: position 12,605 of record CAZWQN010000001.1, on the reverse strand, counting down.
GGAACGGGTCGTGCGCCTCGAGTTCTTCGGCGACGAGATCGAGCGGATCGCCCTCCTCGACCCGGTCACCGGACATGCGATCGAGGACGTCGCGGCGATCACGATCTTCCCGGCGTCGCACTTCATCACGCCCGACGAGCAGATGCAGCGGGCGACGTCCACGGTGGAGGAGGAGCTGGAGGAGCGTCTCGCCGTGCTGCGCAACGAGAACCGCCTCCTCGAGGCGCAGCGTCTCGAGCAGCGCACCCGCTACGACCTCGAGATGATGCAGCAGATGGGGTACTGCAACGGCATTGAGAACTACTCCCGCCACCTCGACGGGCGCCGCGCCGGCCAGCCTCCGTCCGTGCTCATCGACTACTTCCCGAGCGACTTCCTCCTCGTGGTCGACGAGTCGCACCAGACAGTGCCCCAGGTGCGCGGGATGTACCACGGAGATCGATCGCGGAAGACGACGCTCGTCGATTACGGGTTCCGACTTCCGTCGGCGCTCGACAACCGGCCTCTCACCTTCTCGGAGTTCGAGGAGCGGGTGAACCAGGTGATCTTTACGTCGGCGACCCCCGGCCTGTACGAGGAGCGGAAGAGCCAGCGGGTGGTCGAGCAGGTCATCCGCCCGACGGGGCTCATCGATCCAGAGGTGAGCGTTCTCCCTGTGAAGGGGCAGATCGACCACTTGCTCGGCCAGATCCGCACCACCGTCGAGCGCGGGGACCGCGCGCTCGTCACGACGCTGACCAAGCGGATGGCCGAGGATCTGACCGAGTACCTCGTCGACGCGGGAGTGCGGGCGCGCTACCTGCACTCGGAGATCGAGACGCTCGACCGCATTGACATCCTCCGCGACCTGCGCCTCGGGAAGTTCGACGTCCTGGTGGGAATCAACCTCTTGCGCGAGGGGCTCGACCTTCCGGAAGTAGCGCTCGTCGCGGTGCTCGACGCCGACAAGGAGGGGTTCCTGCGCTCGGGGACGTCGCTCGTGCAGACGATCGGGCGGGCGGCGCGCAACGTCCGCGGCCGGGTGCTCCTCTATGCCGACACGATGACCGATTCGATCCGCCACGCCGTCGACGAGACGAACCGCCGGCGCCGCATCCAGGTCGCCTACAACGAGAAGCACGGGATCACCCCGAGGAGCATCGAGCGCGAGGTCACCGACATCCTGCAGGCGCTCCACGCCGTGCGCCCGGAGACTCCGGCCGCGGTGCGCGAGCGACCGCAGGCCACGAAGCGCGACGAGCTTCTCGCGTACGCGCGGGACCTGGAGGCTCAGATGCTCCGGGCGGCCGAGCGGCTCGAATTCGAGCTGGCCGCGACCCTGCGCGATGAGCTGCGGAACGTCAGGAAGGGTCTATGAACGTCATTCACGTCAAGGGAGCGCGCGAGCACAACCTGAAGAACATCGACGTCGAGCTGCCGCGCGACCGGCTGATCGTGATCACCGGCATCTCCGGCTCGGGGAAGAGCTCGCTCGCATTCGACACGATCTACGCCGAGGGCCAGCGCCGCTACGTCGAGTCGCTGTCCGCGTACGCGCGGCAGTTCCTCGGCCAGATGGAGAAGCCGGACGTCGATGTCATCGAGGGGCTCTCACCGGCGATCTCGATCGACCAGAAAACGCGCAGCCACAACCCACGATCGACCGTGGGCACGGTGACGGAGATCTACGACTACCTCCGGCTTCTCTACGCGCGGATCGGTCACCCGCACTGCCCCCAGTGCGGCGATCCGATCCGGCAGCAGTCGGCGGAGCAGATCATCGACGCGGTGATGGAGCTGCCTGCGGGCGCGAAGGTCCAGCTCCTCGCCCCCGTCGTTCGGGGGAGGAAGGGCGAGTACAGGAAGACGTTCGAGGAGATCCGCCAGGAGGGGTTCACGCGGGTCCGCGTCGACGGGGTCACGCGCACGCTGTACGAGGAGATCGAGCTCTCGAAGAACCAGAAGCATACGATTGACATCGTCGTCGACCGCGTCGAGGTCGACGGGAAGAAGCGGGGCCGAATCGCGGACTCGATCGAGACGGCGCTGAAGCACGGCGGCGGGCTGGTGAACATCGTCCTCGAGAACGGGACGGAGCAGCTGTACAGCGAGCACTACGCGTGCACGCGGTGCGGTGTGAGCTACGAAGAGCTGAGCCCGCGAATGTTCTCCTTCAACAACCCCTACGGCGCGTGCCCCGAGTGCACCGGTCTCGGCGAGCGCAAGGAGGTGGATCCCGAGCTGGTCCTCGACGAGCGCCTCGGGCTCCTGGATGGAGGACTCCTCCCGTTCGCGGACACGAAGAGCCGATGGTTCGAGGGGCAGATGTTGGGCCTGGCGTCGGCCCTCGGGATCGATCCGTACGAGCCTCTCGGCAAGCTGTCGAAGGCGAAGCGGGAGGCGATCCTCTACGGGACGGGCGACAAAGCGATCTCGTTCGACTACGAGGCGACCTCGGGGCAGAAGCGGACGGTGAAGCGGCCGTTCCGTGGGATCGTTCCCTCGCTCGAGCGGTGGTACCGGGAGACGTCGTCCGAGACGTGGCGGGCGCAGATGGAGCAGTTCTTCGCGACGCTTCCCTGTCCCGTGTGCGGGGGAGCGCGGCTGAAACCCGAGGTCCTCGCCGTCACGATCGAAGGGATGAGCATCCATCAGGTGACGACGCTCTCCATCCGCGCCGCGCTGACCTTCTTCGAGGAGTTGGCGCTCCCGGCGCGCGAGGCACGGATCGCGGAGCAGATCCTGAAGGAGATCCGAGCCAGGCTCGGGTTCATGGTGGCCGTCGGACTCGACTACCTGACCCTGGATCGCCGGGCGGGAACGCTGGCCGGCGGAGAGGCGCAGCGGATCCGGCTCGCTACGCAGGTCGGGAGCCAGCTCACGGGAGTCCTCTATGTGCTCGACGAACCGTCGATCGGTCTCCATCAGCGCGACAATCGACGGCTGCTTCAGACGCTCAAGGGGCTGCGCGATCTCGGGAACACGGTGATCGTCGTCGAGCACGACGAGGAGACGATGCGCGAGAGCGACTTCATCCTCGATCTCGGCCCGGGAGCGGGGGCGCATGGTGGGTACGTCGTCGCGGCGGGCACACCGGAGGACGTGGCCGCGTGCCGTGACTCGGTGACCGGCCAGTACCTGTCCGGGCGGCTCCGGGTTCCTGTTCCGGAGAACCGCCGACGGGGGAACGGGAAGTCGCTCACGGTGATGGGCGCCTCCGCGCACAACCTCCGTGGCATCGACGTGACATTCCCGCTCGGGCGGTTCGTCTGCGTGACCGGAGTCTCGGGATCGGGCAAGAGCACCCTCGTGGAAGACGTACTGTACTACGGCGTGGCGCACAAGCTCCGCCTGGCGGCGCGCCGTCCGGGCGCCCACGACGACATCGTCGGCGCGGAGTCGATCGACAAGGTGATTGAGATCGACCAGTCGCCGATCGGGCGGACGCCCCGCTCGAACCCCGCGACCTACACGAAGCTGTTCGACGACATCCGCGCCCTGTTCGCCCGAACCCCGGACGCAAAGGTGCGCGGCTACAGTGCCGGCCGGTTCAGCTTCAACACCAAAGGGGGACGCTGCGAGGTGTGCCAGGGACAGGGGCAGGAGAGAATCGAGATGCACTTCCTGCCCGACATCTACGTCCCGTGCGACGTGTGCAAGGGATCGCGCTACAATCGCGAGACCCTGCAGGTGAAGTACAAGGGGAAGTCGATCGCCGACGTCCTGGCGATGTCTGTGGACGAGGCGCGCCAGTTCTTCGAGAACGTCCCGGCGATCGAGAGCCGACTCCAGACGCTCGACGACGTCGGGCTGTCGTACATCGAGCTCGGGCAGCCGGCCACGGAGCTGTCCGGGGGAGAAGCCCAACGGATCAAGCTCGCGAGGGAGCTGTCGCGCCGCTCGACTGGGAGGACGCTCTACATCCTCGATGAGCCGACGACGGGGCTCCACGCCGCCGACGTCCACCGGCTGCTGGACGTTCTGCACCGGCTCGTCGACGGCGGGAACACGGTCGTCGTCATCGAACACAACCTGGACGTCGTCAAGACGGCGGACTGGATCATCGATCTCGGGCCGGAGGGGGGAGACGGCGGCGGAATGGTGGTTGCCGTCGGGACCCCCGAGCAGGTGGCCGAGGTTGCCGAGTCGTACACCGGCCGGTTCCTCGCGGCGGCCCTGGCGGCGCGGCGAACCGACTCAAAGGAGGACGTGTGAATCGAAACGTTCTGTGCTGGCTTCTCTTCTTCCTGCTCGCGGCGCCCGCCGCGGCTCTTGCCGACACCTACTCGGCGTACTACGACGCCACGGCCCAGACGAGCACCGCGCTCGTCGTTTCCAACGTCGGGAGTGAGCCCGGCGTCTTCTCCTGCTTGGTCTATGACACGGACGGTGCGGTGATCGTCGAGACGTCGCAGTCCCTCGCGGCACACGCTTCGACGGTGCTGTTCGTCGATGACCTCTTGGCCGAACGGGGAACGTGGGGGCTGCTGCGGATCGAGTCGCCGATCGAGTTGGCGGTCGCCCTGTGGATCTCCGCGTCGGGGGCGTGGGTCGCGGTGGAGAACGTCGAAGTCGTCCGCACGGTCGGGACGGTCGCGCAGGTGGCGGACTACGCCAGCACGCCGAACCGCACCACGGGGATCGGGCTCGTCAACCCGCACGACCGAGTCGTCGCGGGAACCTTGGTGCTGTACGACGCAGAGGGCGGGGTCGCCGCCTCTACGCCGTTCCAGCTCGAGCCGCGCGTCGCGCGGTACGTGAGCACGGCGACCGACGTGGGCCTCAAGGAGGAGTTCTGGGGCCTGGTCGTCGTCGATGCGGACGCCTCCCTCTTCCTCGTCCTGGAGTACTACAACGCCGACGGCTCGCTCGTCGACGTCGACGTGGTGACCGCGGCGTCTCCGTAGAACGACGGCAGCCCACCCCGGTCGGGAGAGGGGCGGGCCGCGCATGTGCCCTGCAGGAGGCCTACGGGCAGATGCCTCCATCTGATGGGAAGCGCACCTTCTCGTAGCCGGAACCCGTTCCCACTGCTCCCGCCTCGTCGGTGATGGTGAGCCTCACGACGAACGTGCCGCTGGTGGCGTACGTGTGGCTCACGGTGCTGCCGCTGCCCGTGGAGCCGTCGCCGAAGTCCCACTCATAGCGGACGATGCTTCCGCCTTCCGATCGGGAGGAGAGGCCGTCGAACGTGGCGGGACTGCCGACGGTATGGTAGTTGGAGCAGCCGTTGCGCAAGCCCGTGATCACGGCGAGCGGGGTGTACGAGTCGCCGCAATCACCGTCGCCGCAGTTGCTCGACCCCACCCGGACGTCCACCACGAGCGTCGTGTCCGACGATGCAGCCTCGTTGTCGGTGACAGTCAGCCTCACGGTATAGCTTCCTTCCTTGGAGTACGTGTGGGCCGCCGTCACGCCCTCGCCGGTCCCGCCGTCGCCGAAGGTCCACGCATAGCTCACGATCGTCCCCGTCGCATCGTAGGAGTCGGACGCGTCGAACGTCACGGGGTCTCCCGGGTAGGGGGCCGAGTTGCTCGCCGTCGCCTGCGCGACGGGGGGTGCGTTCGTCGCGACGATCGCGATCTGCTGGGAGTCCGTCGCTCCCTCGTTGTCGACGACCGACAGCTTGACCAAGTACGTCCCCGGGTACTGGTAGGTGTGCGTGCACGTCGAGCCAAGCTGGGCTCCGGTGGCCGCGGCAGGGTCGCCGAGGTCCCACCGGTACCCGACGATGGATCCGTCGTCGTCATGCGAGAAGTGGGCGTCGAGCGTGACGGTGAGCGGCGCGGCGCCTTGGGTGGGCGCGGCGTCGATGACCGACCGAGGGAGGGAGTTCACCACGTCGTCGAGGATCGTGTTCAGAACGCAGCCGGACAGGAAGAGCGGGGCGAGGACGAGGGCGATCACGCAGAGTCGTCGGATCATGAGCACGTCCCTCCGTCGGTGTCGTCCGCGCCGCACGGGGAGTTGCCGAAGACCGTGACTTGCTGCACATAGCTCGACGAATCTCCGTCGTCGTCCGTCACCGTGAGGACGACGTTGTAGATGCCGGCGATCCTGTAGCGGTACTCGACGATCGAGCCCACGGCCGTGTCGCCGTTGCCGAAGTCCCACTCGTACAGAGTGATCCCGCTGTCGTCGGCCGACTCCGAGGCGTCGAACGTGACCCATTCGCTCGCGCCGATGATGTACGTCCCTTCCATGTTGCTCTTCGGCGAGTAGGAGAACGTGGCGGTCGGCAGCGGGTTCTGGGCGTCGACGTGCGTCGAGGTGGAGTCGGACGCCCCTCGCTCGTCGATCACCGTCAGGGTTACCTTGTAGACGCCGTCCACCGTATAGGCGTGGTCGACCAGGGCTCCGGTGGCGCCGCCTCCGTCACCGAACGTCCAGACGTACGAAACGATGTCACAGCCAGCCTTGCGGGACAGAGTCCCGTCGAAGCTCGCCGTGAACGGGATGACGTGCTCGGCGGGGGAGGCGGTGAACAGCGCCTGCGGCTGGGTCACGCCGAACTCCAGACAGCCGCCGACGGACCCAATCACAAGGGCCGTCGCGCCGAGCAACAGACAGAGTCGTGCCCCTTTCATAGCTACTCCTTTTCCCCTTCTCCGTCGAGGGAGAGGTCAATGTCGAAGGACAGGGTGAGCCGCACGCCAATACCAGACAGGTTGGCCTCTTCGGAGGTCTCGTCCCCGTCGAGATCCAGCGGGTCGCCGGACGCATCGGACGCATCGGTTAGGGCGCCGATCACGGCCGAGCGATACCCAACGGCCGCCCCGAGGCCGAGTCCCGCCGCGATGGGAACGTCCACAGAGAGCTGTGCCGCGAGTCCAACCGTGTCTCCGGTGTGGCGACCGCCGCCTTCCGGCGGAAGGCCCGCGAGGGCGTCCGTGTACTCACTCGGGACCTCGAACGTGACCGAGTGGGCGAGCGCTCCGTGGAAGTACCCGAGGGCGAGGTCGCCGGAGAGTCGAACGCCGGCATCTAGGATGAGAAAGCGCGCCCCGGCGAGGACACCGATCGTCTGCCACTCCAGGGCGATGTCGATCGTCGACGTCCCGGCTCCCACGTAGGTCCCACGGGTTGCGGTCTTGGATTGCTCGTACTCGAACCGGGCGCCGAGGGCCAGCCAGCCGAGAGGCCAGTACCACTCCGCCACCTGGAAGCCCATGCCGTTCGATAGAAGGTCGAGGGTTCGGACGGTGCCGGAGACGTCGGGGTGAACCAAGAAGGTCTCGTTCAGGTGCTCGATCAGCGCGTTCCAGGACTCGAGGATCCCGTTATACGCGTCGAGGGACACGGCGGACACTCCCCCGCCGATGGATACTTCAAGAGGTCCGGCGAGTGCGGCGCACCCGCTGAGCAGGATCACCCCAAGAACCGACGCTAGCCCCTTCATCGTTCCCCCTTCGGCTGTGCGATGCGTGGGGTCAAGCATCTCTGCAAGGCAGAGACGCTCTCGCCACCCGGTACGGCCAGGGTAGGACCGGCGACGTCGCGCGGACAGGGCAACCACTCCGAAGGGGGACGACGTCGTTCAGGGAGGGGACGGACCTACGTCCCGCGCACCGCGGACTGGAGGGCTTCGAGGGCGACGTCGATGTCTTGGGAGGTCACATCGAGGTGCGTCACGAGCCGCATGTGCAGGCGATCCTTGCCGAGGGGGAGCGCAAGGACGCCGCGTTCGCGGAGCCGGTCGGAGAGCGTCTCGGCGTCCAACCCACGCTTCCGGGCCAGCTCGGGATCCACCGCGAGGTAGACGAGGTTCGTCCACGCGGTGGCCGCAGGGCGGGACTGAGGGCAGGAAAGCCCTGGCGTCGCGGCGATTCCCTCCGCCAGTCTTCGCGCGTTGGCGTGGTCTTCGTCCAGTCGCTCGACGTGGTGGTCGAGGGCGTACAGCCCAGCGGCTGCAAGGATTCCCGCCTGGCGCATCCCGCCGCCGACCGTCTTGCGCCAGCGCCTCGCCTCGCGAATGAAGTCCCGCGGGCCGCAGAGGGTGGAGCCGACCGGGGCGCCGAGCCCCTTAGAGAAACAGACCGCGACGGAGTCGGCGCCGCGGGACAGGGCCGCGGCTTCGACGTGCAAAGCGCGAGCGGCGTTGAACAGCCGCGCGCCGTCCATGTGCAGGGCGAGCCCTCGAGTCTGGGCCAGGCGGGCGGCCCCGCCGAGGTAGTCGACGGAGAGCGCGATGCCTCCGCAGCGGTTGTGGGTGTTCTCCAGGCAGAGGAGCTTCGTCCGCGGCACGTGCACGTCATCGCGGCTCCGCACCGCGGCGTCGACGGCGGCGAGGTCGAGCGTCCCGTCATCGCGATTGGGGAGGATCGAGGAGTGGATGCCGCCCAGAGCGGCGCTTCCGCCCACCTCGTAGAGAAACGTGTGGGCAAGATCCCCTACGATGATCTCGTCTCCCCGCCCGGCATGCGTCAGGAGTGCGACGAGGTTCGCCATCGTCCCGCTGGCGAGGAAGAGGCCCGCTTCCTTTCCGAGGAGGTCGGCCGTCCGTTCCTCGAGCCGCCGGACGGTCGGGTCCTCGCCGTAGACGTCGTCTCCAACGACGGCATCTGCCATGGCGCGACGCATTCCTTCGGTGGGCTGCGTCACGGTATCGCTGCGCAGGTCGATCAGCCTCACGGGTCCTCCTCTGGATGGGCGGTCGCCGGCCATCCCGCCGCGCCGACGAGCGGGACGAAACGGCACGCGCACAGCGTTTCTTCCCGCACGCGCGGGGGATCATACTCGATCCGGACCAGGCGTTGATCGAAGAGCGGTCCGATGGGACCGACGAACACGCCGCCGGAGCGGAGCTGAGACGCGAGCTTGGGCGGGAGCTGCGGTAGGCTGCCCGTGGCGAGAATCCGATCGAACGGCGCCTCCGACGGAAGACCGAGGGTCCCGTCCGCCTCGACAAGGTGGATCCGGTCGTAGCCCAGGGCGGCGAGGCGCGAGGCGGCGGCCGTGAGGAGCGCCGTTCTGCACTCGACGGACCAGACCTCGGCGCCGAGCTCCGCGAGGACGGCGGTCTGATACCCGGATCCGGTCCCCACTTCGAGCACCTTCTCTCCGCGGGTGAGCGCCAGGGCCTGCGTCATCAGGGCCACGATGTACGGCTGGGAAATCGTCTGGCCTTCGGCCGTGGGGAGCGGAGCGTCCGCATAGGCAACGTGGGCAAGAGCCCGGGACACGAAGCGATGCCGCGGCACGCGCCCCATCACCTCCAGGACGTGCGGATCCCGAATCCCGCGTCGGCGAAGGTCCCGCTCGACCATGCGAGCGCGCTCGGCTTGGAAGGATGCTTCGCCGTCCGCCCGCTTATCCATGGCCGGGTTCGTTCACTCCTCTACCGGGTCCTCGAAGTAGTCGCCAATCACGACGCGGGCTCGGTCGAGGTCCCGCGGGCGAACCATGATCCGCACCTCCCCGAGGCCGTCGACTGTCACGGGGTACAGCGTGGGGGGCGACTGGCGGACGAGGTTCACGGGGATGTCGAAGTCGAGGAGAAGGCCGGCGATGAGCTGTGCCTTCGCCTCGCTCCACACCTTGTGGCAGAGCACGAGATCGAGCTCGGCGTCTTCCGTGCAGCGGTCGAGGAGGTAGTGGGTAATGGTGATGCACTGGCTGGTGTGCAGCGCCGTGGGTCCGAGAGAGAGCCGAGGCAGCTCCTCCAGGATGCGAAGCTCCTCGTCCGTGAAGTCGAGGTGATCCGAGAGAATGAAGGCCGGATCGGCCGGAAGCGCGCCGGGGTCGAGCAGTTCTCCATCTTCATGCAGGACGACCGGGCGAGCTCCCCGGCGGACAAGTCCGTCGAGCGTCGACTCGAGCGAGCTCCGGGCCACGAGGATGCCGGGAGATGCTTGGAGTTCCTCGTCCGTTGCCTGCTGGAGCGCCTGTTGGAGCAGAGCGGCCGTGGAGCGCTCGTCGGGGTTCAGGCGACGAACACGATCGCCGGCGATGCGGATCTCCACGGAGTTCTGGATCAGGAGCACGACCTCGGTGTCGCGGCGAATGCCGTGCGACACGAACAACGAAGCTCCGACCGCCCGGCACAGCACGTCCAGGCGTCCTGCACTCCCGGGGAGGTCGTTCAGGGTGAAGTCCCCGGAGACGGGAACCTTGTGGCCGAGAATCACGAATCGTCTCATGCCGCGAGTCTACCGTGCCCATCCGAGACCGCCAAGCCGTTTCACCTACCGTTGGGGAGCCGCCGTCGAACAGGACGTTGGCTGGCTTCCCGGGTGATCTGTTTCCCCTCACCGACGGTCGCGGAGCGTAGGTGGCCGTTGACGCGCCGGATACGGTCAGCATGGCGATACGCGTCACGAGGCGATCGCCCCGCAATGAACGCGCATCTCACGACGCAGAACTGAGGGGGAGTGGACGGTGAAAAGCCGAGTCTTGTTCCTGTGGGCGGTCCTGATCCTCGGCGGTGCCGTGGCGGGCTACGGAGGCGAGTGGTTCACGGGCAGCTGGCAGACCGAGATCGGCCTCTCTCCGCAGGGCCCGCAGGCATTCAGCTCGTTCGAGTCGACGTTGGATGTGGGACTCCGGATTGAGTTCGTCGAGCTTTCGAGCATCTCGGACTTCATCTTCGACGGGTGGCTCTGGCAGGAGTTTGACCTCATGGCGGGGCTGGGTCCCGTGTGCTTCGAGGGCCAGATCCTGTTCGATCCTCAGTCGTCGTCGTTCCTCTATGCACAGGGGATCGTCTCGTTCCTATTCGATCCGATGCTGTTCCGTGTCTATGGGGCGTATGTCGGGGCGACGCAGTCCGAGTCGGCCAACTACGGGTGGGTGGTCGAGGTCTACGGGGAACTCCTGGACGGCCTGGTAACCTTCCAGAGCCTGACGTACCTCGGCGCCGACCTGAGCGAGATCACGTTCACGGCGGCGGCGACCCAGACCGACTCCACATTGCTGACCAAGACGTTCCTCACCGACCCGACGGCCGCGCCGGCGTTCTGTGCGTTCTCCGGCGAGCAGATCACGTTCACGGCGAGTGCGTTCGGATGCGCTCACCTGGAGAGCGTGACGTCGTTCACGGCAACCGGATTCGAGAGCGAAGAGATCGAGCTGGCCATCGGTCCGCTCTTCGGGGTCCCGTTGATCATGACACTCGACCTTCTCTACGAGATCCAAACCGCGAGCTACGTGTTCACGCCGTCGCTGGCGACGGACTACGGTTGCCTCTTCCTGTACACGAAGCTCATCGGGACCGGCGGCCTGATCGACGCGATCGACGTGTTCGGGATCAAGTTCCAGGCGACGATCGGCGGGGGGACGTTCACGAGCATCTCGAACCTCGACACCACGCAGTACGTGATCACGCGACCCGAGTTTGGCTGGATCGTCGAGTCCCTGACGGACGCCGTGGAGGAGGGGCACCTCTACTACCCGCAGGACTACTGGGAGATCGTCGCCCTTGAGGTCGACGTTCCGCCGCCTGGGTCTGGATTCTCGTTTGCCGTCGAGACCTGCTTCAGCGCGACGGGCGGGCTCCTGTTCGAGTGGGCGGAAAGCACGATGGGAGTCACGCTGGCGCTCGGTTCGTTCGTGTCGATGTCGACGGGGATCAGCGTCGACACGAACGGCTTCCGCGAGTGGACCGTCTCGTTGCGGGTGTCCTGGTAGGCGAATCGAACGGAGCGAACGCGATGACGGGAAGGGGCATGCCCCCTTCCCGTCGCTCTCTTGGAGGCGAGCGGATTCGAACCGCCAACCTCTGCGATGCGAACGCAGCGCTCTCCCGATTAGAGCTACGCCCCCAGACGCTGTCTGTTCTGCCAATAGCGGCGCAGGGACTCGAACCCCGAACCTCTCGGATATGAGCCGAGCGCTCTAGACCGGTTGAGCTACGCCGCCCTGCCTGCTGGTTGCGGGGGCCGGATTCGAACCGACAACCTCCGGGTTATGAGCCCGACGAGCTTCCTGATTGCTCCACCCCGCGATATCTTCTGCCGGGAGCGGGAGTCGAACCCGCACGAGGAATCCCTCAAGGGATTTTAAGTCCCTTGCGTCTGCCTGTTCCGCCATCCCGGCGTCCGCATTGACTCCCCGGCTGCCTCTGGAGCGGGAAACGGGACTTGAACCCGCGACCCCTGCCTTGGCAAGGCAGTGCTCTACCACTGAGCTATTCCCGCGCGAAGCCCGGCGATTATAGCTTCGCGCCCTGATCCCATCAACTGCGAAGGGCGGGACTCGAACCCGCACGCCCGTGGGCACTAGCTCCTAAGGCTAGCGCGTCTGCCGATTCCGCCACCTTCGCGACGAGCGTAGCTGGATTGCACGAAGATGACAAGGAGCGGAGGGCACGAAACCCGCTCCTCTCCCTTCCCTTCGTGCGACGTAGCGTAAACGAGGCGGTCCCCCGGCGTCAAGAGAGAAGGGCTCCGGCACTCCTGCGCGGAGCCCTCCTCGCGATCGCTTCCAGCTGCTTCTAGTACAGAGCGGTGGACCGGTGGTACACCGCGCGGATCTGGCCTCCCTGCTGTAGCGTGACCGTGAGCGTCTGGGTCTCCGCGAAGGCCTGCCAGCCCGTCGAGCTGTCGTACCTCTCCCAGTACGAGAACGCAAGCCGTTGCTTGTCCTGGCTGTAGGCCTCAGCACTTGCCTGAAGCGACAGCCGCACTCCG